>JAEVZA010000161.1 GCA_023392475.1 Actinomycetes bacterium | reverse complement strand
GCTCGAGGCGTTCCGCACCGCGGCCGCCGACCTCAAGAGCGTCTCGACCTGGGCCGAGACCCAGACCGTCGAGAGCTCCGACGCCGCGCGCGTCGCGGTCGCACGCACCGGCGGCGCGCCGATCGGGGGCTACGCCGTCAAGGTGACGCAGCTCGCGTCCTCGGCGCAGAAGACCTACTCCTGGACGCAGAGCTCCGAGCCGACCCAGCTGACGTTCGACGACGGCGCCGGCGGCAAGGACCCGATCACGGTCGACATCGCCAAGGACGCCAAGCTCTCCGACGTCGCCTCGACGATCAACGGCCGCGGCGACCTGCCCGTGTACGCCGCCGTCGTCGGCGACAAGCTCGTCCTCTCCTCGCGCGCGACCGGGTCCACGGTGGACTTCAGCGCGACCGGGGCCCAGCTGACGAACGACCCCACCAAGGACGTCGCCGGCCGCAACGCGATCTACGAGCTCAACGGCGTGCTCCAGCCGGAGAGCGCGACGAACATCCTCGAGACGGCCATCCCCGGCGTCCGCCTGACGCTCAAGGGCACGACGAGCGACCCGGTGAGCGTCAACGTCGGCGCCCCGGCCGTCGACCGCACCAAGGTCAAGGACGAGATCAAGCAGTTCGTCGACGCCTACAACGCGCTCGTGACCGCCACCCGCACCAAGGTCGGCGAGAAGAAGGTCACCGGCGCGACGACGCAAACCGACTTCAACAAGGGCGCGTTCTTCGGCGACACGGGGCTCAACTCGATGCTCTCGAAGCTGCGCACCGCCGTCGGCAAGGACTACAACCCCGCCGTCGAGCTCGGCCTCGACGATCTGCGCGACATCGGCATCTCGACCGGCAAGGCCGGCTCGTCGGCCGCCGACGCGAAGGCCGGCCTCCTCTCGATCGACGACGCCAAGCAGACCGAGATGCTCGAGGCCGACGCGCAGGCGGTCCGCAACCTCTTCTCCAGCTCCACGACGCCGTTCGTGGCGGACATCGACGCGCTGACCAAGGACCTCAGCAAGACCCTGGACAGCCGCCTCGACTCGATGGACAAGCAGTCCAAGCGCCTGACCAGCGACATGACGCGCATGGACCAGCGCCTGGAGGCCAAGGAGAAGCGCCTGAAGGCCCAGTTCGCCGCCATGGAGACGGCGATGAGCCAGTCCCAGACGCAGTCCGCGTGGCTCGCGGGTCAGATCAACGGCCTGCCCTCCTGGGGCGCGTAAACCCGCCTCAAACGCCGGTCGCCCCGGCCGATGACCTGGGCGACCGTCCTTCTCCCTGCGGAGCCGCAATGACCGCATTCGCCACGGCCTCACCGGCCGCCTACAAGCAGCAGAGCATCATGACCGCGCCGCCCGAGCGCCTCGTGGTCATGCTCTACGACGGCGCCATCCGCTTCTTCTTCCAGGCGGGCGCCGCGATGCGCGAGGACGCCCGCGCGACCGCGCTGGAGCGGCTCGACCGGGGCGAGGCGATCGTCGACCACCTGCTGCAGACCCTCGACATGGAGAAGGGCGGCGAGATCGCCCAGCGCCTCGAGGGCATCTACGTCTTCTCCAAGCGCCTCTTGCTGGAGGCGCGGCTGGAGCGCGACGCGGACAAGATCGACCTCGTGCGCGGCTACCTGACGGAGCTGCGCGAGGCATGGGCGCAGATCACCTCGGCATGAGCGCCTGGGACCGTCTTCTCGAGCTCGCCGAGCGCGAGCTGGAGCTGCTCCGCGGCGGCGACCTCGAGGGCCTGCCCGCGGCGATCGAGGAGCGCGCCCGTCTCGCGGCGACCCTCGGTCAGGCGCCCGCGAGCGCCCGCCCCGTGCTCGAGCGCCTGCAGGCGGTCCAGCAGCAGATCATCGTGGAGCTGACGCTCGCCGGCGCGGAGATCGTGCGCGAGCTCGGCACGCTGCGCCGCGGCCGCGGCGCGGTCGACGGCTACCGCTTCGCCGCCGCCGGTCAGGCAACTGGCAGCGTCGACGGCATCGCCTAAAGCCTGGGCGCCCGGCGCCGATCACATCGTCTGTCGCCACGGAATCGGCGGCGAGTGTTGTCCAAGGACGGACGCAGTCTTCTTCTCGAAAGGGAATCCGTCCCGTGTTGTTCGACACCACCCAGCTCGCGCTCGAGCGCGCCATCAGCGGCGCCGCCCAGCGGCACACGGCGCTGGCCGCCAACCTGGCCAACGTCAACACGCCCGGCTACCAGCGGGTGGACGTCGACTTCCACAGCGCGCTTCGCGGCGCGCTGGGCGCCGACGACGCGCACGCCGCGGTGGAGCGCACCGCGTTCTCCACGCAGCGCGACGCGACCGCGGTCACCCGCGCGGACGGCAACAGCGTCGACGCCGACGCCGAGTCGGCCAAGCTCGCGGCCAACGCGCTCGAGCAGCAGGCCGCCGTCACGGTCGCCCACACCCGCATCGCGATCCTCAAGTCCGCGATGGGCGTGAACTGATGGGCATGTTCGACGCCATGGAGGTCTCGGCCTCCGGCCTCACCGCCGAGCGCATGCGCATGGACGTGGTGGCGGAGAACCTCGCCAACGCGAACACCACGCGCGGCGTCGACGGGCAGCCGTACCGCCGCAAGGAGGTCGTGCTCGCCGAGCGCCAGGCCGAGGGCTCGTTCGGCGCGGCGCTGGCCGGCGCGATGAGCGGCGGCAAGCCGGGCGGCGTCGAGGTCGCGCAGATCGCCGAGGACCAGACCCCGCTCAAGCAGGTCTACGACCCGAGCCACCCGGACGCCGACGCG
>JAEVZA010000121.1 GCA_023392475.1 Actinomycetes bacterium | reverse complement strand
GCGGTGGACGGTGCCGTCGCGGTGCTCGAGAAGCTGGGCGCGACGGTGGCCGACGCCGCGGCGCCCACGCTCGACGACCTCGGCACCGCCAACGCCGCGGGCCTCCTCGTCAGCCGGGTGGAGGCGGCCAGCGCCCACCGGTCGCTCGGCCTCGACCGCGGCCGCTACTGGGAGGAGGTCGCGGACCAGCTGGAGCACGCGGCCGACGTGAGCGGCATCGACTACGTCGACGCGCAGCGCGTCCGCGCCGACCTCGCGCACCGGCTGCTGCGGTTGTTCGACGCCCACGACGTGCTGGCGCTGCCCACCTCGCCCGTCGTGGCCCCGCGCGCTGACGACTTCGCCCGGTTCCTCATGGTCCTCTCGAGGAACGCGATCCCGTGGAGCTTCGTCGGGTTCCCGGCGATGTCGGTGCCCTGCGGGTCGGTCGACGGCCTGCCGGTGGGGCTGCAGCTCGTGGCCCCGCCCGACCGCGAGGACGTCCTGGCCCGGGTCGGCGCCGCCTACGAGCGGGGCTGAGCCCGGGGTCACCTCCCCGCGGCTTGCCGCCGGAGCGGCCGGACGGGGACACTCCACGCATGCCCCTCACCAGAGACGACGTCATCGAGGCCCTCCGGCCCGTCCAGGACCCGGAGCTCCACCGCTCGATCGTCGACCTCGACATGGTCCGCGAGGTCGCGATCGACCTGCCCGCCGTGTCGGTCGAGGTGGCGCTGACCATCCCGGGGTGCCCCCTGAAGGCGGAGATCGACCGCCGGGTCACGGAGGCGGTGACCGCGCTCGACGGGGTCGAGACGGTGTCGCTGGAGTTCACGTCGATGAACGACGAGGAGCGCGCCGCGCTGCGCGAGCGGCTCCACGGCGATCCCTCGGCCACGGCCGGGTCGCAGCCCGCCCACGGCCACGCCGAGGGGCGGGCCATCCCGTTCGCGGATCCGTCGTCGCGCACCCGGGTGCTGCTCGTGGCATCGGGCAAGGGCGGCGTGGGCAAGTCGTCGGTCACCACCAACCTCGCCATCGCCCTCGCGCAGCGGGGCAAGCGGGTCGCGGTCGTGGACGCCGACGTCTGGGGCTTCTCGATCCCGCGGATGCTCGGCGTCGGACGACCGCCGGTGCTGATCGACCAGATGATCGTCCCGCCCGAGGCGCACGGCGTGAGCTGCATCTCGATGGGCTTCTTCGTGCAGGAGGACCAGCCGGTGATCTGGCGTGGGCCGATGCTGCACAAGGCGCTCGAGCAGTTCCTCACCGACGTCTTCTGGGACGATCCCGACTACCTCGTCGTCGACCTGCCGCCGGGCACCGGCGACATCTCGATCTCGCTCGCCCAGTTCCTGCCCCGCGCCGAGCTGTACGTCGTGACGACGCCGCAGCCGGCGGCGCAGCGTGTCGCCCAGCGCGCCGCGTTCATGGCCGAGAAGGTGCGCCTCGAGGTCAAGGGCGTCATCGAGAACATGTCGTGGTTCACCGGCGACGACGGCACCCGCTACGAGATCTTCGGTGCCGGCGGTGGCGAGGAGCTCGCCGAGCGGATCGACGTGCCGCTGCTCGGGAAGGTCCCCCTCCTGCCGGCCCTGCGCGAGGGCGGCGACTCGGGCAACCCGATCGTCGTCGCCGATCCGTCCTCCGAGGCGGCGGCCGCGTTCGCCGCCATCGCGGAGCGCGTGGACGTCGAGCTGGCGCCGACGCGCCGGTTCAACCCGGAGCTGAAGATCATCTGACGGGCCCCGGTCCGCCCGGAGCACCGGGCGTTAGGGTCGGCCCATGACGCCGCCGCTCGCGCTCGTTCCGCTCTGCTCCCTCGACCTCACGCTCGGGGAGTACCAGATCGTGGGCGAGGGACCCGCTGGCTTCCGGGTGGTGGCACCCGTCGTCGACGGCACGGTCACCGGCGACCGCCTCCGCGGCGACGTCCTCCCGGAGGCGATGGCCGACTGGATCGTCGTCAACGGCCCGGTCGCCACGGTCGACGTGCGCGGCACCGTCCGCACGCACGACGACGCGCTCGTGCACGTGACCTACCGCGGTCGGATCGACATGACCGACGGACCGGGCACCGCGCCGATCTACGTCGCCCCGACCTTCGAGGCCGGCGACGAGCGCTACGCGTGGCTCAACCTCGTGCAGGCGGTGGGCGTGGGCCGGCTCGACGGCGAGCGCCTCCACTACGACTGGTTCGAGGTGGCGGTGCCCGACGCGGTCCTGCTCGGCGCCGCGACGGGTGACCGCACCTGACCGGTTCTTCCGCGCCCGACCGGCGAACTCCGGATTCTGACGATTGTTCGTGCTGCCTGGTAGCGCGGATCGTCATGGGAACGAGTGGGAGGGGCCGGCGGCTCCGAGCACCCGGCCCGAGGCGAGCTCAGTCCGACGAGAGGTCGAGGTCGGGGTAGGCGAACAGCCCGGGCGCGCCGCCGGTGTGCACGAACACGGCGGTCGTGCCCCGGTCGAGCGAGCCGGTGCGGGACCAGGTGCGGAGCGCGTCGGCGGCCTTCCCCGTGTACACGGGATCGAGCGCCACGCCCTCGGTGCGCGCGACGAGCCGCAGGGCGTCGACCATCCCGGGAGTCGGCAGCCCGTAGCCGTCGCCCAGGAACCCGTCGTCGAGGAGGATCTCGTTCGACGGGACGGCCGGCACGTCGAGACGTTCCGCCACCCCCGCCAGCAACCCCTCCACCGCCTCGCGGGTCCGCGCCGCCGGTCGGTACACGCACACGCCCCGGACCCGGGCCAGCGAGCCGCCGAGCCGCAGGCCGGTGAGCAACCCCGCGTACGTCCCGCCGGTGGAGACGGCGACCACGACGTCGGCGGGCGCCGCGCCCACGTCGAGGAGCTGCTCGGCGAGCTCGATGCCGGCGGCGACGTAGCCGAGGGTGCCGACGGCGTCGGAGCCGCCCGGCGGGATCCAGGTCGCCCGGCCCTCGACGCGGCGCTCCACCGCGGCGACCGCTGCGGCGATCTCGTCGTCGTCGTTCTCCACGAGCGTGACGGTGGCGCCGAAGAGGCGGTCGAGCTGGACGTTGCCGCCCGCCTCGAAGGCCGGTCCGTGCCGGTCGACGGTCCTGGTGAGCACGAGCTCGCAGCGGAGCCCGAGCCGGGCGCAGGCCGCGGCGGTCTGGCGGGCGTGGTTGGACTGCAGGGCGCCGAACGTCACGACGGTGCCGGCGCCGTCCTCGATCGCGGCGCCGAGCAGGAACTCGAGCTTCCGGACCTTGTTGCCGCCGAGTCCGAGCCCGGTGAGGTCGTCCCGCTTGAGGAGGACGTCGACGCCGAGCTCGGCCGACAGCCGGGGCGCGGCGTCGAGCGGCGTCGGCAGCGTGGCCAGCGGCACGCGGGGGAACCCGGCCAGCCGCTTCACGGGCCGGTGGGGGTCGGGCGGTGCGGGGCGGGCGGGGCGGGCGGGGCGGGCGGGGCCATGCCTGATCACTACCATGACCCGCTCGGTAGCATGACGGTCCCGCCGGTCCCACAGGGCGCCGGCCACCCAGAGGAGCCCCCCAACGTGGACGTGCGCATCGGCGTCACCTACTCGCCCCGAGAGATCGACCTCCAGCTCGACGACGACACGGACCGGGCGGCCCTCCGGAAGCAGGTGGACGAGGTCCTGGCCGACGACGGTCGCGTGCTGTGGTTGACCGACCGCAAGGGCCGCGAGGTCGGGGTGCCCTCCAAGAAGATCGCCTTCGTCGAGATCGGGAGCGAGGCCGAGGGCCGGAGCTTCGGCTTCTCGTCCTGACCGCCAACCGTCGATGGGGCGCTCGACGCTCGGACTCCTCGAGCGGAAGCTGCTCTTCGTCACCGGCAAGGGGGGCGTCGGCAAGACGTCGGTGGCCTCGGCCATCGCGCTGCTGGCGGCCAACCGCGGCCAGCGCACGCTCGTGTGCGAGGTCGACTCGAAGGGCAACCTCGCCGACTTCCTCGGCGTCGGGCCCCTGCGCTTCGAGCCCACCGAGGTGCGCCCCCGGCTCTTCGCGATGTCGATGGACACCGAGGAGTCGCTCAAGGAGTACATGCGGCTGAACCTCAAGGTGCCGCTGATCGCCAAGATGGGTCCGCTCGCCCGCACGTTCGACTTCGTGGCCAACGCGGCCCCGGGGGTCAACGAGCTGCTGACGGTCGGCAAGTTCGCGTACGAGGTGCGCGAGCGGCACTACGACCTCGTCGTGGTCGACGCGTCGGCCACCGGCCACGTGGTCGGCCAGCTCGCGGCGCCCGTCGCCATCAACGACCTCGTGAAGGTCGGCCTGGTGCGCTCCCAGACCGACTGGATGATCGACCTCCTGACCGACGGCGACACCACCGGCGTCGTGGTCGTCACCTCGCCGGAGGAGATGCCGGTGCTCGAGACGCTCGAGCTGATCGACCGCCTGCACGACGAGACGCAGATCGACGTCGCCTCGGTGGTGGTGAACCGCGTGCTGCCCGAGCTGTTCGGCCGCTCCGAGGAGGAGATCTTCGACCGCCTCCGCAAGCCCGACGCCACGCACCTGCTCGCCGAGCGCGTCGGCGACGGGGTGGAGGAGGTGCTCGACGGCGCCGAGCTCGCGGTCAACCTGCGCCGCAGCCGCGTGCCGCACCTGAACCGCCTGCGCGAGGGGCTGCCCGACGGACTGCCGTTGCTGTACCTGCCGTACCTGTTCCACCGCTCCCACGGCGTCCGGGCCACGTCCCGCATCGCCGAGGCGCTCGGCGAGGAGCTCGGGTTCTGATGGCCGCTCGCACCGAGCCCTCCACGCTCGAGCAGCTCTGCGCGGCCAAGGAGGTGGTGGTGTCCACCGGCTCCGGCGGCGTGGGCAAGACCACGACCGCGGCCGCGCTCGGGGCGGCGGCCGCCACGCACCTCGGCGGCAAGGTGCTCGTGCTCACCGTCGACCCGGCGAAGCGGCTCGCGAACGCGCTCGGGCTCGAGCGGTTCGGCAACGTCGAGACCCGCGTGCCCGAGGAGGCCTTCGTGGACGCCGGCGCCCACGCGGAGGGCGAGCTGTGGGCCGCGATGCTGGACACGAAGCAGAGCTGGGACGACCTCGTCCGGCTCCACGCGCCCGATGCGGCCACGCGCGACGCGATCCTCGCCAACCCGCTGTACCAGAACATCACCGGCAAGTTCGTCCAGAGCCACGACTACGTGGCGATGGAGCGCCTGTACGAGATCCACACGTCCGGTCGCTACGACCTGATCGTGGTGGACACGCCGCCGACCCGGAACGCGATCGACTTCCTCGACGCGCCCGACCGCATGGCCGACTTCTTCTCGTCACGCCTGCTGCGCTGGCTGATCACGCCGTACCGGTCGCGGCTCGTGAGCTTCGCGTCGAAGCCCTTCTACTCCGTGGCCGACCGCATCCTCGGCACGCAGTTCCTGGAGGACATCGCCGAGTTCTTCATGCTGTTCCAGACGATGTACGACGGGTTCGTCGAGCGGGCCCGCGCGGTGACGTCGCTGCTCGGCGGCCCGCAGACGACGTTCCTGGTGGTGTCGACGCTCGAGGTGGCCCCGGCGCGCGAGGCGGAGTTCTTCCTGCGCCTGCTGTCCGAGCGCGGCTACCACGTCGGCGCGCTGGTGCTGAACAAGGTGCTGCCGTCGTTCCTGCTCGAGCGACCGGCGACCGACGTGGCCAAGGCGCTCGCGCACCGCGCCGCCGAGGTGGCCGGGGACGTCGGTCCGGCGATCGGGCCGCCGGCCGACAACGTCGACCACCTGACGCACGTGCTCGCCGAGGTGGGGGAAAGCTTCCTCAACTACCAGGTGGTGGCGCGGCGGGAGGCCGAGCAGCGCGCCGAGCTGTCGACCACGCCGGCCCTCACCGCGGCGGTTCCGTACTTCGACGACGACATCCACTCGCTCGCCGGCCTGCTGCGGCTCGGCGACCAGATCTGGCGGTGAACCGGTGAGCACGTCCGACCCGTGGGACCGCCCGGCGCCGTCCTTCCCCGGCCCGCCCCTCCGTGGCGACCTCGCCGCGGCGAAGGAGGTGGACGTCGACGACGACGAGCACAGCTTCACCGCGGAGCACGTCGCCCTCGTCGTCCCGCCGGTCGACCAGGACGCGTCGCGCCACCTCAAGCGGCTGGTGGCCGGGTGGGGCACGCTCGCCGACTTCGCGTTCGCCGACCTGCTCCTCTACGTCGCGCTGCCCGGCCACGATGAGGGCCGCAACCGCTTCCTCGTCGTGAACCAGGTCCGGCCCAACACCGGTCAGACCCTGTTCATGGACGACGTCGTGGGCCGCACGATGGACGACACGCAGCGGCCGCTCGTCGCCCAGGCGATGGCGACCGGGGAGATCGTCGAGGACGTCGTCGACTCGCCGTGGCTCGGCGAGCAGATCCGCATCACCGCGATCCCGGTGCGCTTCCGCGGCCGCGTCGTCGCCGTGATGGCGCGCGAGGCCTCGCTGGACCTGGCCCGAGACGTCAGCGACCTCGCCAGCGTCTACCTCGGCGTGTTCCGCCGGCTCGGCCGCATGGTCGCGGACGGGGTCTTCCCGTTCGCCGACGAGGAGGTCGTGTCCACGGGCGGGCCGCGCGTCGGCGACGGCGTGCTGCTCCTGGACGAGCTGGGCCGGATCGCGTTCGCGTCGCCGAACGCGGTCTCCGCGCTCCGCCGCCTGGGCGTCACGCGCCGCTTCCTCGGCGAGCACCTCAGCGACCTCGGCGCCGAGACCGCCGCGACCTACCGGGCCTTCTTCAACGGCCGGCCGACGGTGGAGGAGGTCGAGCGCGAGGACGTGACCGTCGTGCTGCGCTGCATCCCGCTCGTGGCCGACGGCCGGGTCGACGGCGCGGTGGTGCTGCTCCGCGACGTGTCCGAGATGCGCATGCGGGACCGCGCGCTCGTCTCGAAGGACGCGACCATCAAGGAGATCCACCACCGGGTCAAGAACAACCTGCAGACGATCTCGTCGCTGCTGCGACTGCAGGGACGGCGGCTCACGGAGCCCTCGGCGAAGTCGGCCATCGAGGAGTCGGTGCGGCGGATCCGGTCGATCGCGCTGGTGCACGAGACGCTGTCACGGGACGACGGCGACGACGTCGAGTTCGGCGAGGTCGTGCGCCCGCTGGCGCGGATGGTGGAGGAGGGGCTCACCTCGCCCGAGCTGCCGCTCGAGTTCGTCATCGAGGGCGACGCGGGGAAGCTGCCGTCGCCCGAGGCGACGTCGCTCGCCGTCGTCACGACCGAGCTGCTCCAGAACGTCGTCGACCACGCGTACCCGCCGGGGACGCTGGCGCCGGGGGAGCGCGGCCGCGTCCGCATCGTGCTGGCGAACGACACGATCTCCCTGCACCTGGCGGTCGTCGACGACGGGGCCGGACCGGCCTCCGACTTCGACCCGGAGGGATCGACGAGCCTCGGCCTCTCGATCGTCCGCGGCCTCGTCAGCGAGCTCGAGGGCGAGATCGAGTTCTCCGCCGTCGCGCCAGGCAGCCGCCGTCCCGGGACGCGGGTGCAGCTCTCGATCCCGGTGGTGTCGCGCGTCGAGACGGACGCGAAGCGGCCTCCCCCGGGGGGAGGCCGCTCGGTCGGTCTGTAGGTGCGCCCGACGTGCCGCCGGTCTGGCGGTGCGTCGTCGCTGCGGACCCGCCTCAGGTGGCGGGTGCGTCGGATCGGATCAGGACGCGGCGGCCGCGGCCTGCTGGCGCTGGCGGGCGACCCACGCCCGGCGCAGCTTGCGACGCTCCTCCTCGGAGGTGCCGCCCCACACGCCCGAGTCCTGGTTGGTGCTCAGGGCGAACTGCAGGCACGGGGCCTTCGCCTCGCAGGTCTCGCACACGGCCTTGGCGGCGGCGATCTGCTCGAGGGCCGGGCCGGTGGTGCCGACCGGGAAGAACAGACCCGGGTCGGTGTCGCTGCAGGCGGACATGACACGCCAGTCGTCGGTGGCGACGTTCAGGCTGCGGCTCGAGGTGAGGGCCACGGGATCCTCCGTAGGATGGTCACGGGCGCGGTCCGTACCTCGCCCCGGTGCGTCGTTCACACGGACCCCTCCCGTTTCCCGCCCACCAGCGGCTGGGAACTTGTGAATCCGTGAACAAAGTCGAACCTACCGCCGACCACGGAACGTGTAAAGGGAAAGTTTCCAGAAGATGTCGAGACAGGTGGAACTGCTCATCATCGGGCACCGAGGCGCGTCGGCGGATCACCCCGAGAACACGGTGGATGCCTTCCGTGGGGCCCGGGAACAAGGGGCGGACTGGGTGGAACTGGACGTCCGCGCGACCGTCGACGGCACACTGATCGTCCACCACGATCCGTGGTATCGCGATCGGCGAACGGTCTGGTCGGTGCCCGCCGCGGACGTGCCGGAGGGGGTCGTCGACCTCGTCACGGCGCTCGACGCGTGCGCGGGCATGGGCGTCAACGTGGAGATCAAGAACAGCCCCGGCGACCTCGGTGGCGAGGACGTGCCGCGCTCGCTCGACGTCGCCGACCGCGTGGCGGAGCTGCTCGCGGCGCGCGAGGCGGCGGGGCTGGATCAGCCCGTGCTCGTCTCGAGCTTCGACCTGCCCACCATCGACCGCGTGCGGGAGGTGGGCTCGGGCATCCCGACCGGGTACCTCGTGTTCGACCTGACGGAGGACCCGGATGCCGTCCGCCGTGCGGCCGACCACGGCCACGACGCGCTGCACCCCTGGGACGCGACCGTCACCGCGGAGCTGGTGGCGGCGTGCCGCGACCTCGGCCTCCTGCTCAACACCTGGACGGTCGACGACCCGGCGCGGATCGTCGAGCTCGCGGACCTCGGCGTCGACGGCATCGTGACCAACGTGCCGGCGATCGCCTCGGCCGCCCTCGGCCGCACCTGACCGTCAGCCCCCGCCGGGCCGATCCTCCGGCAGCGGCACGACGAGCCGCACGGCGTCGGGGCGGTGCACGAGCTCGAGCACGTCCGCTTGGCCGAGGTGGTCGCCGTCCACCTGGTACGGCATCGTCGAGCGGCGCTCGACGCGCAGCGACCGGACGCCGTCCCGCACGTCGACCCAGCGGCCGGAGCGGAGCCCGTCGCCCCGCAGCGCGCCGGCGAGGAGCGGCAGGAAGCGCCGGAGGGACATCGAGCGGAGCGTGACCACCGAGAAGGGGTGGTGGAGGTCCGCGCCGGGCGCGACGCGGAACGGCCGTCGGCCCACGAACGTGTAGGGGTCGCTGTTGAGCACGAGGGTGAAGTAACCGTCCTCGACGATGCTCCCGTCGTCGAACACGACCCGGTGGTGGGGGCGGTGGCGGTCGTAGCCGCCGAGGAACGTGCGCACGCCCGCCGCCACGAACAGCGAGTGGTTCGCGTACCGCTTGAGCCGACCGTGGCGCTCGACCTCCGCCACCAGCGCGGCGTCCCAACCGATGCCGGTGTGCAGCACGAACGCCCGGCCGTCGACCTGGCCGATGCCGATCCGCTCGACCGATCCCGCGGCGAGCGCCCGGCCGATCGCGTCGGCCGCCAGCACCGCGTCGTCGGGCAGCCCGATCGTGCGGGCGAAGACGTTCGTGGAGCCGCCCGGCAGCGGGGCGAGGGCGCACTCGGTGCCGACCAGCGCGTCGGCCACCTCGTTCAGCGTCCCGTCGCCGCCGAGCACCACGACGCAGCCGGCACCCGACGCAGCGGCAGCCGCGGCCAGCTCCGTGGCGTGCCCCCGGTGCGCGGTCTCGGCCACCTCCACGTCGTGGTCGGCCGCGAGCACCTTCCGCACCAGCACGCGGCGGCGCGGGGTCACCGACGACGCGGCGGCGTTCACGACGAGGAGCACGCGCACGCCGCATCTTCCCCCACGGTGCGTCGCGCCGCGGCCTGGGTCGTGCCGCCCGAATCCCGTCCCGGGCGGCTTTTGTTCCACCACGGGGGCCCGCGGCAAACTTCCCGCCATGAACGTCGTCGTGTGTGTGAAGCAGATCCCCGACCCGGCCGATCCGGGCGAGCTGGATCCCTCGACCAAGACCCTCAAGCGGGACGGCAAGCTCATCCTGGACGAGTCCGACAGCTACGGCGTCGAGATGGCCCTCCAGCTCGTCGACACGGCCGGCGGCGGCGAGGTCACCCTCGTCTCCATGGCGCCGAACGGCGAGGTCGGCGGTCTCCGCACCGCCCTCGCCATGGGCGCCGCCAAGGCCGTCCTCGTCTCGGACGACGCGCTGAAGGGCTCCGACGCCCTGGGCACCTCGAAGGTGCTGGCCAAGGCCATCGGCCGGGCCGGCGACGCCGACCTGATCCTCACCGCCACGGAGTCGTCCGACGGCTACACCGGCGTCGTGCCGGAGCAGGTCGCCGAGCTCCTGGGCCTGCCGTCGGTGACCTTCGCCAAGGAGATCGCCATCGACGGCGGCACCGCCAAGGTGCAGCGCCAGACCGAGGCCGGCTACGACGACGTCGAGTGCCCGCTGCCCGCGGTCGTCTCGGTGACCGCCGGCGTGGTCGAGCCCCGCTACCCCTCGTTCAAGGGGATCATGGCCGCCAAGTCGAAGCCGGTCGACCAGGTGACGATCGCCGACCTCGGCATCGACGCCTCCCAGGTCGGCTGGGCCGGCGCCGGCCAGGAGATCGTCGAGATCGCCCAGGCCGAGGCCCGCGAGGCCGGCACGATCGTCGAGGACGACGGCGAGGGCTTCCAGAAGGTCGTCGACTTCCTGGCCGAGCTCAAGGTCATCTGACCCCGCACCCACGAGAGAAGGACGAGAAGGAATGACTGTCTCCAAGATCTGGGTGCTCGGCGAGGCCGCTGACGGCACCGTCTCCAACACCACCCTCGAGATCCTCGCCAAGGCCCGCGAGCTGGCCGACGCCGTCGAGGTCGTCACGGCCGCCGGCGCGGACCTCGCCGGCCCCGCCGGGGCGAACGGCGCCAGCAAGGTGCTGAACGTGCCCGGGACCGACGGCAAGCTGCCCGGCCCCGTGATCGCCGGCGCGATCGCCGCCGCGGTCGAGGCCGGGAACGGCCCCGACGCCATCTTCATCGCCACCAGCTACGACGGCCGCGACGTCGCCGGCCGCCTGTCGGTGAAGCTCGACGCCCCGGTGATCACCAACGTCACGAACCTCGTCGAGCGCGACGGCGCCCTCACCGGCGTCGAGCCGGTGTTCGGCGGCACGACCGACGTGTACACGAAGTTCACGGGCGACACGGTCAAGATCTTCCTGATCCGGCCCAAGTCGTTCGCGGCGGAGGAGTCGGGCGGCGGCGCCGCCCCGGTCGAGGCCCTCACCGTCCCCGACCTCGGTGCCCCCGGCACCGCCTCGGTCCCCAACCGCGTCGTCGAGGAGAAGACGGGCCCGAGCCTGGACGACGCGGACATCGTCGTCTCCGGCGGCCGTGGCCTCGGCGAGAAGGACAACTACGAGCTCATCGAGACGCTCGCCAAGGCGCTGCACGCCGCGCCGGGCGCCTCGCGTGCGATCGTCGACGCCGGCTGGGTGCCCTACTCGTACCAGGTGGGCCAGACCGGCAAGGTCGTCAAGCCCAACGTGTACATCGCCGCCGGCATCTCGGGTGCGACCCAGCACCTCGTCGGCATGAAGGGCTCCAAGAACATCATCGCGATCAACAAGGACCCGGAGGCTCCGATCTTCTCGGTGGCCGACCTCGGCATCGTCGGTGACGTGCACAAGGTCCTGCCGAAGCTGATCGAGGCCCTGCAGAGCCGGTGATCCCGCACGTGGATCGTGAGGAGGGCCCCCGTTCGGGGGCCCTCGTCGCGTCCCGGCCCAAGGTGACGACCTGGTCGAACTGGGCCGGCAACCAGCGCTGCCGCGTCCCGGTGATCAGCCCGACGACCGAGGCCGAGCTCCGCCGGGTCGTCGCCGACGCGGCGGCCGAGGGCGGCCACGTGAAGGCGGTGGGAGCGGGCCACTCGTTCACCGACGTCGCGCTGACCGACAGCGTCCTCGTGGACCTCCGCGGCTACGACCGCGTCCTCGAGGTGGACCGTGAGGCGTGCACGGTGACCGTGCAGGCCGGGGCGCGGCTGCACGACCTCAGCCGCACGCTGTGGACGCGGGGGCTGGCGTTCACGAACCTCGGCGACATCGACGTGCAGTCGGTCGCCGGCGCCACCGCGACCGGTACGCACGGCACGGGCCTGCGGTTCGGCAACCTGTCGTCCGCGATCGTGGGCATGCGCCTCGTCGACGGCACCGGCGAGGTGCAGGTGCTCGACGCGACCCGCGACCCCGACGTCCTCGCCGCGGCGCGGGTCGGCATCGGCGCGCTGGGCCTGGTGTCGACCGTGACCCTGCAGGTCGAGCCGGCCTTCCACCTGCACGCGGTCGAGGCGCCGCGCCGGGTCGACGAGGTGCTCGAGGCGTTCGACGACCTCGTCCGCGCGCACGACCACTACGAGTTCTTCTGGGTGCCCGGCACGGGGTGGGCGCTGACGAAGGCGAACCGCCGCAACCACGAGCCGCTCGCCCCGCGGTCGGCGAAGGACGAGTTCCTCCAGGACCGGCTGTGGTCGAACACGGTGTTCGGCGCCGTGAACCGCATCGGCCTGCACCGGCCGTCGCTGCTGCCGCGGCTCGGACGGCTGATCCCCGGCGCTGGGCGGGTCGAGTACAACGACCGCTCGTACCGCGTCTTCGCCTCGCCGAGGACCGTGCGGTTCGTGGAGATGGAGTACGCCGTCCCGCTCGAGGCGACCGTGACCGCGGTCCGGCGGGTGCGCACGCTGGTGGAGGGGCTCGGCTACCCGGTCTCGTTCCCCGTGGAGGTGCGTGCCGTGCGGGGCGACGACGCGCCGCTGTCGACCGCCTCCGGCCGCGACACCGGGTACGTCGCCGTGCACATGTACCGGGGCATGCCGTTCGAGGAGTACTTCCGCGGGGTCGAGGCGATCATGCGGGACCTCGACGGGCGCCCGCACTGGGGCAAGCTCCACTGGCGCACGCCCGAGGACCTCGCGCCCGCGTACCCCGGGTGGGACGCGTTCCAGGCCGTGCGGGCCCGGCTCGACCCGCACGGCGTGTTCGAGAACGCCGCCACCCGCCGCGTCCTCGGCCCCCTCCACACCTAGGCCACTCACGGGCTCGAGCCCCCGAAGGACCGAAATCCTGTGCGTACGGAACGCTCAGCGTTCCGTACGCACAGGATTTCGGTCGGGTTCAGCCCGCTTTCCGGAGCTCGCGGACGGCATCCCGAACCCGGCGCACGAGGGCATCACGGCGGTGGAACAGCTCCTGGTCGGTGACCTCGACCACCACGAACCCATCTCGTTCGAGTTGCGCCCGTCGAGCTGCATCGGCCTCCTCGTCGAGGAGCGACGAGTGGTACATCTCGCTCTGCACCTCCACGATCAACGGCAACCGGGCGTGACGGAGGTCGACGCGACCGGTCCAGCGCTCGCCGCCGCTGTCGACCTGTCGTCGGAACTCCCCGACGTGGGCGAGCTCGAGCACCTGGAAGGCACGGTCCTCGAGGTTCGACTCCGGCGGGCGGTAGTCGTCGGGGCGGCGATCGACGAGTTCGCGGAGCAGCGCGGTGCCGTTGCGACCCCGCCGGCCCCAGCCGTCGAGCAGCGCACGCAGGGATCGACCGCTGAGGAGACGCAGTCGCCACGCGTTGTCCAGGGCACGAGCCGCCCGATCGGGATGGATGACGTCGCAGAGCTGCAGGATGACCAGCTCCGGGCTGCAGACCGGCACGCCACGATGGACGCGCAACCAGCGCTGATCCACCTCGTCGACCCGGTGGACGCGGTCGGCGGGCAGGCGTCGGCGGGTCCGACGGTCGGTGAGCACCCGGACCGCGTCGCCTCCGAACCCCGCGATGCCCCACCAGTGCGCGCCGCTCTGGTGGGAGTTCCACGCGCGCGGGCCGGACCCGATGACCTTGATGGCGACGCGCTGCTCGGCCGTGGGCGGCGCGCCGCGTCGGACGTACACCTCTGATCCACGAGGCACCCAGCCCGACGTCTCGAGGTGCCGCCGGAGCGTCGCCCGGTCCAGGTCGCACCTGATCGCCTGGTGCAGCGCCACGACCCCGTGCTGCGCGGCGGCGAGGTCGAAGACGGCGTCAGGGAGCACCCAGCCACGTTCGCCCGACGCGGCCGGTGCGTCGACGGGGACCGGTCCCCGCGGACGTCGCCGCCTCCCAACGATCGAAATCCTGTGCGTACGGAACGGCCAGCGTTCCGTACGCACAGGATTTCGGTCTGCGGTGTGTAGGGGCGCGCGGGTCAGGACTCGCGGTCGGTGGCGTCGAGGGCCCAGGCGAGGCCGTCGGCGGGGTCCTCGACGGCGACGCGGCACGTCCAGCCCACCTCGGGCTCGTCGGGTGCCCACACCCACCAGCGGAGCTCCTCGGCCGCGGGGCCCGGGTCGACGGGCCAGTCGTCGTCCCGGGCGGTCAGCACCGCGAGCGCCCACCACGCCTCGAACCGGCCCGTCGCCGCTCCCCGCCGTCGCCCCCGCGCCCCACCCGACGCGGCCGCCCACGCGAGCCGGGCC
>JAEVZA010000109.1 GCA_023392475.1 Actinomycetes bacterium | reverse complement strand
GCGCCGTTCGGGGAGCCGATCGCCAAGGCGTTTGTCGACGAGGTGATGAACGAAGCGCGGAAGCTGGAGAATGGGCTTCGCACATTGCGGACCGAGCGAAGCGTCGCTGTCCTTCATTACTCGCCCGTGGTGGAGACGCTTGAAGGCGAACCGCTGGAGATCTTCCAATACCTTGGTTCTGCCCGCCTAGCGGATGCGATCGATCGCTTCGACCATGTGAAGGCGGTCGTGCACGGTCACGCTCACCACGGCCGGTATGAAGGGCGCACGATGCGCGGCGTGCCCGTGTACAATGTGGCGCAGTTCGTCCTGAAGCCATTACTTGGACGGCCCTACGCGCTGCTCGAGGTTTGATTGATATGGGTTAACTTGCTGGCGACGCCCAGCAACGCTACCCACGCTTCCTCCTAGGAAAGCGTCCACTCCTACCGCATGCCTCAAACTCCGCTTCGGATAGACGAGCGCCGTTTCAACCGGCTCGGCTTGATCGCGCTGATGATCGGCTTCGGGCTACTGGTGATTGCGATGGTCGCCGCCTTGCGCGTGTTCGCGACGAACAAGGAATCTACCGAACGCGTCCGCCACACCTATGAGGTCGTGGATCAGATTTCGTTGCTCGAGCTTCAGCTCGAGCGCGCGGAGACAGGGCGGCGCGGATACCTTCTGTCGGGGTCGCAGTACCGGTTGGAACTTTACGGGATCAACACGCTCCTCGCCCCGCGGACGCTGGCGAAGCTCGAAAAGATGGTCGCGGACAACCCCGTTCAGGTTGAACGAGCACGGCGGCTTCGAGCCGAGACCGAAAGGCAGCTACTCGAGGTCGACCAGTCGATGGACATGGCGCTGAAAGGCGACGTCGCGGGGGCCGTCAAGGCGTTCACCAGCAACAGCGAATCCACCAACATTCGCAAGATCCGCGCCATCACGAGCGACATGCGCGACACCGAATATGGGCTTCTGCGCCAGCGTAGCGCGGAGGAACAGGACGCGCTCAAGCGGATGCAGGCCGTCTTGGCGGTCACCGGTCTGCTTCTCCTCGCTGTCGGCACTGCCGCATTCTTCGTCGTTCGCCGTTACACGGCAGACCTCGCGGGCGCGCGGAACAGGCTTCGGATCTTGAACACCGACCTGGAAAGCGCCGTCGCGGAGCGCACCGCGGATTTGCAGCGGGCGAACGCGGAGATCCAGCGCTTCGCTTACATCGTCAGCCATGATTTGCGTTCGCCACTGGTGAACATCCTCGGATTCACTTCGGAGCTGGAGGAGACGAACAAATCCTTGGTCTCGCTGATCGAACGCGCGCAGGAACAGGCGCCGCAGATCATCACCGACGATACCCGCAATGCGCGCGAAGACCTGCCCGAAGCGATCGGATTCATCCGCGCGTCGACGCAGAAGATGGACCGACTGATCAACGCCATCCTTCGTCTCTCGCGCGAAGGCCGGCGCACGCTGACGCCCGAGAAGCTGCAGATGGAGAAGTTGTTCGGCGGCATCGTGGCGAGCCTCGAACACCGCTTGGTCGAGACCGGCACCACGGTGACGATCGACAAGCCCATCCCCGACATCGTCAGCGACCGCGTTGCGATGGAGCAGATCTTCTCCAACCTGATCGAGAATGCGGTGAAATATCTTCAGCCTGGACGTGCCGGTCAGGTGACCTTGCGCGGGCATCGCGCTGAAGATCGCATAATCTACGAAGTCGCCGACAACGGTCGCGGCATCGATCCGAAGGATCACGAGCGGATCTTCGACCTGTTCCGCCGGTCAGGAACGCAGGACCAGCCCGGCGAGGGTATCGGGCTTGCCCACGTCAGGGCGCTGGCCTACCGGCTCGGCGGGTTCATCGACGTCAAATCGGAACTTGGCCAAGGGGCTACATTTCAGGTAAGTCTTCCAGTGACTTACGCAGACGAGGGGGTGGGGAATTGAACGACCAGCGTCCGGTCAACATCATCATGGTCGAGGATGACGAAGGTCATGCCCGGCTGATCGAGAAAAACATCCGCCGCGCCGGTATCAACAATGACATCTGCCACTTCACCGATGGCGGAAAGGCGATCGACTATCTGTTCAATCACCCGGAAGGGCCAGCCAAGAACGGCCCGGCGCTGATCCTGCTCGACCTCAACCTGCCGGATATGAGCGGCACCGACATCCTTGCGCGGGTAAAAGGTGACGATCATTTGAAGCGCACGCCAGTCGTCGTGCTGACGACCACCGACGACAAGCTGGAAATTCAGCGCTGTTATGACCTCGGCGCGAATGTCTACATAACCAAGCCGGTCAATTACGAAAGCTTCGCGGACGCGATCCGCCAGCTAGGCCTGTTTCTGTCGGTGATCCAGGTTCCCGACGTCGAAGCCTGATGCACGAACCGCGGCGAATTCTGTACATCGACGATGATGCCGGAACCCGCCGGCTCGTCGAGAAATTGCTCGGCCGCCGCGGCCACACCGTCGTGCCGGCGGCGAGCGGCGACGAGGGCCTGAGGGTCGCCTCGGATGGCCGTTTCGACCTGATCGCGGTCGACCATTACATGCCGGGCATGGACGGGCTGGAGACGCTCAGCGAGCTTCGCAAAATCCCGGGCTGTCCGCCCGTCGTTTACGTCACGGGATCCGAGGAAAGCAGCGTCGCTGTCGCCGCGCTCAAGGCCGGTGCCTACGACTATGTCGTGAAGTCGACCGGCGACGATTTCGTCGACCTGCTCGAGCGCGGGTTTGCCCACGCTTTACAGACGGTCCGCTTGCAGGCCGAGAAGGCCAAGGCCGAAGACGACCTGCGCAACGCCAACGAACGGCTCGGCGTCCTCCTCCGCGAGGTCAATCACCGCGTCGCCAATTCGCTTCAGATCGTATCGACCATGGTCGGCATGCAGGCGCGCAATCTCGACGGTCAAGGGCGCGAAGCGCTGGAAGACACGCAGCGGCGCATCGATGCTATCGCACAGGTCCACCGTGGCCTCTACGCGTCGGACGACGTTCAAAGCATCGCCGTCGATGAATATCTCGCGGGTCTGAT
>JAEVZA010000071.1 GCA_023392475.1 Actinomycetes bacterium | reverse complement strand
GCCCGCTCCCAGTCGTTGACCGGAGCGTCGAGGTCGGGCGGGTGCGCGACGGCGTCGGCCCGCCACGAGGCCCGGTCGGCCCGACCCCGCAGCTCGGCGACGCGGTCGGCGCCGAGGCGGGCGAGGTACTCGTGCTGGTCGGCCGGCTCGAGGACCCAGCGCCGGATCCAGGCATCGAACTCGTCGTCGGGCCGGCGGGAGGCGTCGCGCACCTCCGACCAGAACGCGAGGTCCTCGCCGTACGGCTCCGCGGGCGTGAACGTCCCGTAGAGGCCACCCGGGTGCGCACCCATCGGGCACTCGGCCACGGCGAGCACGGTGTGGGCCGGCACCTGCACGAGGTGCTGCCAGGGCGAGATGTCGTCGACCACGTGCTCCACGGTCGCGACGACCCCCCGTCGCGCCGCCAGCGCGCCCCACATGCCCTCGAGGTACGGCGGGTGCACGGCGACGTTCCCGGCGGCGTCCGCGACCGCCCCGTGGAGGATCGTCACGTCGGGCGCCGCGGCGGCGACCAGCCCGACGGTGCCGAAGGACGAGTCGACCTCGGCGTAGCCCTCGTTCGCGGCCATCGACGAGCCGCCGACCGAGGACGTCGTCACCGCGGGCAGCCCCCGGGCCGCCGCCTCCAGCCGCTGCGCGAAGGTGAGGAACGACCAGTGCTCCACCTCCACCCGACCCGACAGGTAGGCGTCGCCGAAGCGGGGGTTCGGCGTGAAGTTCGGGAAGACGTCACCCGAGTAGCCGGTCTCGACGCGCCGCACGAGCCCGCCGCGGAAGAACAGCGTGCCGAGGCTCGACAGCGACAGCATGACGAGCGTCCAGCCCGGGTCCTCGCCCCACCAGCGGCGCACGAGCGCCCGCACCGCGGCCGACCACCGGGTGTGCGAGCACACCACGTGGACCCGGTCGCCGGCGCGCACGTGGGACACGGCGTCGTCCAGGGACTGGATCTTCGAGCGGCCGGCCACGGCGACTGACGCTAGCGTCAGGTTCCGATGGCCGGGTACGCCGACAACCTCCGCGATCGACCGGACCACGTCGCGGTCCGCTGCGGTGACGACGCCCGCACCTACCGGGAGCTGCACCACCGCGCCTCGCGGCTCGCCTCCGTCCTGCGGGGCCTCGGCCTCTCGGCGGGCGACCGGCTGGCGATCATGCTGCCGAACTCGGTCGAGTTCGTGGAGTGCCTCGCGGCGTCGGCGAAGCTCGAGTGCGCGGCGCTGACCGTGAACTGGCACCTGGCGCCGGACGAGCTCGCGCACGTCCTCGGCGACTCGGGCGCCGGCGTGCTCGTGGCCCACGCCGACCTGCGCGACGTCGTGGACGCGGCGGCGCCCGGCTGCCCGGTCCTGCTCGTCGGCGCGGGCGCCGACGACGCAACCGACTACGAGTCAGCCCTCGCGGGGGCGGCCGACGAGGACCTGCCGTCCACGTGGCCGACGAGCTGGCCGGTCGTCTACACCTCCGGCACCACCGGCCGACCGAAGGGCGTCGTGCACGGCGCGCTCGCCAGCGCCGAGGTGCTCGACATGACCCAGACGATGCTGGCGGGGCTGTGGGGCTACGGGCCCGAGGACGTCCACGTCGTCGCCGGGCCGCTGTACCACGCCGGTCCGCAGGGCTACGCGAACCTCACGCTGTTCGTCGGCGGCACCGTCGTGGTGATGCCGGAGTGGGACGCGCGGGGGTTCTGCCGCACCGTCCAGGAGCAGGGCGTGACCACGACCTTCCTGACGCCGGCCCACTTCATCCGGTTCCTCGAGGTCCCCGAGGAGGAGCGGGCGGCCTACGACCTCGGGTCGCTGCGCCACGTCCTGCACGCCGGCGCGCCCTGCCCGCGCACGGTCAAGGAGCGCATGATCGCGGCCCTGCCCGGGGCGGAGATCTGGGAGATCTACGGGATGAGCGAGGGCGGCGCGACGCGGGTCTCCGCGGCCGAGTGGTCCGCCCGCCCGGGCACCGTGGGCCTGCCGTGGCCGGGCACCGAGATCCGCATCCTCGAGCCCGACACGCTCGAGCAGGTGGGACCCGGTGAGACCGGGCTCGTCTACGTGCGCCCGGCGCACGGTCGGTTCCACTACCACGGCGACGAGGGGAAGACGGCGGGCGCCTGGCACGACGACGCGTTCACCGTCGGCGACGTCGGCCACCTCGACGAGGACGGTTGGCTGTTCCTCACCGATCGCCGCGTGGACATGGTCATCAAGGGCGGCGTGAACGTGTACCCGCGCTCGGTGGAGGAGGTGCTCCACCGCCACCCCGCGGTCGTCGACTGCGCGGTGTTCGGGGTGCCCCACGAGCGGGACGGCGAGCACCTGCACGCGGTCGTGGAGCTGCGCGAGCCGACCGACCCGGAGGAGCTCGTCCGCTTCACCCGGGCCAACCTCGACCCGTGGTCGTGCCCGTCGACCGTCGAGGTCGTCGACCGGCTGCCACGTGACCCGAACGGCAAGGTGCTCAAGCGCCAGCTGCGGGCCGCCGCCTGGGCCGACGCCGGACGGAGCATCTGAGCCGTGCCCGAGCTGGTCACCGAGGGGTTGTTCCGCGTGGACGACGACGGCGCCGTCACGCTGCTGGGCGGGCGATCGCGTTCGAGCGGGCTCCACCACTTCCCGCGCTCCCCCGTCTGCCCGTACACCGGCGCGGACGACGTCGAGGACGTCGACCTGCCCCGCACCGGCCGGCTCTGGGGGTGGACGACGGTGACGGCGGCGCCGCCCGGCCACACGGGCGAGGCGCCCTACGGCCTCGGCGTGGCCGAGCTCGACACGCCCGCCGGACCGCTGCGCGTGATCGGCCGGCTGGTGGGGGTGCCCGAGGCAGCTGCCGGCGACGACCGGTGGTTCGGCACCCCCGTGGAGGTGGTCGCCGAGGCGGTGGCCGACGGCGACGGGGGCACCGTCCTGACCTGGGCGTTCGCCGCCACCGATCCCCCGACCGGAGCACCGTCGTGACCGGCCCCGACGTGGCGATCGCCGGCGTCGGCCTGCACCCGTTCGGGCGGCACGGCGACCTCACGGCGACCGAGATGGGCGTCGCCGCCCTCCGCGCCGCGCTGGCCGAGGCCGGGATCGGTCGCGGCGACTTCCAGGCCGCGTTCTGCGCCACGGCGTACGGCGGCGTCGCCGCGGGGCACCGCGTGCTCGGCGCGCTCGCCCTCACCGGGGTCCCCATCGTCGACGTGGAGGCGGGGTGCGCGTCGGGCGGCGCCGCGCTCGCGCTGGCGGCCGGGGCGATCCGGGGCGGGCAGTACGACACCGTGATCGTGGTCGGCGTCGAGAAGATGCCGAAGGGGATGATCCGCTCCTCCTTCTTCGCGCCGTGGATGGAGGTGGCCGGGTTGTCGGCGACGCCCGCCTACTTCGCGCTCCGGGCCCAGCGCCTGCTGCGCGAGCAGGGCCTCACGAAGGACGACCTCGCCGCGGTGGTCGTGAAGAACCGGGCGAACGGCGTGCACAACCCGGACGCCATGTTCCGCTCGGCCGTCACGGCCGAGGAGGTGCTGGCGTCCCGCGTGGTGTCGGAGCCGCTGCACCTCTGGATGCTGTGCTCGCCGAACGAGGGCGCCGCGGCGGTGGTCCTCCGGCGCGCCGACCTCGCGCCCGGCGCGCCCCTGCTGGCCGCCGCGGCGCTGCGCAGCCACCTGCCGGGCTCGGTGCTGGACGAGTCGACGCCGCTCGCCGGCATCGACGACGCCACGCTCACCCCGCCCACCGCGCTGGCCGCGCAGGACGCGTACGAGCAGGCCGGCCTCGGCCCCGACGACCTCGACCTCGTCGAGTGCCAGGACACCGACGCGGCCCGCGAGCTGCTCAGCTGGGGCGAGCTCGGGCTGTGCGCTCCCGGCGGCCAACCCGGCGTGCTCGCCGACGGGGCCGCGCACCTCGGCGGCTCCCGACCGGTCAACGCCTCGGGCGGGCTCCTCTCGAAGGGCGAGCCCCTCGGCGCCTCCGCGCTCGGTCAGGTGGTCGAGCTCGTGCGCCAGGTGGGCGGGCGGGCGGGCGAGCGGCAGGTGGAGGGGGCGGCCGTCGGGCTCGCCCACACCATCGGGCGCGGGGCGAACGCGTCCGTCGTCATCGTCCGGCGCTGACGCGGTCCGGTTCCACCCGGAGGACCGTGGTGTCGTCGGCGACGATCCATGCCTCCACGCCGAGGTCGCGCAGCAGGTCGGCGCCGCGCTCGAGCCCCGAGACGAGCGCCGCCTTCGCCACCACCTCCGCCCACCACGCCTCGGCGGCGACGGCGACCACGGCCGCGACCCCGGTGTCCGCCGGTCGTCCGGTGGAGGGGTCGATCAGGTGGTGCGCCCAGCCGCCGCCGGTGGTCTGCCACCGCCGGACGCGGGTCGACGAGGTCACGATGGCGCCACCGTCGATCGTCACGTCGAGCAGCCGCAGCCCCGGTCCGAACGGGTCGACCACGGGGACCACCCAGCCGCCGACGGGCGCGGCGCCGGCCACGCGGACGTCCCCACCGATGGCGACGCACGCCGAGCCGACCCCGGAGTCCACCAGCGTGGTGGCAACGACGTCGGCGGCGAGCCCCTTGCCGATGCCGCCCAGGTCGAGCCGCACGCCGGGCGGGCGGTGCACCACGCCGCCGTCGATGGCGACGAGGCCGGCCCCGGGCACCGCGGCGCCGCTGGTCGGCGCCACGGCACGGTCGCCGAGCTCGCGGAAGTCGCGGTCGTAGCCCGCCGCCTCGACCGCGTCGAGGACAGTGGGGTCGTAGCGGCCACCGGTGAGCTCCCACGCCAGCACGGCTCGTGCGACCGCGTCGGCCAGGCGGGGCCGGACGGGCACCTCCCACCGTGGGTCCCGGTTCAGCCCGCACAGGTCGCCGTCCTCGCGGAAGCGGCTCCAGCACGACTCGAGCGCCGCCACCTGCGCGAGCGCGCGGTCGGGCGCGTCGGGCGGGCCCCCGTGGCCGAGCAGGTGCACCTCGCAGCCCATCGCCCGGCCGCGCCGCTCCCACCAACCGGTGCCGGTCCCCACCGGTGCGGTCAGCACGACGGCGCGCAGGCCGGGACGTCGGTGTCGGGCGGGTCCGGCGCCACGGTCGTCGTCGGCGTCGGCGGCCGGGTGGTCGGCGGCCGGGTCGTCGGCGGGGCGGTCACCCGGGGTGCGGTCGTGACC
>JAEVZA010000003.1 GCA_023392475.1 Actinomycetes bacterium | reverse complement strand
GCGCACCACCTCGGCGACGGCCGCTCCCGCGTCGTCGGCGGCTCGCAGCACCGCGGCGGCGACGTCGAGCGAGCGGGTCGGCGTGACCCCGGCCCGCAGGAGGTCGGCCACGAGCTGGACGAGCGACGGGCTCCGGACCACGAACCCGTCGCCCTCGGGGTGGAGCAGTCCGATGGCGGTGGCGCGCGCCAGCAGCCGGCGCGACCGGGCCACCTCGGGCAGCAGCTCCTCCACCTGCCCGGACGTGAGCTCCATCGGGGCCTCGTCCGCCGGGGCGCCGAGCGCGTCCTCCACGCCGAGCACGTCGCGCAGGTCCGCGCCGCGCTCCCACGCCTCGAAGAGGTCGCGGATCGACGCGATCGAGTACCCGCGCTCTTGGAGGCGCGCGATGTCCGCGAGGCGGCGGACGTGCGACTCGTCGTAGACCCCGACGCGGCCGACCCGCCGGGGCGGGGCCAGGACCTTCCAGGTCTGGTACTCCCGGATCGTCCGGACCGGCACGCCCGAGCGCGCCGACAGCTCCTCCACGCGCATGCCGAGCTGGGCCTCGTCCGCCGCTGCCGCCGAACCCGGGACGTCCACCACACCCTGGACTCTACCGGTCATCACCGTTACGGTGTTCACCGTGATCGTCATGGAGGGGCTCGGCCAGGACCTGCTCGACTCGATCCGCGCGGCGACCGGGATCGCCCAGCTCGAGCTGCGCCACCCGCCGGAGCACCTCTCGGGCGGCTACTACGCCGAGATGGTGCGGTTCCGCCTCGACGGCGCGCCGCCCGAGCTCGACCGGGACCTCGTGGCCCGCATCGTCCCGAACCCTGCGACGGGGCGGACCGAGGCGGCCGTGCAGGCCTACGTGGCGGATCACGGGGTCGCCACGCCGCGCGTGCGCCTGACCTGCCCGGAGACCTCGGCGTTGGGGCGGTTCGCGATCGTGATGGACCTGGTCGACGGGCGGCCGCCGCTCGCCGGCATCGGCGGGACCGCGCTGGTGCGGCAGCTGCCGCTGCTCGTCCGCGGCCTCCCCGAGCAGCTGGCGGAGGTCGCCGCCCGCCTCCACCAGATCGACCCGGCGCCGCTGGAGCAGGAGCTGCGGGCACTCGACACCGGGGTCCCGGTGACCGCCACCGAGTTCGTGGAGCTGCAGCTGCTCGGCGCCACGGTGGCCGGAGCACCCGAGCTCGTCGACGCGGCGGAGGAGCTCCTCGGCCACGAGCCCCGCTCCCCCGCGCGTGCGGTGACGCACGGCGACCTCCACCCGTTCAACCTGCTCGAACGACCCGACGGCCCCGTGCTCATCGACTGGACCCTGGCCGCCGTGGCCCACCCGGCGTTCACGCTGTCGTTCACCTGCCTCCTGCTCGAGCACCCGCCGGTCGAGCTCCCCCGGGCGGCACGCGCCGGGCTGCGGCCCGTCGGGCGGCGCATGTCGCGCCGCTTCGTCGACGCCTACCGCCGCACGAGCGAGGACGCGGCCGAGCACCTCGACCCCGAGGCGCTCGACTGGCACCGCCGGCTGCACGCGCTGCGCATCTGCGTCGAGCTGGCCGGGTGGGACGCCGGCGACGGTCGGCCGCCGCACCACCCGTGGACGATCATGGAGCCCACGGCACGCTCGGTGCTCGGCCTCCGCTGAGGGGTCGTGCGGCCGAGCCGGCCCGCTGGGCCGTCAGGCGCCGACGATGGTGGCGGCGAGCGCGACCCGGTGGTCCTTCGCCCACGGCGCACCGAGCCGCGCCCTCGGCCCGCGCAGCACGTCGTCCGCCCGGTCGCCGAGCACCCGGGCCGCATCCGCCTCCACGTCCTTCGCGAGGTAGCGGAGCACCGACCACCCCCGCGCCGCCGCCGCGTCGGCCAGCACCTCGCGGTACATGACCGCGTCGGCCCGCGCCTCCCACGGCGACCGCCGCAGGACCTCGAGCTCCGTCGGGAACCCGTCGGGCACGACGCGGAGGGCGATGGCCTCGATCGGTCCGCCGACCTCGGCCGCGAGCTCGTCGAGCGACGCGGCGGTGGCACGGGCGGCCGACGCCCGCACCTCGTCGATCAGCGCGGCCGCCGCTGCGTCGTCGAGGCCGATGCCCTCGTGGTGCACAGGTGCGGTCGCGACGCCCGGCTCGACGAGCTCGATCCGCCGGCGGTCGACCACGCGGTGGTCGTCGTCCGCGGTGACGGCCACGGCCCAGCCGAAGTGGTCGGCGATCCCCACGCGCATCGTCGGAGTCTCCCCGACCGACCGCCCCGCCGCCACGACCGTCGCCGCAGCACCCGCACGCGGCACCGCGGGACTCAGGTGGAGGCGACCAGGACGTCCTCGCCCGTCGACGGGCGCAGGCCGTCGACGCGGCCCTCGAAGTAGCGGTGGACGACCTCGCTCGTCGGCACGTGCCGGACCGCGGCGAACCCGGCCTCCCGGGCCATCGCCACGAGGTCCTCGGGTGCGTAGTAGCTGACGAACGGCGTGCCCGCCGCCTGCGCTCCGCGCGCGCTCATCTCGAGACCCGGTCGGTCCTCCTCGGCGACGAGCTCCGCCGGCAGCAGGAACGTCATGACGAACGACGACCCCGGCGCGAGCGACGCGAGCCGGCGCAACGTGGCCGCGGTCGCCGCACGGGTCAGGTACATGCTGACGCCCGTCGAGGCGACGACGGCCGGCCGCGCGGCGTCGAACCCCGCCGCCTCCAGCGCCTCCCACCACGAGCGGTCCGACTCGAAGTCGGTCGGGACCGTGCGCAGCCACGGCGGCACGCCGACACCGATCTCGTCGAGGCGGCGCCGCTTCCACGCCTGCGTGCCCGGCTGGTCGACCTCGAACACGCGGAGCCGCTCCCCCAGGTCGGGTCGGCGCTCCGCGAAGGTGTCCAACCCGGCGCCGAGCAGCACGTACTGGTCGACGCCGGCGTCCAGCCGCTCCGCCACGAGGTCCTCGACGAACCGGGCCCGCCCGACGATCGAGGCGCGGAAGCCACGGGTGCCGGCGGGATCCATGTCGGGCCGGTCGCGCCAGCCCTCGGGAGGATCGGCGAGCTCGAGGCCGAGCCGGTCCTCGATCACGGGCGGGGCACCGTCGACCTCGAGGTGCAGCGCCCGCCACAGGGCGGTGCGCACCGCCGTGCCGTCGGGCTCCCCGCTCGGCGCCGACGCGGTCGCGCCGCCGGTCGTCACGGTCCCACCTGGAGGGTCCACACGCGCCCGTCGGGGTCGCGGACCGCCATCTCCTGCGTGCCCCAGTGCGTCGTCGCCAGCTCCGACACGACCTCGACTCCCTCCGGCGGACGGAACCCCGCCGGCACCCGGAGGACGACCCGCAGGCCGGGGTCACGGTCCTCGGGGACCTCCGCCACGAACACGTACGGCCCCTCGGCGCCCCGGAGCTGCCCGGAGCGGTGGTCGGTCTCGAAGTCGAGGGTGAACCCCAGCGACCGGAAGAACGCGGCGGCCGCGCCCCAGTTGTGGCTCTCCAGGAACACGGCCTCGATGCCCGCTGCGCTCATGTGCCTCTCCTCGTCCGCCCGGTGTCGGGGTGATCGGTGTCGGTGCGGTCGTCGGCGGCGCCGTCGAGGTACGTGCGGAGCGCCTCGGCGACGAGCGCCGACAGCGACGACTCACGCTCGACGGCGTGGTGCTTCACCCGCTTGATCAGCTCGACGGGCAGGTACACGTTGAACTGCTTGACCGGCTCGTCGACCACGCTCATATGCTAGCAACCTAGACACGGTGGGACCAGGGGTGATCGGGCGCCACCCGCGGGGCCTCGGCGCGCTCAGCCGTCGGCGGCGAGGGCGCGGTCAGCCGTCGGCGGCGAGGGCGCGCAGCTCCGCCAGCGCCTCGCGGACGACGTCGGCGAGCGACCGGTCCTCCCCCGGCTCGGCCCACCGCTCCATCGCCACCCGGAGCACCGTCGCCCCCGCCTCGGCGGCCAGCGTCGACTGGAGCTCGCTCGCCCCCCGCTCCACCAGGACCGCGGCGACCGACGCCGCGTAGTCGGCGAGCTTCGCCCGCTCCCGCTCACGCAGCTCGGGGCTGGCGGCGATCACCTCGTTGCGCCGCCGCGTGAGGTCGCGCCGGAACGGCCCCTGCTCGGCGGCGGCCACCAGGCCTCGACCGACCGCGTCGACCGGTCCGTCGCCGGCCGGCGCGCTCCGCACGCCCGACAGGATCAGCTCGAGCAGGGCTGCGGAGCCACCGAACAGGACCTCGCGCTTGTCGTCGAAGTGGCGGAAGAACGTCCGCTCGGTGACCCCGGCCCGCTCGGCGATCTCCGCGACCGTCGTCCGGTCGTAGCCACGCGCCGCGTAGAGCTCGAGCGCCGCCTCCTGGAGCCGGCCACGGCTGTCGGGCTGCCATCGACCCATCCGCCGATCGTACCGGCTGTTGACAGTGACTGACATGACCCGTAGGTTCGATGTCAGCCCCTGACATCGAACCGACGCCCGGCATCGGGTGGTCGGCGGTGCCCCGAGTCCCAGGGAGAGCCCCATGCAGATCTTCGTCACCGGCGCGACCGGCTGGATCGGATCGGCCGTCGTGCCCGAGCTCCTCGGGGCCGGCCACACCGTCGTGGGCCTCGCCCGTTCCGACGCCTCGGCCGCGCGGCTCGAGGAGCTCGGCGC
>JAEVZA010000007.1 GCA_023392475.1 Actinomycetes bacterium | reverse complement strand
CCCGAGGTGCGCGACGGTCCCGGTGAGGGAGCCGGCGCTGTCGGGGCCGGCGGCGGCGAGCCGGTCCATGAGCTCGTCGGCGCGGTCCCGCGCCGCCACGTAGCCGGAGTCGTCGCCCGCCGTGGTGACGAGCCGCACGAGCTCGTCGCGCCTCCCGGCCGCGGCGCCGACGCTGGCGGCGACGGACACCGCCCGGTCCAGGCTCGCCTCGTCGTGGGCGCCTCGCCGCAGGTCGAGCAGCACGGTCGTGCGCAGCTGCCAGGGCTGGTCGAACTGGCGGACCACGGGCGTGCCGACGCGGGCCGTGGTGCGCCAGTGGATGCGGCGGATGTCGTCGCCGGGCGCGTAGGGCCGCAGCGCCGCCAGCTCCTCGTCGACGGTCGAGTTCGAGGCGAGCGCACGGACGCCGCGCTCGGGCTCGTCGCCCGCCGCGGGTGGCAGCGGCGCGAGCGGCCAGGTGCGGGGGAGGACGATGACGTGCTGCAGGCCGGGCCGGCGGTGGCTCGACCGCACCAACCCGAAGGGGTCCTCGACCTCCACCGTGAGCGGGCCGACGGCGTGGACGCCGCGCTGGTGGGTGGGGAACGTGTACGAGGCGTCACGCGTGGCCCCGGCCGGCAGCGGCGCGAGCTGCAGGTTGGCGCGGCCGAAGCGGCCGGCGTCGTCGTGGAGGGCGAGCACGGGCGAGCGGACCGTCCCGATGTTGCGCACGCGGAGCACCACCTGGCACGGGTCGCCCACCTGGAGCCGCGCGGGGCGGCACGTCCGGTGCACCTCCAGCCGGAGCGGCGCGAAGCGCACCGACGCCACCGCGATGCCGATGCCGACGGCGAGGGCGGCGGCCACGACCGCCAGCTCCGGCTGACCGAACAGCCAGCCGAGCACGCCGACCACCGGTGCGGCGACGGCGACGACGACGCCGTTGCGGGTGGGGCGCACGGCCGACCGGTCAGGCCGGGACCGGGGTGGTCCGCAGCAGGTCGAGCACGGCGTCGTCCGCGGTGGTGCCGCGCAGCTGGGCATCGGGGGCCAGCACGACGCGGTGGGCGAGGACGGGGCGGGCGAGCGCCTTCACGTCGTCGGGGGTGACGAAGTCGCGTCCCTCCGACGCGGCCCGGACGCGCGACGCCTGGAGCAGGCCGAGCCCGGCGCGGGGCGAGATGCCGAGCGAGAACACCGCGGAGCTGCGGCTGCGGTCCGCGAGGTCGACGAGGTACGACGCCAGCGCCGGTGCCACGTGCACGCCGGACGCCGCCGCGCCCATCGCCAGCACGTCCTGCGCCGAGGCCACCGGTCGGAGCTGGTCGAGCCGCTCGTCGTGGCCCTCCTCGACGAGCAGGGCGAGCTCCGCGTCCCGCGACGGGTAGCCCACCGAGATCCGCATGAGGAACCGGTCGAGCTGCGACTCCGGCAGCGGGAACGTGCCCTGGTGCTCGATCGGGTTCTGGGTGGCGATCACCATGAACGGCCGGGCGAGGGAGTAGGTCGTGCCGTCGACGGTGACCTGCTCCTCGGCCATGGCCTCGAGCAGCGCCGACTGCGTCTTGGGCGACGCGCGGTTGATCTCGTCGCCGAGGACGAGGTTCGAGAAGATCGGCCCGGGCCGGAACTCGAAGGTGTTCGCGTGCTGGTTCCACACGGACGAGCCGATGACGTCGGACGGCAGGAGGTCGGGGGTGAACTGCACCCGGCCGAAGTCGGCCTGCACCGACCGCGCCAGCGCCTTGGCCAGGGTCGTCTTGCCGACCCCGGGCACGTCCTCGATGAGGAGGTGGCCGTGGGCCACGAGGCACGTGACCGCGAGGCGGATCTCGTCCTGCTTGCCGTGCACGGCTCGGGCGACGTTGGCGCACACGGCATCGAAGATGCCGGAGAACGTCCGGGTGGGTCCCGGGTCGGTCGTCGTCAACGCCCGTCTCCTTCGTCGTCGTCTCGGTGCCGTCGGCTCGGGGCAGTCTGCCACCCCGTGCCCGGGCCCCGACCGCGCTGCGGTACCGTCCCGGGCGATGGCCGTGGTCCTCGCACTCGACATCGGCGGGACCAAGCTGGCTGCCGCGGTGGTGACCGAGGACGGGCGGGTCCTCGCCCGCGACCGCCGCCCCACGGTCGGCGACGACGGCGACGCGCTGTTCGCCCACGTGACCGATCTGCTCGGCTCGCTGCTGGGCGCGGCGCGCTCGCCCGACGGCGGCGGCGAGGCCGGTGGCGGTGAGGTGGTGGCGCTCGGCGTCGGCTGCGGCGGACCGATGACCCCGAACGGCGCGACGGTCTCGCCGCTCAACATCCCGCAGTGGCGCGGGTTCCCGCTGCAGGCCCGCCTGGCCGCGTGGTCGGGGTTGCCGACCTCCGTCGACAACGACGCCAAGGCGCTGGCGCTCGGCGAGGGTTGGGTCGGCGCCGCGAGCGGGGAGCGCGACTACCTCGCCATGGTCGTGTCCACGGGCGTCGGCGCGGGCATCGTCGTGGACGGCCGCCTCCTCGACGGCGCGTCGGGCAACGCCGGCCACCTCGGCCACGTGATCGTCGAACCGCTGGGGCGCGCGTGCGTGTGCGGCGCCCGCGGCTGCCTGGAGGCCGAGGTGTCGGGCACGGCCATCGCCGCCGCGACGGGTCGGCCCGCGGCCGAGGCCTCCGACGAGGTGCGCGTCCGCACCGGTCGGCTGGTGGGCCGCGCCGTCGGCTCCACCGCCAACCTGCTCGACCTCCGCCTCGCCGTGGTGGCCGGTTCGGTGGCGCTCGGCTACGGCGACCTGTTCCTGGACGCGGCGAACGAGGAGGCGGCGCGCTGCGCCCAGCTCGAGTTCTCCCGCGGGCTGCGCATCGTCACGACCGGGTGCGGCGAGGACGGTCCGGTGCTGGGTGCCGCGGCGGTGGGCCTGCGCGGCGTCGGTCGCCTGCCGATCGGGGACGGCGCCTGATGCCCGGGACGCCGCGCCTCCCCGCGTCCGCGGTGCTCGCCGTGCTGCGGCGGCCCGACCTCTGGTGGACCGGCGCTCGGACGGCCGTCCGGCTGGCGCCACCCGGGTGGTGGCGCCGCCCGCCCCACCTCCCGGTCCCGTCGCCCGCCTACCTCCGGTTCCGGATGGTCACCGCCTACGGCGGCGACGGCACCCCCGACGAGCACGGCGCGCGAGACCTCGTGACGTACCTCGAGTGGTGCCGGACCCGCCCGCTCGACCGCCCCGGCGCGTGAGCGGTCCGCGGGCCGACGCCCCCATCGGGCTCCGGCTCGTGCGGGTGCGGGTCCCGCTGCGCCACGCCCACCGCAGCGCGCACGCCGAGGACCGGGTGCGCGACTCGGTGCTCGTCGCGTGGGTGCGGCCGGACGGCGTCGTGGGGTGGGCGGAGTGCCCGACCCTCGCGTCGGAGGGCTACGTCACCGAGACCACCGACCGTGCGTGGGCCGGGCTCGTGACGACGCTCGGACCGGCGGCGCTGGCCGGTGGCACCGCCCTCCCCGCCGGCCTGCCCGCCGCCACCGCTGCGCTCCTCGACGCCGACCTCGACGCACGGCTCCGCGCCGCGGGCACGTCGCTGCGCGACCACCTCGGTG
>JAEVZA010000470.1 GCA_023392475.1 Actinomycetes bacterium | reverse complement strand
CGCTGGTGGCGCGTGGAGCTCCCCGCGGTGCGGGGCGCGCTGGTCGCCGGGGCGGGCCTGGCCTTCGTGGCCTGCCTGGGGGAGTTCGGCGCCACCGTCTTCCTCGCCCGCGCCGACCGCCCGACCGTGCCGGTCGCCATCGAGCGCCTCATGTCACGACCCGGTCCGGCGGGGTTCGGGCAGGCGATGGCGCTCAGCTGCGTGCTGGTGCTGCTGTGCGGCGCGGTGCTGGCGCTCGTCGACGTGGCGGGCGGCGGCCGGCGTGGCGACGGGGTGCGCCTCGGGTTCTGACGGCGGGTCGGTGGACCGGTCGGCAGGAGGTCGCGTCCGCGGCGGGCAGAATGGCGGGGTGGACGTGACCGCCACCCTCGTCGCCGACGTCGCACCCGACGTGCTGTTCGACGTGATCGACGACCTCGGGACGTACCCCGACTGGTTGGACATCGTGCCCCGCGCCGAGCCGGCCGAGGCCGCCGACGGTGACGAGGGCTCGGCGTGGTCGGTCGACCTGCGGGGCCAGATCGGTCCGCTCCGTCGCTCGAAGCGGCTGCGCATGGTCCGCACCGAGTCGATCCGGCCGACGTCGGTCCGCTTCGAGCGCCGCGAGCTCGACGGCCGCTCCCACAGCCCCTGGGTGCTGCAGGCCGAGGTGCGCTCCGGCGCTGCGGGCGGCGAGCTGGAGATGCGGTTGCACTACGGCGGCAGCCTCTGGGTGCCGATGCTCGACCGGATGCTGTCGGACGAGATCGAGCGGTCCCGCCCCCGCCTGCTGGCGCTGGTCGGCGGCGAGCGGTGATCCGGGCCGGCGCGCAGGTCCGCGTCTGGCCGGGCCGCCCGTACCCGCTCGGCGCGACGTGGGACGGCGCGGGCACGAACTTCAGCGTGTTCTCGGGGTCGGCCGCGAACGAGGGCGGCGCGCCGTCGGACCGGGGCGCCGTCGACCTGTGCCTCTTCGACGAGGACGACGCCGAGATCCGGGTGCCGCTGCCCGAGTGCGTCGGCTCGGTCTGGCACGGCTACCTGCCCGACGTCGGGCCCGGGACGCGGTACGGCTACCGGGTGCTCGGCGAGCCGGTGCGCCCGGGCGACCTGCAGGACGCCTCGAAGCTGCTGCTCGACCCGTACGCCCGGGCGGTGTCCGGCTCCGTCCGCTGGGCCGACTCGGTGTCCCCGGGGTCGCCCGGCGACTCGGCGCCCGACGTGCCGCGGTCGGTCGTCGTCAACCCGTGGTTCGACTGGGGCGCGGACCGGCGCCCGTCCACGCCGTGGCACCGGTCGGTCCTCTACGAGGCGCACGTGCGCGGCCTGACGATGACGCACCCCGAGGTGCCGCCGGAGCTGCGAGGCACGTACCTCGGCCTGTGCGCGCCGCCGATCGTCGAGCACCTGCACCGGCTCGGCGTGACCGCCGTCGAGCTCATGCCCGTCCACCAGTTCGTGAACGACCGGCGCCTCGTGGAGGTGGGGCTGCGCAACTACTGGGGCTACAACTCGATCGGGTTCTTCGCCCCGCACAACACCTACGCCGTCGGCGGTGACCGCGGCGCCCAGGTGCAGGAGTTCAAGGTCATGGTGAAGACCCTGCACGAGGCGGGGATCGAGGTGATCCTCGACGTGGTCTACAACCACACCGCCGAGGGCGGGGGCGGCGGGCCGGTGCTGAGCTTCAAGGGCCTGGACAACCCGGCGTACTACCGGCTCGACCCGGAGGACCCGTCCGTCTACGTCGACTACACGGGCACCGGCAACAGCCTGAACATGCGTCACCCGCACGTGCTGCAGCTGATCATGGACAGCCTGCGGTACTGGGTCGAGGAGATGCACGTCGACGGGTTCCGCTTCGACCTCGCCGCGACGCTCGCCCGCGAGCTGCACGACGTGGACCGGCTGTCGTCGTTCTTCGACCTGATCCAGCAGGATCCCGTCGTGAGCCAGGTGAAGCTGATCGCCGAGCCGTGGGACGTGGGGGAGGGCGGCTACCAGGTCGGCAACTTCCCGCCGCTGTGGTCGGAGTGGAACGGGCGGTACCGCGACTGCGTGCGCGACCTCTGGTGCCTCGACCGGGGCGTGCTCGGCGAGTTCGCGTCGCGGCTGACCGGCTCGTCCGACCTCTACGAGGACGACGGCCGCCGTCCGCACGCCAGCATCAACTTCGTGACCGCGCACGACGGGTTCACGCTCGCCGACCTCGTGGCGTACGAGCACAAGCACAACGACGCGAACGGCGAGGACAACCGCGACGGCACGGACGACAACCGCTCGACCAACTGCGGGGTCGAGGGCCCGACCGAGGACCAGGGCGTGCTGGCCCGCCGCGACCGCCTGCGCCGCAACCTGATGGCGACGCTCCTGCTGTCGCAGGGCGTGCCGATGCTGCTGCACGGCGACGAGGTGGGGCGGACCCAGGGCGGCAACAACAACGCCTACGCGCAGGACAACGCGGTGTCGTGGGTGGACTGGGACCACGCCGACGACGCGTTCCTCGGCTTCTGCCGCCGCCTCGTCGCGCTGCGGCGCCGCCACCCGTCGCTCCACCGGCGCCGGTTCCTGACCGGCGTCGCGAGCTCGGAGGGCGAGCTGCCCGACGTGGCCTGGTTCACGGCGGCGGGCGGTCAGATGTCGTGGGAGGACTGGGGCGAGGACGCGCGCCAGGTGTCGATGTGGCTCAACGGGTCGATGGCCGAGGTCGGCAAGCGGGGCGAGCCGGTGCAGGACTCGACGCTGCTCGTCTGCGTGAACGCCGCGGACGCGCCGTCGTCGCAGGTGCTGCCGCCGGCCGGGTGGGGTGAGGTGTGGACGCTGGTGCTGGACACGGCGTCCGCGCAGGACCCGCCGGCGACGAGGTACCCGGCAGGTGGCGTGGTCCAGGTCGGCCCCCGCACGATCCTCGTGCTCGAGCTCCAGGACCGCCCCACCACCCCCTGACCTTGGGCGAGCACGCGTTTCTGACGATTGTTCGTGTCGTCAAGTAGCGCGGATCGTCATGGGAACGATCGGGAGACCTGCGTTTCGGGACGCGAGCGACCGTGAGGCGTGGGCGTCAGGCGCGGCGGGCGGACCAGCGGTCGCCGTGGCGGGCGAGCTGGATCGGGATGCCGAACGTGCGCGCCAGCAGGTCCGCGGTGAGCGTGTCCCCGAGCGGCCCGGCGCCGACGACGCGGCCGTCGGCGAGCGCGAGCAGGTCGGTGAAGGCCCCCGGGATCTCCTCGACGTGGTGCGTGACCAGCGCCATCGGCGGCGCGCCCGGATCGGCGGCCAGCGCGCCCAGGTGCTCGACGAGCTCCTCCCGCCCGCGGAGGTCGAGGCCGGCCGTCGGCTCGTCGAGCAGCACCAGCCCGGGATCGGGCATCAGCGCGCGGGCGAGCAGCGTGCGCTGGCGCTCGCCCGACGACAGCGTCGCGAACGGGTGGTCGGCGACGTGCGCGACGCCCTGGTCGGCCAGGAGCTGCCGGGCCCGCTCCCGGTCGGCGGCGTCGTACGTGTGCCACCACGGCTCGAGGGCCGCGTGCTTGGCGCACATCACGACGTCGACCGCGGGGAGCGCCGGCCGCATCAGGTCGGACATCGCGGAGCTCACCAGCGCGACCCGCCGGCGCAGCGAGCGCACGTCGGTGCGGCCGAGCCGCTCGCCGAGCACGTCGACGGTCCCGCGGCTCGGGTGCTCGTACAGCGCGGCGATGCGGACGAGGGTCGTCTTGCCGCTGCCGTTGGCGCCGAGCACCACCCACGAGCGGCCCCGGGCGATCTCCCAGTCGACGCCGTCCAGCAGGTCGCGCCCGTCCCGGGTGAGGCCGACGCCGCGCATGCGCAGCGCCGGCGGTCCGCCGTCGGTCACGGCGCGCCGAACTTCTCGGCCACGTACAGGTCCATCGCGTGGTTGAGGTGCTCCAGGCCGACGAGCACCTGCTCGGCGTCGTCGTCGGGCAGCCGAGCCAGCAACCCGGAGAGGCGGTCGGCGACGACGTCGTCCGCCGCGGCGACGACGTCGCGCCCGGCCCCCGTGATGGCGAGCACGACGCGGCGGCGGTCGGAGGGGTCGGCCCGCCGCTCCACGAGCGAGCGCGCCGCGAGGCCGTCGACCACCGACGTCACCGTCGACGGCGTGACCCCGAGCAGGCCCGCCACCTGCGTCGCCGGGCGGTCGTTGCCGTCGAGGAACACGAGGATGCGGTACTGGGCGATCGTGAGGTCTGCGTCGCCGAGCGCGTTGGCGGCGACCCGTGCGAGCCGCGCCGCGGCGCGCACGGCGTCGGCGTGCCGGTGGTCGAGCCGGGGACCGGCGGGGGGCTCGGTCATCCGGCGGATGCTAGCGGGGTCCTTCGATGATCGAACGACCCGTGGGTCGTCGTCGCGGCGCCCGCACCGCACGGATCGGCGGCCCGGCGGACACGCGTCGGGCGCGCGACCGGCCGGTACAGTCGCGCCCGTGCCGGGCCTGATGACGACGTGAGCACCGCCCTCGGCCTGCTCGCGGTCCTCGTCCTGATCCTGGCCAACGCCCTGTTCGTGGCCGCGGAGTTCGCGCTCGTCGCGGTCGACCGAACCCAGGTCGAGCTCGAGGCCGCCGCCGGCTCGCGCTCGGCGCGCACGATCTCGGCGATCCTGCACCGGCTCTCGTACTCGCTGTCCGGCGCGCAGCTGGGCATCACGATCTGCAGCCTCGGCCTGGGCGTGCTCACCGAACCGGTGATCGCGCCGATGCTCGAGCCGCTCCTCGGGCCGCTGGGCCACGACGCCGCGGTCACGTGGTCGGTCGTCGTCGCGCTGCTCCTCACGACCGTCGTGCAGATGGTGGTCGGCGAGCTCGTGCCGAAGGGCATCGCGGTGTCGAAGCCGCTGACCACCGCGCTCTCCGTCGCCGCGCCGTTCCGCGCCTTCGTCGCGGTCTTCCGACCGGTGATCGTCGTGTGCGACGCGGCCGCGGCCGGCCTCCTCCGCCTCGTCGGCGTGCAGCCCCAGGAGGAGCTGTCGAGCGTCCGCAGCCGCCAGGAGCTGCACCACCTGGTCCGCACCTCCCAGGAGGGCGGCACGCTGCGCGTGCAGGCCGCCGACCTGCTCGACCGCAGCTTCCGGTTCCGTGAGAAGACCGTGGCCGACGCGCTGACGCCGCGCATGGAGGTGGTGGCGATCCCGCTCGAGGGCACGACCGGTGACCTCCTCGCCCGCTCCGAGGAGACGGGACTCTCGCGGTTCCCGGTGACGGGGGAGGACCTCGACGACATCGTCGGCGTGGTGCACGTGAAGGACGTCCTCGGCGTCGTGCCCGAGCGCCGGCGCTCGGAACCCGTCTCCCGCCTCGTCCGACCGGTGGTGATGGTGCCCGAGTCGCGCGAGCTCGGCTCGCTGCTGGTCGAGCTGCAGGACGAGGGCGGGCAGTTCGCGGTCGTCCTCGACGAGTACGGCAGCACCGCGGGGATCATCACCCTGGAGGACCTCGTCGAGGAGATCGTCGGGGACATCGCGGACGAGCACGACCCGTCGGCCGAGCCGCTCGTGCGCCACTGGGGCGGCGCCCACGTCCTGTCCGGTCGCCTGCACCCCGACGAGGTGCGGGACGCGTGCGGCTTCGAGATGCCCGAGGGCGACTTCGACACCCTCGCCGGCTTCGTGCTCGAGCGCCTCGGTCGCATCCCCGACGTCGGCGACGGGTTCACCCACGACGGCTGGTCGCTCGGCGTGGAGGAGATGGACCACCGCCGCGTCGCGTCGGTGCGCCTCGTGGCGCCGCCGCCCGACTGGGCGCCGCCCGACGGCGACGAGCCCGGCGGCCGGGGGGTGGCGACGTGAGCTGGTACGCCGTGCTCGGCGTGGCGATCCTCCTCCTCGCCGGCAACGCGTTCTTCGTCGGCGTGGAGTTCGGCCTCCTCGCGTCCCGCCGCCAGCGCATCGAGCTGTGGGCCGACGAGGGCCGGCTGGGCGCCGCCGCCGCGCTGCGCCAGATGCGCACCCTCAACCTCCAGCTGGCCGCGTGCCAGCTCGGCATCACCGTGATGTCCCTCCTCCTCGGCTGGCTGATCGAGCCGGCGGTCGGTGACGTCCTGGAGGGCTGGATCGGCGCGGGCCCGCTGCCGCACGGGGTCGGCACCGCGATCGGCGTCGCCCTCGGCCTCACGATCGTGGCCTTCTTCCACATGGTGCTCGGTGAGATGGTCCCGAAGTCCGTGGCGTTGACGGCGCCCGAGCGCACGGCTGTCGTGCTGGCGCCGGTGCAGGCGGCCTTCGTGTTCGTCGCCCGGCCGGCGGTCGTGGTGCTCGACGCGCTGTCGCGGTGGGGCACCCGCCTGCTCCGCGTCGAGCCGGCCGACGAGCTCGCGCAGGCCCACACCGCTGCCGAGCTGGGCGCCATGCTCGAGGAGTCGCGGGCGAGCGGCGAGCTCGAGGCGACGGAGCACGTGCTGCTCGCCGGCGCGCTCGGGTTCCTCGACCGCCGCGTGTCCGAGGTCATGGCGCCGGCCGACCAGCTGGTCACGGTGCCGACGACGGCGACCGTCGCCCGTGCCGAGGAGCTGGTGCACCGGTCCGGGCACTCCCGGGTGCTCGTGGTCGGGTCCGGGCCCGACGACGTCGCCGGCTTCCTCCACGCGAAGGACCTGCTCCGCCTGCCGGCGGCGCAGCGGGGCGGCCTCCTGCCACCCGGCCTGGTGCGCGTCGCGCTGCGGGTGCGACCCGACGATCGGCTCGCGGACCTGCTCCCGCGCATGCGCCGCGCCCGCCGCCACGTCGCCGTCGTGTCCGAGCCGGACGAGCGCGGCGTGCGCCGGGTGGTGGGCCTGGTCACCCTGGAGGACATCCTGGAGGCGATCGTCGGCGACATCCGCGACGAGACGGACCGTGACGAGGGGGTCGGGTGACGGGGACGACGGACGGCGGCGGCGACCTCGCGGCCCGGCTGGAGGGCGCGCTCACCGCTCGCATCGGGCCCGTGCGGGTCGACGGGGTGACCCGGTTGTCGGGCGGGGCGTCGCGCCAGACGTGGGGCGTGGACGCGACGGTCGACGGCGAACCCACCCGGATGGTCCTCCAGGTCGAGCGGCCGGGCGGCATCCGGACGGCCGGCGGGATGGCGGGCGAGGCGCAGCTGCTGCGCGCCGCACGCCGTGCCGGCGTGCCGGTCCCCGGCGTCGTCGCCACCGACGACGGGGGCGACGAGCTGGGCGCCCCGTTCATGGTGATGGACCGGGTCGAGGGCGAGACCATCCCGCGGCGCCTGCTGCGCGACGACGAGTACGCGACCGCCCGCACGCTGCTCGCCCGGCAGGCCGGCGCCGCCCTGGCCGCGGTGCACCGGATCGACCCCGACGAGGTGGCGGGCCTGCACGCGCAGGACCAGGTGGAGCAGTTCCGGGACCTGCTCGACCTGCTCGGCGAGCCGCACCCGGCGTTCGAGCTCGGGCTGCGCTGGCTCGACGCGCACCGCCCTGACGTGTCGGGGCACGCGGTCGTCCACGGCGACTTCCGCACCGGCAACCTCATCGTCGGCCCGGAGGGGCTGCGGGCGGTGCTCGACTGGGAGCTCGCCCACCTCGGCGACCCGGTGGAGGACCTCGGCTGGTTCTGCGTCCGCGCCTGGCGGTTCGGATCGCCCCGGCCGGCGGGCGGCTTCGGCTCGGTCGAGGACCTGATCGACGGCTACGTCGCGGCGGGCGGGCGGCCGGTCTCCGTCGAGGACGTCCGCTGGTGGGAGGCGATGGGCACCCTCAAGTGGGGCGTCATGTGCATCGTCCAGGCCGGCACGCACCTGAGCGGAGCCAGCCGCTCGGTGGAGCTGGCCGCGATCGGCCGCCGCACCGCCGAGAACGAGGAGGACGTGCTCGAGCTGATCGCCGGGCCCGATCCGTACGTCCCCGACGCGGCGACGGGTGAGCGGCCGGCCCCGGGCGCGGCCGCGCCGCACGACCGCCCCACCGCGGGCGAGCTGCTCGAGGCCGTGGGGGAGTACCTCGCCGAGGTCCGGGACGGCGTGCCGGGCCGGCTCGGGTTCCACGCCCGGGTCGCCGGCAACGTGGTCGCCACGGTCGCCCGCGAGGTCGAGCTCGGCCCTGCCCACGCGCGGGCGCACGCCCAGCGCCTGGCCACCCTCGGCGTCGCGGACGACGCC
>JAEVZA010000469.1 GCA_023392475.1 Actinomycetes bacterium | reverse complement strand
CGGCGCCCCCCCGGGGCGGGCCCGTCTGTGCGGGGGGGGGCGCCGGGGGGCGCCCCGCCGTCGCGCCTGGGCCCGGACGCGGCAGCGACGCCGGGCTGGTTGGGGTGGCCGCCACCCGCGGCGGCTGGGGAACACCACGTACGGCAGACCACCCCAACGAGCTCGACGTCGCGCCGCTCAACGTAAACGCCTCACCGCGTCAGGTGGTGGACCCGTGACGATCCGGCAACGGAACGGCGACGGGACCGTGCAGACCCCGAACAGCTGCGCGGTTCCGTCAGGACCGCGTGAAGATCCGGACCGGGGTGCCCTTGGGGTGCGGCTCGCCGGCCGGCGGGTCCGTGGCGAGCACCGCGCCCGACGGCGAACCCTCGATGCCGGAGACCACGAAGCCCGCCGCCTGCAGCGTCGCCGTGGCCGCGGTGCCGCTCTGGCCGCGCACCTCGGGGATCGGCACGGGCGCCGGGCCGCTCGACACGACCAGCGGGACGGCCGTCCCCCGCGGCACCTGCGTGCCGGGCGGCGTGCCCTGCGACATCACGACGCCGAGGGGCACCGCCTCGTCGTGCTGCTCGGTGACCCCGGCGGTGAGCTGCACCGCCTCGAGGCGGGCCTCGGCCGTCGCGAGCGGCACGCCGGTGAGCCCGTCGGGCACGGTGCGCGGCGCGGGTCCGGACGACACGACGAGTGCGAACTCGGTGCCCTTCGGGACCGTCCCCTCGGGCGTCACGCCCGGCTGGCCCGGCGCAGGCGCGGCCGAGACGACGGATCCCGACGGGACCTTCTCGTCGTTGGCCTTGGTGACCGGGCCCACCGCCAGCCCGCCGGACTCGAGATCGGCGCGTGCCTGCGACTCGGGCACGCCGGTCACCTTCGGGACGGGCACGAGCGTCGGGCCGAGGGAGACGGTGAGGTGGAGCGTCCCGCCCTCGGCGAGCGACGAACCGGCACGTGGCGCCTGGGCGACGACCTCGCCCGGCGCGGTGCCGTCCCGTCGCACCACCGTGCCGGCGTCGACGTGCCAGTCGTTCTGCGACGCGGCCGATCGGGCGGCGGCCACCTGGCGCCCGACGAACCGGGGGACCTCATGGGTCGGCACGCGGATCAGGAACCACCACGCCGCGGCGCCACCGACGAGGGCGAGGACCGCCAGCACGAGGAGGAGCCGGCGGGGCCACCGGCGGCGGCGCGTCGGCTCGTCGTCGGGGGCGGGCGGGACCGCGGCGGCCACCGCGGTCTGCGGGGCCGCGGGATCCGCGGCGGTGAACGGCTCGACCCGCCCGAACGAGGCGGGGCGGGACGCTGCGAGGAGGTGGTGCTCCTCCGCCACGGTGATGGGCGTCCGCTCCAGCGGCGCGACGCCCTCGACGATTGCGTCGTCGGCCGGGGTGCCGGGCGCTGCGGGCGCGCGCCCGTCGCCGGCCGATCCGTCGACCGCGTCGTGACCGTCGGACGCCGGCGGGGTGCCACCGGTCGCGACGCCGTCGTGCGCGTCGGCCTCGTCGGGTGCGTCCGGTCCGTCGTCGAGGACCTCGATCGCGCCCACCCCCGGCAGGCCCTCGACGAGGTGCAGCTCCGAGGTGATCTCGGCCTCGTCGAGCGTCGCGACGAGCGGCAGGGGCTGGGGCCGCGGCAGCTCCTCGGCGGCGGCCATCAGCGCGATCTCGAGCTCGTCCGCGTCGGGGCGCTCGGCCGGGTCGACCCGCCCCGCCCGCTCGAGCGGGCCCCGCAGGGCGCCGAGCTCCGGGCCGAGCTCGAGGTCCGCCTGCGTGCGGAGCGCGAGCGTGCCGGCCGTGGTGTCGGCCGTCAGCGGGACCTGACCGGTGGCGCACTCGGTGAGGACCATGGCGAGGCTGTACACGTCGCTGCGGCCGTCGAGACGTCGGCCCATCGCCTGCTCCGGTGACGCGTAGCGGGCGGTGCCGATGGTGGCGCCGGCCGGTTCCGTCCACGACGCCTCGGCCAGCGCGCGGGCCAGCCCGAAGTCCGCCAGTCGGAGCCGGCCCTCGGTGTCGAACAGCAGGTTGCCGGGCTTCACGTCACGGTGGACGAGGCCGCGCCGGTGGGCGTGGGCGAGCGCACGGGACGCGTCGAGCCCGACGATGAGCGTCTGGCTCGGGCTGAGCGGCCGGCCGCGGTCGAGGATCCGGCGGAGGCTGCCGCCGCCGAGGTACTCCGTGACCAGGTACGGGACGATCCCGTCCTCGGTCTCGTCCTCGCCCCAGTCGTACACGGCGACGATGTTCTGGTGGCTGAGCGCGCCGGCGGCGCGGGCCTCGGCGCGGAAGCGCCGCAGGAAGGCGTCGTCCGCCGCGAGCGCGCCGTGCAGGAGCTTGACCGCGACCCGGCGGCGCAGCTGCGCGTCGACCGCCAGGAACACGCGCGACGACGTGCCGATGCCGATCGGCGCGACCAAGCGGTACCGCCCGCCCAGCTCGCGACCGATCTCTCCGGACGTGGAGGGGGTGGTCGTCACGACGCCCGATGGTACCGCCGCTCCCGCTGGCCCCCGGGGAGCGGGTAGACCATCGAGCGCATGGATCGCGACGACGAGGAGCCCACGACCGGCGATGGCGGCACCGACGGCCGGGCCGACGTGCCCGACGTCACCGGCGACGGCGGCACCCCCGCCCCGACGACGGCGGTCGCCGACCCCGCCCCGCACCGCCGGCGCCTCCCCGAGCTGTCCGACACCTGGGCGCGGGTGATCATGGCCGTGCTGATCGTCGGGGCGCTGGTGGGCATCGTGTTCACGGTGCGCAACGCCGCGACGGGCAACGACGCCACCTCCGAGTCGAAGCCGGCCTACGTCGACCGGCTGATCCCGGCGTCGGGCAGCGACGTGCTCCGCCAGGCCTCGGTCGGCATCGACGTGGCCGCCGGCTACGACGGCTACCTCATCGTGAACAACAAGGTCATCCGCACCGCCGCCGACGGGCTGGTCAAGGACCTCGGCACCGGCCTCATCCAGTTCACGCCGGCGCCCGGCCGCAAGGTCGAGCAGCTCGAGGCGCAGCAGAACTGCGTGCAGGCGATGGTGTGGAAGCAGTCCGAGGGCGAGAAGACGGCCAAGCCGGTCGTCTGGTGCTTCAACGCCACCTGACACCCGTACCCCCGAACCACCCGATCCGCGTTCTGACTGCTTTTCACGTCGTCCAGCGACGTGAAAAGCAGTCAGAACGCGTCAGTGGACGTGGCGGGCGAGCTCCGCCAGCGCGGCGGGCACGTCCTCGCGCTGCGGCCCGATGAGCACGCCCCGGATGCCGACGCGCTCGGCGCCGGTGACGTTGCCGGGGGCGTCGTCGACGAACACGGCGTCCGCCGCGTCGACGCCCAGCCGCTCCAGCGCGAGCCGGTAGATGCGGGGGTCGGGCTTGCGCAGCCCGACGGCGGACGAGTCGATGACGTCGTCGAACAGCTCGTCGAGCGGGAGGAGCGGCCGCCAGAAGCTCTCGAACTCCTTGGCGTTGTTCGTCAGGAGGCCGGTCCGCACGCCGCGCCCGCGCAGGTCGCGGCACCAGTCGACGACGTCGCCGCGGATCTCGCTGCCGCCCAGCGCGGCGAGCAGCTCGAACGGGTCGACCGGCGTGCCGCCGTCCGCGGTCGACGACGCGAGGATCTCGTCGCGCGCCTGCGTCACCGTGATCTCGCCGCGCTCGAGGCGGTGCCACGGGTGGTCGGTGTCCTCGTCGTAGGGGCCGAAGATGATGTCGGTCATCTCGTCGGGGTCCAGGCCGCGGGCGTGCGCCGCCTCCACGAGCGCGGTGAACGGCGAGTCGATGAACACGCCGCCGAAGTCGAAGATCACCGCGCGTGCGGGCATCAGGCCGGATCCTCCTGGGCGGGGGCGTCGGGCAGCTCGCCCGACTCGAGCAGGGACCCGAACGCCGCGGCGTCGAGCATGGGCACGCCGAGGGTCTCGGCCTTCGTGACCTTCGACGCGCCCGGCTCCTCGCCGACGACGACGGCGAACGTCTTCTTCGACACGCTGCCCGGCGACTTGCCGCCGCGCGCCTTGATCGCGGCCTCCGCCTCCTCCCGGGACCAGCCCTCGAGGGTGCCGGTGACGACGACGCTGCGCCCCGAGAGCGTCTGCGGCAGCACCGAGCGCTCCGGCCCCTGCGTGTTCACGCCGGCCTCGACGAGGCGGCGCACGAGGTCCTGGTTGCCGGCGTCGGCGAAGAACCGGTGCACGGACTCGGCGATCACGGGGCCGGCGCCGTCGACGGCGGCGATGTCCTCGACCGGGGCCGCCATGATCGCGTCCAGGCTGCCGAGCCCGGCCGCGAGCGCCTCGGCGCCGGCCGCACCGAGGTGCACGACGTTGAGCCCGAACAGCAGGTTGGCGAGCGGTCGCTCCTTCGACGCCTCGATGGCCCGCTGCAGGTTGCGCACCGACGTCTCGCCGTACCCCTTGAGCTCGCGGATCCGGTCGAAGTCGATCGAGTAGATGCCGGCCACGTCCTCGAGCAGGCCGAGCTCGAGGAACAGCGCGACCTGCTGCTCGCCGAGCCCGTCGATGTCCATCGCGCCCCGGGAGCCGAAGTGCGTGATGCGGGCGAGTCGCTTCTGCGGGCAGTCGGGATTCGTGCAGAGCGTCTGCGCCTCGCCCTCGGGCCGCACGAGCGGGTGGCCGCACGCCGGGCACTCCGTGGGGAACCGCCACTCGGCGAGGCCCTCCGGCCGCAGCTCCAGGACGGGCCCGACGACCTCGGGGATCACGTCGCCCGCCTTGCGGACGATGACGGTGTCGCCGGGGCGCACGTCCTTCGCGCGCACCTGGTCCTCGTTGTGCAGCGTGGCGAGGCCCACGGTCGAGCCGCCGACGAACACGGGCTCGAGGACCGCGAACGGCGTGGCCTTGCCGGTGCGGCCGATCGACACCTGGATGTCCTGCAGGATCGTGGTGCGCTCCTCGGGCGGGAGCTTGTACGCGATCGCCCACCGGGGCGCCTTCGACGTGGTCCCGAGCGCGGCCTGCACCGCGAGGTCGTCGACCTTCACGACCACGCCGTCGATCTCGTACGGCAGCTCGTGGCGGTGCTCCACCCAGTGCGAGCAGAACCCGTACACCTCGTCGAGCGAGTCGAACGAGGCCGTCTCCGGGTTGACCGGCAGGCCCAGCTCGCGCAGCCAGGCCAGTGCGCCGGTGTGGGTGGGCGGCGGCTCGGCGCCGACGATCTCGCCGAGCTGGTAGCACCAGAAGGCCAGGCCGCGCGACGCGGTGACGGTCGGGTCCTTCTGGCGCAGCGATCCGGCGCCGGCGTTGCGGGGGTTCACCGGGACGGGCCGCCCGCGGCGCCCGGCCGCCTCGGCCGCCTCGTTCTCGCGCTCGGTCTGCTCCTGGAGGCGGTGGAACGCGTCGATGGGCAGGTAGATCTCGCCGCGGGCCTCGAGCACCTCGGGCGGGTCGCCCGCCAGCTCGTGCGGCACGGCCTCGATGGTCCGCACGTTGGCCGTGACGTCCTCGCCGGTGCGACCGTCGCCCCGCGTCGCCGCCTGGACGAGCCGGCCCCGCTCGTAGCGGAGCGACATCGCCAGGCCGTCGATCTTGAGCTCGCACACGTAGCGGACCGAGCCCTCGAGGCCGAGCTCGGCCACCTTGCGGGCCGTGCGGTCGCCCCAGGCGTGGAGCTCGCCCTGGTCCATCGCGTTGTCCAGGCTCATCATCCGGACGCGGTGCTCGACCGGGCTGAACTGCGACGACACCGGGCCACCGACCTGCTGGGTCGGGCTGTCGGGCGTGATCAGGTCGGGGTGCGCCGACTCGAGCGCCTGCAGCTCCCGGACGAGGAGGTCGTAGTCGACGTCGGGGATCGTCGGCTCGTCGAGCTCGTAGTAGGCGCGGTTGTGGCGACGGATCTCCTCGCGCAACCAGTCGACGCGGCCGGCCGGGTCGAGCTCGGGATCCGGTCCGGGGTCGGGCACGGCCGGCACCCTACCGCCCGCCGCGTTCTGACGATCCTTCGTGCTGCCTGGCAGCGCGGATCGTCATGGGAACGCGTGGGACGACGCGTGCGGCGGCCGGGAGGCGCCGGATCCGGGCCGTCAGGCGCCGAGCGAGAGCCGCGCGGCGACCGTCTGGCGACGCACCCGCGACGACACCGACGTGACCAGGTCCATGACGCGCTCGGCCTGGCTCCGACCGAAGTGCCCGAGCCCGTCGGCCGGCGAGACCATGGCGCGGAGCCGCACCCGCATCGGGTCCACCCCGGCCGCGCCGAGGTCGCCCCACACCGCGGCGAGCCGGCGCCAGAGGAGCTCCTCGCCGGTGCCGAGCGGCTGGTCGACGGGGACGGCGCCCCACGCGATCCACCCGCCGCGCTCCAGGAGGTCCTCCAGCTGCGGCGCCCACCCGACGAGGCCGCCGTCGGCCGGGGCCGAGATGAGCGACACGCGGGAGGCGATCACCGTCTCCCAATCGGTGTGGCCCGGCACGTGGACGCCGATCAGCAACTCGCGGGCGGCGGGGCTGCGGTCCAGGGCGTCCACGACGGGATCGAGCAGCGCCCGGATCTCCCACGGCGTGAGCGGGAACGTCGGGTGCATCGCCCCGATGAGGCCCGGCTCCGACAGGACGACGACGATCGGTCCGACCGGGACCGCGGCCCGCACCGTGGCCAGCAGGGCCAGCGAGCGCTGCTCCACCACCGGCCCGGCGAGCGCCACGGCCTTGTCCACCGCGACGCCGGCCGCCCGCAGGGCGAGGGCGACGGTGACGGGACCGAGGAGGCCGACCCGCACCGGTCCGGGGTGGGGGGCGCCGTCGTCGACGGCGGCGAGCGCACCCGTCATCGCGTGCAGCGCAGCGAAGGGCTCGCCCGTGACGGACGCTCCGGCCGCCGCCGCGTCGACGGGATCGGGCAGGTCGTCGACGTCGACCTCGAGCAACCCGGGCACGCGCACGTCGATGCGAGGGAGCCCCGCGACCGCCTGGGCGAGCAGCGAGCGCTCCACCGAGGACACCACGGGCACGGTCGGGAACCGCGGGTGCGCGGCGAGGGCGAACGCCACCGCGTCGTCGACGTCGTCGAGCGGCAGGGGCCCGACCGAGGTGGCCATCCCGAACGGGAGATCGAGCGGGAGCTCGGCGCCATCCTCCATCCCCCGTTGCTAGCGGCGGCCCTCTCCGACGCGCAAGTCTGTGCGCCGTGCACGCCACCCCCCTCGTCTGGACGACGCGCGTCCTCTGGTTGGTCCTCCCGCTGACGCTCGGCGAGCTGCTCGGCGACGCCGCGGCCGACCGTGCGTCGGCCGTCGGCACCACGGTGGCGCTCGGCGGTTGGCTCGTCTGGCTCGCGGGCCTCCTCGCCTCGCTGGTGGCGCTGCCCGTCACCCTCACCCTCCTGCGGATCCTCGCCCCGGTCCCGCTCGTGGCCGGCGCGGTCGCCGCGCTCACGACGTCGCCGTCGTTCGTCGGGTGGATCGGCATCGTCGCCGCCGCCCTCGTGGCCGTGACCGTGCTGTCCGCCGAGGTCGGCGACTGGTTCGTGAACGGCTCGTCCTACGGCGACGAGCGGCGCATGACGCTCCGCCTCCCGTTCGCGCTGGCGCTCGGACCCGTGGAGGGCGTGTGGGCGCTCACCGCGCTCCCGCTGCCGGTCGGCGTGCTGCTCCTCGCGGACGGCTCCTGGGTGCTCGGCGGCGTGCTGACCGCGGTCGGCGTCGCCACGGCGGCGATCGGGTTCCGCACGCTGGCCCGGTTGGCGCACCGCTGGATCGTCTTCGTGCCGGCCGGCATGACGCTGGTCGACGACCTCGCACTCGCCGAGCCGGTCCTGTTCCCCCGGACCGCGATCGTGCGCCTCGGGCCGGCGCCCGTCGGGACCGGGGCGCTCGACCTCACCGCCGGCGCGTCGGGCCTCATCGTGGAGGTCGACCTGGACCGGCCGGTCGAGCTGGCCACCGC
>JAEVZA010000359.1 GCA_023392475.1 Actinomycetes bacterium | reverse complement strand
GGCCGCACGCTGAGCCGCGCCGCGGGGCGCAGCTCGCCGATGCCGTCGGCGCGGACGACCACGTGGCCGTCGATCTGCACCCAGTCGGGCAGGTGGCCGGCGACGTCGATCCCGAGCACCTCGCCGGGGCCGGCGGCATCGCAGAGCCGGGCGGCGTGGTTGGCCGACGGGCCGACGTAGTCGTCGCCCTCGAACAGGAGCACCGGGCCGCCGGCGATGCCGGCGTGGACGGCGAACGGGTCGCCGTCGAAGCGGGTGGCGATCTCGCACACCGCCGCGGTCAGCGGGCCGGGGTCGGTGCCCACGAGCATCACGCCGTCACCGAGCCACTTGAGCACCCGCACGCCGCGGCGGCCGGTGACCTGGCGGACGGCGGTGCGGAACCGGGCCAGCACGTCGAGCGCGGCCTGCGTGCCGTTCTCCTCGGTGTACGTGGTGAAGCCCGTGACGTCGATGAAGGCGAACCAGCGGTCGAGCGTCTGGGAGACCTCGACCCACTCCGGCACGGGCGGACCCATGCCGGTGCCGTCGGGCTCCGGGTGCTGCATCCGGGGGTTCCCGAATCGGATGCCACGGGTCGGGTTGTCGCTCACGGGAGCACGTCCTGGGTCGGTCTCCGGCCATGGTCCCACAGGGCTGCGAACTGCGGCAAGCACCTTGGTGCCCCCCGTGAGCAAGTGCAGCGGACGGCCGCACGGTCGTCGCGGCACCGTTCACGGCCTCGTGACGCCCCGTTCACACCCGGGGCGCAGGATGGGTCAGAACAGCGTCGCCTGCTCCCCCCTGGCCGGCCGGCGCAGGCCCCACGGCGTTCCGTCCATGAACGCCCACGTGCGTCGGTGGATCGCCGTGGGGCCGTACCCCTTCAGCGCCAGCTTGTGGCGGGGGCACGGGTAGCCCTTGTTCGAGTCGAAGTCGTACGCGGGGTACGAGTCGGCCTCGGCCCGCATCATCCGGTCGCGCGTCACCTTGGCGAGGATCGACGCCGCGGCGATCGAGAGGCACGACGCGTCGCCGCGCACGATCATCCGGGTCCGGCCGCCGCCGACGAAGTCCCACCGGCCGTCGATGAGCACCTGGTCGGGCTCGAGCCCCAGGCCGTCGAGCGCCCGGCGCGCCGCGAGCCGCTGCGCGTCGGACATGCCGAGCTCGTCGCACTCCTCGTGGCTCGCGTGACCGACCGACCAGCCGACGCACCAGTCGCGGATCCGGTCGTAGAGCTGCTCGCGCCGCGCCTCGGTCAGCTGCTTCGAGTCGCGCACGCCGTTGACGCGGCGGTCCCGCGGGAGGACGGCGACGCCGATCGTGAGCGGGCCGGCCCACGCGCCGCGCCCGACCTCGTCCATGCCGACGACCACGTCGTGGCCCTCCTCCCACAGCGATCGCTCGACCGCGAGGGTCGGTCCGCGTCGTCGGGAGGGCATGCCGGGCAACGTACCTCCGGGCCGGGTCCCTCGACCGAACGCTGAACGCGACTCGGCAGTGCGGGGCCTCGAGCGTTACCAGAGCGTGAAATCCGACCCTTCCTGACGACTTTGACAGCGGAGGTCCTTGAGTCGCGCCCCCCTCCTGGTCGAACAATGGGAGCGTGCTGGTGCACACGGGCGATCGGGGCGACGGAGGGGCATCGAACCGTTGACGGACGGAGCGGAAGTGGGGACACGATGACGGTGCAGAGCGAGACCACGACCCAGCGCACGACCGAGTTGCCCGTCGGCACCGACGTCGAGGTGCGCAGCCGCTTCGACCGCCGCTGGGCGCGCGGGTTCAGCGTCGCCGCGGTGGCGCGCAACGCCTACCAGGTGCGCCGCATCTCCGACGGCGCCGTGCTCCCCGCCTGGTTCCCGAGCGACGAGATCCGCACCGCCGCCCTGCGCTGACCCCGCCGACCGGCGTCAGGCGCCCGGCGCCGACGACCCGTCGGCGACCCACGCCAGGTAGTCGGGGTCCCCGCCGACCACCGGGGTGACCACCACCTCGGGCGTCTCGTACGGGTGCCCCGCCCGGATCGCCGCCACCACCTGCGGCGCCCGCTCCCCCGTCGTCTTGAGCACGGCCCGCCACTCGTCGGCCCGCTCGACGGCCCCCCGCCAGCGGTAGGTCGACCGCACGGGACCGTCCACCTGGCCGCACGCGACCAGCCCGGCGCCCACCAGCTCCTCGACCAGCCCGTCCACCACGGCGCGGTCGTCCGCGGTGAAGGTGACCTGCACGATGCCGCCCTGCGGCGCCCGGCTCGACACGGATCGATCATGGCACCGCCGGTACGATCCGCCCATGACCGACACGGCGACCACGGCGGGGGGCACGGCGGCCGGCGACGGCCCCGTCCGCCGGGTGCACGAGGTGCACGTCCTCCCCCACACGCACTGGGACCGGGAGTGGTACGAGCCGTACCCGACGTTCCGGCTGCGCCTGGTGGACCTCCTCGACGAGCTGCTCCCGCGGCTCGAGGGCGACCCGACGTTCACGCACTTCCAGCTCGACGGCCAGATGGCGGTGATCGACGACTACCTCGGGCTCCGGCCCGAGGAGGCCCCGCGGCTCGCCTCGCTCGCGGCCGGGGGTCGGCTGTCGATGGGGCCCTGGTACGTGCTGCCCGACGAGTTCCTCGTCTCCGGCGAGACCCACGTCCGCAACCTGCTGCGCGGGCTCCGGCGGGCCGAGGACTTCGGGGGCGCCATGCAGGTCGGGTACCTGCCCGACATGTTCGGGCACATCGCCCAGATGCCGCAGCTCCTCCGCCTGTTCGGGTTCTCCGACGCCGTCGTGTGGCGCGGCGTGCCGTCGACCATCGCCGCCCCGGCGTTCTGGTGGGAGGCGCCCGACGGCTCGCGCGTCCGCGCCGAGTACCTGCCGGCCGGGTACGGCAACGGCTCGGAGCTGCCGCGCTCGCCCGGCGCGGTGCGCGAGAAGGTGGAGCTGTTCCGGCTGCTCCAGGGCCCGCTCGTCGGCGAGCAGGTCCTGCTCATGGCGGGCATGGACCACGAGGCGCCGCCCGAGCACCTGACCGCCGTGATCGCCGAGCTCAACGGCGCCGAGTCGCAGCTCGACGGCGACACCTACCACCTCCGGATCGGCTCGCTCGAGTCGTACCTCGCGGCCGCGCCGTCCGACGACCTCCCCGTCCACCGGGGCGAGCTGCGCTCGGGGTTCCGGGCCAACCTGCTCATGGGCGTGGCCTCGAACCGCGTCGACGTGAAGCAGGCCGCGGCCCGGTCGGAGCGGCTCCTCGAGCGCACCGCCGAGCCGCTCGCCTCGCTCTGGCTCGACCGTCCGGAGCGGTGGCGCGCCATCACGGAGGCGGCGTGGCTCGACGTCATCCGCAACGCCGCGCACGACTCGATCTGCGCCTGCAGCCACGACGAGGTCGTCGACGCCGTGCTGCACCGGTACGCCGAGGCATCGCGCCTCGCCGAGGGCCTGGCCGACCGGGCCACGGCAGCGGCGGGCGCCCGCACGTCGTCGCCGGGGGCCGTCGTCCTGAACCCGAGCCCGCGCTCCCGCACGGGTCTCGTGGAGATCGACATCCCCGGGCCCGAGGCCGGCGAGCCGATCGACCACCCGGCGGTCCAGGTCCTGTCGGCGACCGCCGCCATCGAGGAGCTGGCGGGCGCCGACGCCGACGAGGCGCCGATGCGGCTCGCCATGGCGTCGCTCGCCGAGCACCCCGACACGACCGCGGTCCACCTCGACGCCACCACCGACGAGCGGGGCCCGGTCATCACCGCGCACCTCCACACCGAGCGCGGCGACGGCCGCGTCTCGCCGGCCGACGCGCTCGCCGAGGTCGGCACCCGCTGCGCCGAGGACCCCGCCACGCGGCTCGAGCTCGTCGTGCACCGCGACCACCCGTCGCGCCGCGTGCTCACCCTGGCCGCCGACGTGCCCGGCCTCGGCTGGGCGCGGTGGGAGCCGGTCGAGCCGGCGCACCCCGTGCGGACCGAGGGCGACCGTGGCCTGACGAACGGGCTCGTCACCGTCGACGTCGACCCGGTCGAGGGCACGTTCTCGCTCGACGGCGCCGGCGGCTACGGCCGCCTCGTCGACGACGGCGACGCGGGCGACACGTACAACTGGTGCCCGCCCGAGGTGGACGTGGTCGTGGAGGCGCCCCGGTCCGTGCAGGTCACCTGCATCGAGGCCGGCCCGATCCGCGGGCGCATCGAGATCCGCGCGACGTACGTCCTCCCCGAGCGCTGCCGCATCGAGGGCCAGGACGACATGACGACCGGCTGGGCGGGCGGCGAGACCTACGTCCGCACCGGCGAGGTGGAGCAGGTCATCACGACGACGCTCGAGCTTCGGGCCGACGACCCGGTCGTGCGCGTGACCACCGCGTGGGACCAGCGGGCCCGGGACCACCGGCTCCGCGTCCACCTCCCCCTTCCCACCCGCACCGACCGCAGCGAGGCGGAGGACGCCTACGCCGTCGTCGAGCGCGGCCTGTGGGCGGAGGGCGGACCGAACGAGTGGGGCGTGCCGACGTTCCCGTCCCGGCGCTTCGTGCGCGCCGGCGGACTGACCGTCACCCACGAGGGGCTCTGCGAGTACGAGCTCGTCGACCTCGACCACGAGGTGGAGCTCGGCGTCGAACCGCCCGAGGGCACGACGGCGGGGGCGCTGGCGATCACGCTCGTGCGCTCGACCGGGTGGCTCTCCCGCGGCCCGATGCCGTCGCGCCCGCAGCCGGCCGGCCCGTTCGACCGGCTCGAGGGTGCGCAGACCCTGAAGCCGCTCGAGCTCCGCTACGCGCTGCAGCTGGACGCCGCCGAGGGCGCGCTCGACCCGCACGCGCTCGCCGACCACGTCTGGAGCCCGCTGCGACCGGTCGTGGCCGCCGGCGGCGGCGACCTCGACGACCGGGGCACGCTGCTCGAGGT
>JAEVZA010000324.1 GCA_023392475.1 Actinomycetes bacterium | reverse complement strand
CTCGTGCGCGCTGCCCTTCCCGAGCGACGAGTTCACCCGCCCCGAGCCCGGCGCCGCCACCGGCCGCGCCCTCGACCTCCCCGACGGGCTCATCCCCACCGGGGTGCGAGACGCCCTCGGACCCGGCGCGACGGTCGACGACGCGAACGCCGGCGCCGACGGCTTCTCCGCGGTCGGTCCGGTCATCTTCGAGGTCGACCGCCCGGTCGACCCCGCGTCGCTGCCGGCCGACGGCGGCGACGTCGTCCGCGTGTACGACCTCACGACCGGGGACCGGGCCCCGGTCCGCGCCGAGCTCAGCGTCGACTCGATCCGCCAGGGCGCGCCCGACACGATCGTCATGGCCTGGCCGCAGGTGCGGTGGGAGTACGGGCACACCTACGTGGCGCGGCTGGCGGCCGGGCTCCGGCCGCTGGTCGGCGCCGGCGCGCTGGAGCGGGCGCCGGGCGTCGCGCAACCCGGTCCGCAGCTCACCTCGGTCCGCGGCGACCTCGCCCGGGTCGAGGGCGACCGCTGGGACGACGTGCTCGAGGCCACTCGATTCACCGTCCGGAGCCGGCTGAACGCCGCGGGACCGCTCGTGGTGATGGCCGCCGTCGCCCGGGCGCAGGACCACCCGGTGCGCGGCGTCACGGCGTCGGCGCCGGTGCTCGTCGACCACGCGTCCGCCGTGGTCACCGGCGACGTCTCGCTCACCGACTTCCGCGACGCGCACGGCGTCGCCCGCCCCGACCACGCGCCGACGCCGACGTGGCAGCGCTTCCTCCTCGTCCTGCCCGAGCACCCCGCGAGCGCCGCCGGCGCCCCGGTGGTGGTGTACGGGCACGGCCTCCTCGCGGCCAAGGAGACGATGCTGGCCGTCGCGTCGGCGAACGCGGAGCACGGCATGGCGACGATCGGCATCGACGTGCCGAACCACGGCGACCGGCAGGACGAGGGCGGCTACGTGCTCGACCTGGCCCGACCCGCCACGTTCGGGCGCCTCGCCTCCATGCCGCTGCAGGGCGAGGTGGACACCGTCTCGCTGATCAGCGCGATCCGCCACCACCTCGCGGGCCTCGACGTCGGTCCGTGGAGCGCGACCGGTCCGGCCGGCGACGGCGTGCCCGACCTCGACACGAGCCGGCTGTTGTACGAGGGGACCTCGATGGGCGGCGTGCTCGGCGCGGCGTCCGTGGCGCTGTCACCCGAGCTGCAGGGCGCCTTCCTCCAGGTGGCCGGGAGCGGCACGTCCGACGTCATCTTCCACTCGCTGCTCTGGCCGCTGTTCGCGACGGTGATCCCCTCGAACGCGTCGGCGGGTGACGCCGCCGCGCTCCAGGGCGCGGCGACGTTGCTGCTCGATCCCTCGGACAACTCCAACGTGGTCGACGCGCTCCGCGACCGGCCGGTGTTCCTGCAGTACGGGGTGGGCGACGGCGTGGTGCCGTGGTTCGCGTCCGAGCGCCTGATGGCGATCGCCGAACTGCCCCTCGTGGGCGACGAGCTCCAACCGCTCCACCTGCCGCTCACCCGGACGGGCGGCGACGCGATCCCCGCCGACGGCCGCGGGGCGGAGCAGATCTACCCCGTGGCGAGCGCCACCGACACGAAGTCGTTCCTCGCGCACCTGTCGTTCGTCGAGCCGCGGGCGCTCATCCTGCTCGACCGGTGGCTGGACAACCGCGCCGCGGCGATGGGCCTGCCGCCACGCTGACCTCCACCGGGCCACCGGCGCGCCCGTCCCGCCAGGACGCCCGGGGGGTCGCCGCGCCGATCTGCGCCGGCGGCCGGGTCGTGCGTAGGTTCACGTCGTGATCCTCCTCGACGTCGACCGCGTCGCCGCCAGCCGTCCCGGGCGCCCGCTGTTCGCGGACGTCTCGCTGACGGTCTCGGACGGCGACCGCTGGGGCGTGGTCGGGCTCAACGGCTGCGGGAAGTCCACGCTGCTGTCGATCATGTCGGGCGCCGTCGAGCCCGAGGCCGGCACCGTGCGACCCGGTCGCGACGTCAGCGTCGCGGTGCTCGACCAGGACCCGGTGCTCGAGGGGGACACCGTGCGGGCGTCGCTCGCCGAGGGCCACGGCGCCGCCGAGTGGGAGGCCGCCGCGGTCGCGGACCGGCTCGGCCTCGGCCCGCTGCTCGACGCGCCCGTCGCGTCGCTCTCGGGCGGCCAGGCGAAGCGCGTCGCGCTCGCCCGCGCGCTCGTCGCCGGTGCCGACCTGCTGATCCTCGACGAGCCGACCAACCACCTGGACATCGACGCCATCGCCTGGCTCGAGGACCGGTTGGCCGAGCACCGCGGCGGCCTCGTCCTCGTGACCCACGACCGCCACTTCCTCGACCGCGTGACGACGAAGGTGCTCGAGCTCGACCGCGGCGCGGGCTACGTGCACGACGGCGGCTACGACGCGTACCTGGAGGGCCGCGACCGCCGGGAGGAGCTGGCGGCGAAGGAGGAGGACCGTCGTCGCAACCTCGCCCGATCCGAGCTCGCGTGGCTGCGCCGGGGGGCGCCCGCGAGGACGTCCAAGCCCAAGGCGAGGATCGAGTCGGCCACGCGGATCGTGGAGGGCCGACCGCAGGCCGCAGCTCGCAGCGGCGACCTCCCGCTGCACGCCGGGACGCCGCGCCTCGGCGACCGGGTGGTCGAGCTGCACGGCGTCGGCCGGCGCTTCGGCGACGACCCGTTCCTGTTCCGTGACCTCGACCTCCTGCTCGACCCGCGGGAGCGGCTCGGCATCGTCGGGCCCAACGGCGCGGGCAAGTCGACGCTGCTCGACGTGCTCGGCGGACGGCTGCAGCCGACGGAGGGGCGCGTCGAGGTCGGAACGACGGCCCGCCTCGGCTACTACGACCAGCGCGGTCGTGACCTCGACCCGGGCCAGCGGGTGCGGGACGCCGTCACGGGCGGGCATCGCGAGGCCGACTGGCAGGACGCCGCGCTCATGGAGGCGTTCTGGTTCGACGGCGACGCGCAGTGGGCGCCGATCGGCCTGCTCTCGGGTGGCGAGCGCCGCCGCCTCCAGCTCCTGCTCGTCCTGTCCGAGCGGCCGAACGTCCTGTTCCTCGACGAGCCGACCAACGACCTCGACCTCGACACGCTCCGCCAACTGGAGGACTTCCTCGAGGACTGGCCGGGCGCGCTCGTCGTCGTCAGCCACGACCGGGCGTTCCTCGAGCGCACCGTCGCCGACGTGATCGTGCTCGACGGACGCGGCGACGCCGGTCGGCGCCCCGGTGGCTACGCGGCGTACGAGGACGAGCGCCGGGCCGTCCGCAGCCGCCGGCGCACCGCTGCCGTCGCCAACACCCGCGGTGGGACCAGCGGTCCGGGCGACGCAGACGGCGGGGACGGCGCGAGCGGCGGGCCCGCGGCGCGGGCC
>JAEVZA010000299.1 GCA_023392475.1 Actinomycetes bacterium | reverse complement strand
GCGGTGGCGCGCCCGCGCCACCGATGCGAACCCGTTCGACCCGTCCATCACGGTTCCCCCTCCGACGCCCCGCCGTACCTCGGCCCAGCACCGGGCACCGTGGCGCCAGTCTGGCACGGGCGGCGATCGTGGGCGCTGCGTGGGGAGCGGCGGCGGGGTGGGGCGGCCGCCCACCGGTACCATGGTCCGCCATGTCCGAAGCCCGAGTCGTCGCCGTCGCGCCCGGATCACCGGCCGAGCTGGCCGGCGTCCGCGCGGGCGACGAGCTGGTCTCGATCGGCGGTCGCCCGCTGCGCGACGTCATCGAGTTCCGGGTGCTCTCGGACGAGCCCGACGTGAGCCTCGAGCTGCGGCGGGGCGGGCTCGACCTGTCCGTGGAGGTCGAGAAGGACGACGGCGTCCCGCTCGGCCTCGAGGTGGACTCGCCGGTGTTCGACGAGGTCCGCACCTGCGACAACCACTGCGAGTTCTGCTTCATCTACCAGCTGCCGCCGGGCATGCGCCGGAGCCTCTACCTCAAGGACGACGACTACCGGCTCTCGTTCCTGTACGGGAACTTCACGACGCTCACGCGGTTCACCGAGGCGGACCTCGAGCGCGTGGTGGTCGAAGGCCTGTCGCCGCTGTTCGTGAGCATCCACGCGACCGATCCCGAGGTGCGCGCCGACCTGCTGCGCAACCGGCGCGGCGCCACGAGCCTCCGCTGGCTCCGGGCGCTGCTCGACCACGGCGTGGAGGTGCACGGCCAGATCGTGGTGTGCCCCGGGCTGAACGACGGCCCCGTCCTGGTCGACACGCTGTGCGGCATCCTCGACGAGTACCCCGAGCTCGCCGACGTGGCGGTCGTGCCGCTCGGCGTCGGGCGCCACAACACGGAGCCCCGCATGCGGCCCCACACCCGCGCCGAGGCCGAGTTCGTGGTGGAGACCGTGTCCGCGTGGCAGGACGTGTTCCTGGCCACGCTCGGCCGCCGGATGGTCCACGCCGCCGACGAGTACCACCTCCTCGCCGGCCGGGCGTTCCCCGCCGCCGAGGTCTACGGCGACTTCGGGATGCACGAGGACGGCATCGGCATGGCCCGAGCCTTCGAGGCCGAGTTCACGGGCGCGGCCGACCACGGCATCGGCGTCCAGCCCGGCTTCTTCGCCTGGGTCGACGGGGCGCCGGCCACCGGGTACCGCGCCCCGCGCGGCGAGCCCGGCGACGCAGGGTGCGGCCACGTGTCCGAGGGCGTCCCGGCGCTCGAGGGCGACGGCGTGCCGACCGCCGTGTCCATCGGCCCGCGCCGCGGCGCGCCGGTGGGGATCCTGACCGGCCCGCTGGGCGCGCAGGTGCTGCGCCCCCTCGTGGAGGGCCTCGGTCGCGACGACGTGCGGCTCGTCCCGGTCGAGAACCGGTTCTTCGGCGGGAACATCGGCGTCACGGGGCTGATGGTGGGCGAGGACCTCGCCCGGACACTGGCGGCGGAACCCGCCGGCCACCGCTACCTGCTGCCCGACGTCTGCCTGTCCCGCGGCCGCTTCCTCGACGGCAGCACGCCGGCGGACCTGCCGCGGCCGGTCGAGGTCGTGCCCACCGACGGTCTGGCGCTGCGCACCGCCCTCGGCGTCCCGGCCGGCGCCGCCGCACGGCACGAGGAGGCCGCCCGTGCCCGATGACCTGCCCGTGGTCGCCATCGTCGGTCGCCCGAACGTCGGCAAGTCCACGTTGATGAACCGCGTCCTCGGTCGCCGCGTGGCGATCGTCGAGGAGAAGCCCGGCGTCACCCGGGACCGCAAGGAGGTCGAGGCCGAGTGGGCCGGCCACCGCTTCCGCCTGGTCGACACCGGCGGGTGGTTGACCGGTGGCAGCGACCTCGAGCGCAAGGTCAGCTCGCAGTCGGAGCAGGCCATCCGGGACGCCGACGTCGTGCTGCTCGTCGTCGATGCCAAGGTCGGCATCACCGACGAGGACGCGCAGGTGGCCGACCTCGTGCGGACCGCCGGCCGGCCCGTCCACCTGGTGGCCAACAAGGTCGACGACGCCGGTCACGAGGCGCAGGTCTGGGAGCTGATGGCGCTCGGCCTCGGCGACCCGTTCCCGATCTCGGCGCTGCACGGCCGCGGCACCGGTGACCTGCTGGACGTGATCGTGGCCGACCTCCCCGCCGTGGAGGAGGACGAGGAGTCCGCTGAGGACGAGGACGACGGGATCGTGTCCGTCGCGCTCGTCGGGCGCCCGAACGTCGGGAAGTCGACGCTGTTCAACCGCATGATCGGCGAGGACCGGGCGGTGGTGCACGACATGCCGGGCACGACGCGCGACGCGGTCGACACGGTCGTCGAGACGGACGCCGGCCCGCTCCGCTTCATCGACACCGCGGGGATGCGCCGGAAGTCCCGGATCGACGAGGGCACCGAGTACTTCTCGATGGTCCGGGCCCTGAAGGCGGTCGACGCCGCGGACGTGGCGCTGCTCGTGATCGACGCGACCGAGGGCATCACCCACCAGGACCAGCGGCTCGCGGAGCGCGTCGACGGCGCGGGGTGCCCGATCGTGGTGCTGCTCAACAAGTGGGAGCTGCTCGACGAGGACGAGCGCAAGGACGTGCTGTACCAGCTGGGCCAGCGCCTGCACTTCCTCGGCGACGCCGCGGTCCTGCGCATCTCGGCGCTCACCGGCCGGGGGGTCCACCGGCTGCTGCCCGCGATCGACGCCGCGATCGACGCCTACCACACCCGCGTCCCCACCCGGCAGGTCAACGACGTGATCCGCCGCGCGCAGCAGGCGCAGCCCGGCCCGCACGGGGCGCGGGTCCTGTACGCCACCCAGGGAGCGACCGACCCGCCGACGTTCACGCTGTTCGCGAACAAGACCATCCCGCCCAGCTACCTGCGCTACCTGGAGCGCCAGCTGCGTGAGGCGTTCGGCCTCGAGGCCACGCCGATCAAGCTCCGGGTGCGGCGGCGGGGTGGGTGATCGCCTCTACGCTCTGCCGTCGGCCCGGGCCCGGCCCGGCGCCGCACCACGACCGCAGGGACGACGGGTCCCGGAGGAGCAGCCGACATGAGCCAGCACCGCGACGACATCGAGGCCCGGGGGAAGCCCGAGCTCGGGGCCACCGACGCCGTGACCGAACTGGTGGTGACCGACGAGGTGGTCGGCACCGGTGACGAGGTGACGCCCGGCGCGACCGTCACCGCCCACTACGTCGGCGTGTCCGCGTCGTCCGGCTCCCAGTTCGACGCCTCGTGGGACCGGGGCTCCCCGATCAGCTTCCCGCTCGACGGCGTGATCCAGGGCTGGAGCGAGGGCCTCGTCGGGATGAAGGTCGGCGGGCGCCGCACCCTCGTCATCCCCGGGCACATGGCGTACGGCGCCAACCCGCCCCCGGGGGCCGGCATCGCCCCGAACGAGACGCTGGTGTTCACCGTCGACCTGGTGGACGTGTCGTGGTGAGGCGCCCTTGGCTCCGCCCGGTGGCGGCGGTCCTCGCCGCGGTGCTGGGGCTCGCCCTGGTCGCCGCGGCGTGCGGTGACGACAAGGACGACGCCAGCAGCTCGTCGACCACGGTCGACACGTCGGGTGCCACCAGCACCACGGCCGCCAACACGCCGGAGGCGAAGGCCGTCGCCGAGCGCGGCGAGCCGAAGGTGTCGGCCGTGCAGGGCCCCGTCACCGAGCTCAAGGTCACCGACGACGTGGTGGGCACCGGCAAGGAGGTCAAGGCCGGTGACTCGGTGACCGCGCAGTACGTCGGCGCGACCGCCTCGGACGGCAAGGTGTTCCAGTCGTCGTGGCAGATGGACGGCGCCATCCCGTTCTCGCTCGACCAGGTCATCCCCGGCTGGAGCCAGGGCCTCGTCGGGATGAAGGAGGGCGGTCGCCGGACGCTCGAGATCCCCGCCGCCCTCGCCTACGGCGCGGACCCGCCGCAGGGCTCCGGGATCCCGCCGAACGCGGACCTCGTGTTCGTCGTCGACCTGGTGTCGGTGGGCTGAGCGGGGCCGGTGGCGTGAGCGAGCAGCCGGTCCCCGCGGACCCGTGGGTAGAGCGCTTCCGGGCCGCGGTGGGCCGCGCCCGGGAGGGCAACCTCGCCGCGGGCGGGGAGAAGCTGGCGGCGCAGAACAAGCTGTTCGTGCGCGACCGGATCGCGCTGCTGTGCGACGAGGGCACCTTCGTCGAGGACCAGCTGCTCGCCAACGCGCCGTACCGCGGGTCGATGGCGACCGACCTGCCCGCCGACGGCGTCGTCACCGGGGTGGGGGAGGTCGACGGCCGCCCGGTCGCGATCATGGCCAACGACCCCACGGTCAAGGCCGGCTCGTGGGGCGCCCGCACCGTCGAGAAGATCGTGCGGCTCACGGAGACGGCGCTGCGTGACGAGATCCCCGTGGTCTGGCTGGTCGACTCGGCGGGCGCCCGCATCACGGACCAGGTGGAGCTCTTCCCCGGTCGCCGCGGCGCGGGGCGCATCTTCTACAACCAGGTCCGCCTCTCCGGTCGGGTGCCGCAGGTGTGCTGCCTGTTCGGCCCGTCGGCCGCCGGCGGTGCCTACATCCCGGCGTTCTGCGACATCGTCGTGATGGTCGAGGGCAACGCCTCGATGTACCTCGGTTCGCCCCGCATGGCGGAGATGGTGATCGGCGAGGTGACGTCGCTCGAGGAGATGGGTGGCGCCCGCATGCACGCCACCGTCTCGGGCTGCGGCGACAACCTCGCGGTCGACGACGAGGACGCCGTCCACCAGGCCCGCGCCTACCTCACCTACCTGCCGAGCCGCTGGTCCGAGGATCCGCCACGGTACGAGGCCGTGGAGCCGGCCCGGCCGCTCACCGCGGACATCGTGCCGGCGGAGGAGGCGCAGGGCTACGACGTGCACGACGTGCTCGACGGCCTCCTCGACGCGGAGTCGTTCTTCGAGATCAAGCCGCTGTTCGCTCCCGAGCTCGTGGTGGGACTCGGCCTCCTGCGCGGCCGACCGGTGGGGATCGTCGCCAACAACCCGATGCACAAGGGCGGCGTGCTGTTCGGCGACTCCGCCGACAAGGCCGCGCGCTTCATCTGGCTGGCCGACGCGTTCGGCGTGCCGCTCGTCTTCCTCGCCGACGTCCCCGGGTTCATGATCGGCTCGCAGGTGGAGCGCGAGGGGATCATCCGCCACGGGGCGAAGATGATCACCGCCGTCTCCGAGGCCACCGTCCCGAAGATCTCGGTGATCGTGCGCAAGGCGTACGGCGCCGGGTTGTACGCCATGTCGGGGCCGGCCTTCGAGCCGGTCGCGACCATCGCGCTGCCCACGGCCAAGATCGCGGTGATGGGACCCGAGGCGGCGGTCAACGCCGTCTTCGCCAACAAGATCGCGGCGATCGACGACGAGGGCGAGCGCGCCGCCTTCGTCGAGGAGCAGCGCACGATCTACGAGGAGGACGTCGACCTGCTGCGGCTGGCGTCGGAGCTCGTGATCGACGCGGTCGTCGAGTGGGAGGACCTGCGCGACGAGGTGCACCGGCGCCTCGTGCGGGCGGAGGGCAAGGACCGCCGGTTCTCGCGCCGCCACCACGGCGTCCCGCCGGTCTGAGCCATGCCCTGGTGCGAGGACTGCAGCCGGTTCTACACGCCGTCGACCCTCACACCGGCCGGGGACTGCCCGGAGGGCCACCACGTCGCCGACCCGACCGACGACGCCACGGCGGTCGAGCAGTCGCTCGCCGAGCCGCGCGAGGGCGACCGCCAGAAGATCCCGTGGCACTTCTGGCTCCTCGTCATCGCGCTCGCGATCTACCTCGGCTGGCGCCTCGTGCAGGGCATCGGCTGGCTCCTCGGTTGACCTCCGGCCCGCCCGTGGCCAGTTCTGAGATATAGGGGTCCTCACGGACGCTGAGCGTCCGCCTCGCCCCCGAGATCCGTCGCGGGGCGCCGCCATCGGCCGGTCCCGACCGGCGCCCGGTGCTGCGGGTGCCAGGCTCGAACGGCGAGCCCCCACCGCCGCAGAAGACCCGGTGCCGCAGCCCGATCGCGGGTTCGGTGGGTGCGGGGGAGCCGACTACAGTGACCCGCTCCCGGGCTGTGGCGCAGTTTGGTTAGCGCGCTTGACTGGGGGTCAAGAGGTCGGGAGTTCGAATCTCCCCAGCCCGACGGTACGGAGCCCCTGCAACTGCAGGGGCTTCGCCGCTTTTTGGCTGCGGCCGGGCTCGGCCGGGGAGGCCCGATCCGGGCCCATGTATGCGGCATGTATGCAGGACTGAGTTCCTAACGGAGGTCAACCCTGGTCCGTGGGTTCAGGCGGCGTGGGTAGTGAACCGCCCTGGGTCTGATGGAGGCTCGTTCTATTGGTTTCCAACCCCGGTGGGGGCGGTCTGTGGGGCAGCGTAGAACGCTGCTTCGAACTCTGCGGGTGGGACGTCGCGGCAGTGGCTGTGGAGCCGGTCGTGGTTGAACCAGTGCACCCACGAGAGCGTGGCGAGCTCGAGTTCGTCGACGTCGTCCCACACGGCCGGCGCGTCGGGTCCTCGGACGCATTCGCTCTTGTAGAGCC
>JAEVZA010000259.1 GCA_023392475.1 Actinomycetes bacterium | reverse complement strand
TCGATATAGGTCCCATTCCGCAGGTAGAAGCCATTCCGGCTTTGCTGCGCCAGCTTTTTCAAAACATCATCAGCAATGCGCTGAAGTTTACCAAGCCGGGTACCGCGCCGCATGTTTCCATTTCGGCGGCGCTTGTCAACACTGTGAGTGCAGAGGCGGCACCTGATGCCAATGGCGCTTATTGCCGCATTACCATTGCCGACAACGGCATTGGCTTTGAAGAAAAATACGCCGAAAAAATCTTCACCATCTTTCAGCGGTTAAATACCCGAACGGAATACGAAGGCACCGGCATTGGTCTTGCCATCGCTAAAAAAATTATCGACCGCCACAATGGTGCTATCACCGCCCGCAGTACGCCGGGAGAAGGTTCCGTGTTTCATCTTTTTCTGCCGGTAAGGCAAACAGAGATGCATAAGACAAAAGAAGAAAATCAATTTGCCGCCACCGGCCTTTAATAATTCTTACAACATGCACAGATTTTTCAGAAGGCTTCCTTTATCTGCCAAGCTGATGCTCATTGCACTGGTGCCATTGGCATTGCTGGTTTATTTTATCATCCAGATTTACAAAGAGAAGACGGACAAGATTGAAATGCTGGAGGGTTATCTTTTACGGGTAAACCAATCGTCGGGCATTGGTACCGTTATTGACGCCTTGCAGGCCGAACGCCGCTACAGCTTTGGCTTTATTGTGAATGGCGAACGCAGAACGGAACTCCTGCTGTCCCGGCCGCGTACCGACAGCGCTATTCTTTCGCTTGCCGGGCTCCCCACACTGGAACATGTTACTTCTTACACCTTCCTGGATACGCTGAACCAGGTGCGCCTCACCATCGACAACCAAACCGCCACACCGCAACAGGTAATGGATTATTACACCAATGTATTGTTTCGGCTAAACACGTTGAATGTTGTGACGGCCGGCAACCAGTACCTCGACCCGGTGATTCCAAGCCTGCGGTCACAAAAATTTCTTTCAGAAATGGTAAGTTATCTCGGCATTGTCCGGGCCAATATTTACTATGCGTTGCAGTCATCTGAAAGCAGCTCCGATGCAGTTTCCGGCGTGCGGCAGATGTATGACATTTACAAGAGTTATGAAAAGGAATTTGCAGAGAAAGGATCGGCCGGCGCCATTGCCGCTTACAACAAGCTTGCAGCCGAAACCGAGCTAAAGCCAACCCTTCAATACATCGAAAACTTCTTGCGCACCGGGCAGTTCGATAGTAGCTACGTGTCAGAAAAATGGTGGACGCTTTCTGCCAGCGGCGTTGACCAAATCAGGAAGCTGCAACGCAGCGAACTGCAAACGGCAAAGACCGGCATGAGCGCCATTTACGAAAAAGAAAAAACCGAAAGAGACCGGAGCCTTCTTTTCCTGATACTGAGTGTGTCGGTGGTTATTGCACTGATGATGTACACCATTTCAGTCATCACAAAAGCCTTGGGCGAACTGAATGTTGCGGCAAAAACCATTGCCACTGGTGCCACGGGAATTCAGATCAAACCCGAAACAGACGACGCCATTGGCAACCTGGCGCGGTCTATTTTAATGATTGATGAAAACAACAAAGCATTGGCTACTGCTGCGCAAGCCATTGGCGCCGGCAATTTCAATGTAGATGTAGTGCCTCGCGGCGAAGAAGACATTTTAGGAAACGCTGTGGCGCAAATGAAGGAAGACCTGCAGCAGTTTAACCAGGAGAATGAAGAAAAACTTTGGATACACAACGGCATTGAAAAAATAAACGACAGCTTGCGCGGGGGAAAAGAAGTGAAGCTGGTTGCACAGGATGCGTTGCATGCGCTGGCTACTTACATTGAGGGACAGGTTGGGTTACTGTACGTTCGTCACGACAACTACCTGCAATACACCGCCGGTTATGCGGTGGACGATACAAAGAACATCCCGCTGCAAATTGGTTTTGGCGAAACACTGGTAGGACAAACGGCGCAAAAGAAAAAGCTGGTGCAGTTAAAAAATCTTCCGGCCGATTTTGTAAAGATTAAAACTGCCAGTGGAGAAGCCACACCGCAAAATCTTTTGCTGGTGCCGCTGGTGCACAACGATGTGGTGGAAGGCGTAGCGGAAATTGGTTCGCTGCAGACGTTTACACCGCAGGTCATTTCCTTCTTAACACAAGTGGCGCCGGCCATTGCCATTGCTTTGCAAACGGCTAAGAACCGGGCCCGCTTGCAGGAACTGTTTGAGCAAACGCAGGCGCAGGCCGAAGAGTTGCAGGCACAGCACGGCGAACTGGAAAACATCAATGCCGAACTGGAAGCGCAAACCGAAAAACTGCAGGCGTCGGAAGAAGAACTGAAAGTGCAGCAGGAAGAATTGCTGCAGGCCAACCAGGAGCTGGAAGAACGTTCGCGGTTGCTGGAAGAACGCAACCAACTGATTGCTGAACGCAACGTGGAGATTCAGCAAAAAGCCGAGGAACTTGCATTGAGCACAAAATACAAATCGGAGTTCCTGGCCAACATGTCGCATGAATTGCGAACGCCGCTCAACTCTATTTTGCTGTTGTCGCGTTTGATGTCGGAGAACAACGAAAGAAATCTTTCCAAAGACCAGATTGAATATGCACAGGTCATTCAAAGTTCGGGGCAGGGGTTGCTTTCGCTGATTGATGAGATTCTTGATCTCTCGAAGATTGAAGCCGGCAAAATGCAACTGGAATACCACCCGGTGTTGTTGCAGGAAATTGTGACCGATATGAAAGCACTGTTTGCGCCGGTGGCAAAAGAAAAAGGATTGGAATTGGCCGTTCATGTGGATGCCGATCTGCCCTCGCAAATTGAAACGGATAAAATGCGCCTGGAACAGGTGTTGAAAAACCTCTTGTCCAATGCCCTGAAATTTACCTCGCAGGGTTCGGTGGCATTAAACATTACGTCATTAAAAGACAATCGTTCCTTCATTGCCTTCTCTGTAAAAGACACCGGTATTGGTATTCCGGCCGAAAAGCAGGCGCTGGTGTTTGAAGCCTTCCAGCAGGCCGATGGTTCTACCCGCCGCAAATACGGCGGCACCGGTTTGGGACTTTCCATCAGCCGTGAATTAACCAAGTTATTAGGTGGCGAAATAAAGCTAAGCAGTGAAGCCGGAAAGGGCAGCGAGTTCACGATTTATATTCCCATTAACCAGGCCGCGGCCGAAGTGCAAAAGCCTGCTACAACGGAAGTAGAAACGGTGGTTGAACCGCTCTTGCCGGAACCATCGAAGAAAGGTTTCCGCATTGAAAAGATCCCGGAAAACCTGCCCGATGATCGCAAGGATGTACACCAGTCCGACAAAACAATTTTGATTATTGAAGACGATACGGCCTTTGCAAAAGCCCTGCTTGAGTTCACGCACCAGAAAGGCTACAAAGGGTTGGTAGCAGTGCGTGGCGACGAAGGCATTGAGCTGGCACGGAAATACAAGCCCATTGGCATTCTGCTCGATATTCAGC
>JAEVZA010000188.1 GCA_023392475.1 Actinomycetes bacterium | reverse complement strand
CTCACGCGACCGTCCCGTGGCCCGACGGGCGCCCCGCGAGCCAGCGGCCGATCCGCCCGGCCGCGTCGTCCACCTCGTCGGCCGGTCCGGCCACCGAGCAGCGGACGAAGCGGTCCCCCCGCTCGGGGTCGAAGTCCGCGCCCGGTGTCACGGCGACGGCGAGCTCGTCGAGCCACGTGCGGCAGAGCTCGGTGCTGTCGCCGAGGTGGCCGACGTCGGCCCACACGTAGAACGCGCCCTCGGCGGGGGCGACGTCGGTGACGCCGCCGGCCCGCAGCGCGTCGAGCAGTCGGTGGCGGTTCGTGGTGTACGCGTCGACGTGGGCGTCGAGCTCGTCGGTCGCGTCGAACGCCGCGAGGGCCGCGTGCTGGGCCAGCGTCGGCGGCGCGAGGTACAGGTTCTGCGCGAGCCGCTCCACCGGTCGCACCAGCTCCTCGGGCAGCACGAGCCAGCCGAGCCGCCACCCCGTCATGCAGAAGTACTTCGAGAAGCTCTGCACGACGACGGCGCCCGGGTGCGCGGCGGCGGTGGGGGCGGGCCGGACCTCGGTGATCCCGTGGTAGATCTCGTCGGCCACGAGCCGCACGCCCCGGGTGGCGCACCAGGCGGCGAGGTCGTCGAGCTCCTCGGGTCGCAGCACCGCGCCGGTCGGGTTGGACGGGCTGGCCACGACGAGCCCGTGCACCGGTCCGAGCTCGTCGAGGGCCGCGGGCGTGGGCTGGTACCGGGTGCCCGGGCCGATCGGCAGGGACACGACGTCCACGCCGAGCACCTCGAGCTGCTGGCGGTAGCAGGGGTAGCCCGGCTCGCACACGACGACGCGGTCGCCGGGGTCGAAGCACGCGAGGAAGGCGAGCAGGCAGCCGGCGGACGCGCCGGTGGTGACGGCCACGCGGGCCGGGTCCACGTCGAGCGCGTGGCGGTCGCCGTAGTCGGCGGCGATGCGGGCGCGCAGCGCGGGGAGGCCGAGGCTGTCCGTGTAGCCGAGCGGGCCGTCGAGCGCGGCACGGGCCGCGTCGAGGACGGCGGCCGGCGCGGGGGCCGAGGGCTGGCCGACCTCGAGGTGGCACACCGGCCCCGGGGCCGGCCGCTCGCCCCGCTCCCGGGCCGCCCGCACGAGGTCCATGACCTGGAACGGCGGGATCCGCTCGGCGCGCCGGGCGATCGTCGGGACGGACATCGGCGCCGATGCTACGGGACGGTCAGATGTGGGCCGGGCCCCTCAGGCTGATCGCGGACTGGACCGGCGCCTGCGCGATCTCCGGCAGGCCGAGCAGCTCGTCCCACGTCTTGAGCGCGGCCGCGTGGCCCGCCCCGGGGGTGGGGCTCGCCCCTCGGAGGGCCGTGGGCGCGATGACGAGGTTGGGGACCGGGCGGTCCTCGTCGTAGAGGACGAACACGGCCGTGGTGCCCGCGGCGTAGGCCGGGCTGTCGAGGATCGGCTGGAGGTGCTTCGCCGCCCAGGTGTCCACGCTCGCGTTGAGGCAGTCGTGGCCGTCGTTGCAGAGGTTCGGGGTGATCATCGCGAACGTCGGCAGGTGGGCGACGTCGAGCTCGCTCAGCGGCCGGACCTCGTCGTTGCAGAAGTCGTGGTCGCCGTGCACGCCGGTGCCGTCGGTGTACGTGCCGTAGAAGTACAGGGCGGGGACGTGGCGGGCGGCGTTGCCGGCGGCGGAGCACCCGGTCGTGGCGCCCTCCACGTAGGAGCGCGCCGTGCCGCCCGACGTGCGGACCTGCCGGAAGATGTTGTCGTCGGTCGACCGGCAGGTGGTGCTCGGCGAGCAGTCGTCGACGGTCGAGGTGTTCGAGATCCCGCTCGTGAGCCCGATGTACTGGTTCAGGCTGTTCTGGGTGGTGTTGGTCTCGGTCCACTGCGAGAACACCGTGCAGCGGGTGCCGAGGTCGTGCAGGTACGGCATGTTCGGGTCGCGGAACCCGACCCCGCCGACCGCGTCCCAGGTGCGGTTCTCCTCCATGACGACGACGACGTGGTCGTAGTGCGCCGGTGGCGCCGCGGCCGAGCCGCACTTCGCGGCGTTCGTCGGGTACGTGGGCGGCGTGGCGCAGCCGCCCACCACGAGGAGCGCGACCGTGGCGGCGAGCGCGACGGCGGTGTGGCGTCGGAGTCGGTGCATCGTGGCCCCCATCTGCTGGATGCGTCGTCCCGGGCCCGGGATCCCCCCGTGGCCGGTCCTCGACGGTACCGCCGTCCGCCCGCGCCGCGCCCGTCGGGACGGCCACGGGGGGCCGTCTGCTGGAATGGATCGGTGACCGCCGCCGTCGCTCGCACCCTGGCGCCCGTCGCGGGCACCTTCGCCACCCTGGGCCTCTACCTCGGCGCCTGGACGGTGACGACGCCGGAGATCGAGCGGGCGCTCGGCGGCGGGCCGGGGCGGCTGGGCCTCGTGCTCACGGGCGCGCTCGTGGTGGCGGCGGCGATGAACACGTGGGGCGGCGCGCTCGCGGAGCGGCGCGGCACGTCGAGCGCCCTGGCGCTGACGCTGTCGTGGTGGGTCGCCGCGCTGGTGGTCGGCGCTGCGCTGCCGGCGCCCTGGGGCGTGGTGCTCGGCGTGGTCACCGTGATGTCGACGTCGGGCGCGGTGGACGTCGTGGCCAACGTCGGCGCCACGGCCGCGCTCGCCGACTCGCCGGGGCGGCTCGTCCGCCTGCACGCGGTGTTCAACGTGGGCGGCGCGCTGGGCGCAGCGCTCGCCGGCGTCCTGCTCGCCGTGGTCGGCGGCGTCGGGTGGCGCGTCGCCTGGGTCGTGGTCGCCGCCGGTGCGCTCACCGTGCTCGTGCTGTCGCGGGGGATCGACCTGCCCGCCGGGCACGCGGGGGAGCACGTGGCGATCGGCGACGGGCTGCGGACGTTGCGGCGCGAGGGGCTCCTGCCGGTCGCGTTCGCGTTCGCGCTCGGCGCCATGGTCGAGGGCGGCGTGAACACGTGGGGGGTCCTGCAGCTGCGGGGCCAGCTCGACGCCGGCCTCCTCGTCGGGGCCGGCGGGGCGGTCCTCGGCTACGTGATCGCGATGGCCGCCCGGCTGTCGGTGTCGGGCGTGCAGACCGCGGCGGGGGCGCGGCGTGCGGTCGTGGTCGGCACCCTCTCGGCGGCGGCCGGGCTCGCCGTCCTCGCGACCGTGACG
>JAEVZA010000129.1 GCA_023392475.1 Actinomycetes bacterium | reverse complement strand
CCTACGTGCAGGACGGCGACGTCGTCCGCCCCGAGGCCGCGGTGCGCCTGCAGGACCTGCTCGGCGTCGACGAGCACCCGGTCGTCGGCCGGGACCACGTGCCGGTGGTGCTGGAGCTGCTGTCGCCCGCCCGCCGCCCGCTGCAGCGCACCACGGACCTCCCCGGGTTCTGGCGGGGCAGCTACGCGGCGGTGCGGGCCGACATGCTGGGGCGGTACCCCAAGCACGCGTGGCCCGAGCGGCCCTGGGAGTGACCCGTCGGCGGGCGGTCAGCCGGCGCGGCGCAGCCAGCGCCGGCCGTGCTCCAGGCGCCGCTCGAGCTGGTCGAGGGTCGCCTCCGAGATCTTGCCGATCCCCGCGAGCCGGTTGAGCTCGCTGTTCACCTGCACGTAGCCCCAGCCGGTGGAGCGCGACAGCTCGGCCACGACGTCGGCGTTGAGGTCGCGCAGGCGTGCCTTCCGCTCGCGCTGGGTCATCCCGGCCGCCGGGTCGGCGGGTCCGCCGGTGCCGGGACCGTCGGGGTCGGGCACCGCCACGTGGCCGCCACCGGGCAGCGGCGGCGGCAGCAGCACCACCTCGACGCCCTCGGGGTCGTGGCCGAGGCCCGGGTCGTCGGGGTCGTCGTCGAACACGCCGAGGCCCGCCGCCGCGCCGCCGGGGCCGTGGTGGTGGTCGCCGCCCTCCGCGTCGAGCGCCACCGCGCCGATCACGGAGAACAGGCTCATCTGCTCCTCGTCGTCACCCAGCGGGACGGCGTCCGGCTCCTCGGACGGTCGGTCCTCGTCGTTCCCACGGCGCTTGCGCAGCGAGTGCCGCCGCGACTCGGCGAGCTCGGCGGCGTACCGGCGCAGCCGCGGGTCGTCGGGCAGGAAGAAGTACGCGGGCTGCGTGCGGGCGCCCGGCCCGTGCAGCCCCGGCGTCCACCGGACGACTCGCCCCACCGCCTGGCGGAAGAACAGCTCCGTGGTGGTGGTCGTCGCGAACACGGCGATCCGCAGGCGGGGCAGGTCGACGCCCTCCGAGACCATCCGCACCGCCACGATCCACGGGTCGGTGGAGGCACCGAACGCGGCGATCTTCGCCGACGCGTCGGGGTCGTCGGAGGTGGCCACGACGGCCCGCGTGCCGTGCCGCCCGCCGAGCACCCGGGCGATCTCCTGCGCGTGGTCCTGGTCGCTCGCGATCACCAGGCCGGCGGCCTCGGGGTGGTGCTCGCGCATCGCGGTGAGCCGCTCGTCGGCCTGGCCGAGCACGGTGGGCAGCCACTGGCCCTCGAGCGACAGCGCGGTGCGCAGCCGCTGGTTCGACCGCTCGCGCGTGAGCTCGTCGTCGAACGTGGCGGCGAGCGTCTCGCCGTCGGGCGCCACCCACTCCATGAACCCGTTGATCCTCGGGAAGTAGACGGGCCGGACGACGCCGCGATCGGCGAGGGCCTCGCCGTAGCCGTACTCGTAGTCGGAGCGGGCCTCGTCGAGGTGGTAGTCCACGAACGGGATGGCCGACGTGTCGGACCGGAACGGCGTGCCGGACAGCGACAGGCGGCGCGCCGCGCCCTCGAACGCCTCCAGCACCGACGTGCCCCACGCCCGGTCGTCGCCGGCGTGGTGGATCTCGTCGAACACGACGAAGGCGTCGCGCGACAGCCCGGCGAGCGCCCGCGACGACGTGGCCACCTGCTGGTAGGTGGTCACGATGCCGTGCATGTCGGACGGCAGCGCGCCGTCGCGCGCCGACCACCGCGGATCGAGGTGCAGGCCGAAGCGCAACGCCGCCCGCGACCACTGGTGCTTGAGGTGCTCGGTCGGCGCGACGACGACGAGGCGACGGCCGGGGTGGTCGGCGAGGTCCTGCACGGCCGCGGTGAGGGCGAACGTCGTCTTGCCCGCGCCGGGGGTGGCCACCGCGAGGAAGTCGGGGCGCCGGGAGTTCGCGAACCGCTCCAGGGCCTCGGACTGCCAGGGCCGGAGCCGGATCCGCGTGGGGCGGGCGGCGGTCGGTGCGCTCAACGTGGTTGGGTCCGGGCCGCCATCCGGCCGTTAGTTTAGGAACGTCCGGGCAGGGCCCCGGACGATCGCCCGGATCGACCGGCAGGGGGAAGCGGATGAGCACGCTCGACATCAACCCGTTCGTGGACATCTCGTACTGGTCGCACGGCTCGGAGTCCCGGGCCGAGATGTTCACGCTGCTGCGGGACCAGGCGCCGGTGCTGTTCATGGACGAGCCGGAGATCCCGGGGTTCCCCAAGGGGCCGGGGTTCTGGTCCGTGACCCGCTTCGAGGACGTGATGCACGTCTCGCGGCACCCCGACCTGTTCTGCTCCGGCCAGGGGACGAACATCCCCGACCTGCCGCAGGAGATCAACGAGTTCATGGGCTCGATGATCAACATGGACGCACCCCGGCACACCAGGTTGCGGATGATCGTCAACCGGAGCTTCACGCCGCGGATGGTCGCCCGCATCGACGAGGACGTGCGCGTGAAGGCCCGGACGATCGTCGCCTCGGTGGCCGAGCAGGGCTCGTGCGACGTCGTGTCCGAGCTGGCGGCGCCGCTGCCGCTGCAGATCATCTGCGAGATGATGGGCATCCCCCGCGAGTCGTGGGAGCACATCCTCGAGCTCACGAACGTGATCCTCGGCGACGAGGAGTCGGCGCCCGACGTGGCCGCGCTGATGGCCGCCGTGCTCGAGATGGCGCAGATCGCGCAGGCCGTCGGCGAGGACCGGTTGGCCAACCCGCAGGACGACCTCGTCTCGGCGATGATGCAGGCCGAGGTCGACGGCGAGCCGCTCCAGCCGTCCGAGATGGCGAGCTTCTTCATCCTCCTCGCGGCCGCGGGCAACGAGACCACGCGCAACGCGATCAGCCACGGCATCCGGATGCTGACGCTGCACGAGGACCAGCGCGAGATCTGGCGGGCCGACGTCGAGGGCGTCACGCCGACCGCCGTCGAGGAGATCGTGCGGTGGGCCACGCCGGTGATCCACTTCCGCCGCACGGCCACGCAGGACACGGAGATCGCCGGCCAGCCGATCGCCGAGGGCGACAAGGTCGTCATGTGGTACGAGTCGGCCAACCGCGACGAGCGGGCGTTCGAGGACCCGTTCACGTTCGACGTCACCCGCTCGCCGAACGAGCACGTCGGGTTCGGCGCCGGCGGCCCGCACTTCTGCCTGGGCGCCAACCTCGCCCGCCGTGAGATCCGCGTGATGTTCGAGGAGCTGTTCCGCTGGCTGCCCGACATCCGGGCGACGGACGAACCCGTCTACCTGCAGTCGCCGTTCATCCACGGCATCAAGCAGCTGCCGTGCGAGTTCACCCCCGCGACCGTCCCGTCGCTCGACGAGGAGGCCTGAGTGCCCACGCTGCCCGACACCTTCGAACCCCACCCGGCCCGGGACGCGTCGCTCGCGTCGATGCGGGCGGTCGAGGCCGGCGACAAGGCGGCGTGGCTCGCCCTGTTCGCCGAGGACGCGGTGGTCGAGGACCCGATCGGCCCGTCACCGCTCTGCCCCGACGGGCTGGGGCACCGGGGTCCGGCGGCGATCGAGGCGTTCTACGACGGCGTGATCGGCCCCAACGAGGTGCGGTTCCGCATCGACCAGTCGTGGGCGGCCGGCGACGAGGTGGCCAACGTGGGGACGATCTCCACGACGATGCCCGACGGCACGGTCGTCCACACCGACGGCGTCTTCACCTACCGCGTCGATGACGACGGCCGCCTGGCCGCGCTGCGCGCGTTCTGGGAGATGGGCCGCCTCCGCTTCGGCGACGGATGAGCCGACCCGCCCCGGCGCGGTGCGCGGCCACCGTGCTCGTCGCGTGCCTCGCGCTCGCCGGGTGCGCGCGGGACGACTCCGCCGCTGCCCGCCGCTCCGGCCCGCGGCCCACCGC
>JAEVZA010000044.1 GCA_023392475.1 Actinomycetes bacterium | reverse complement strand
GCCCGGGGCCGAGCCCCGGGCACCGTCGCGTCCGGGCGGGGCGCGGACGGCGGGCGCGGGCAGGCGCGGGTGCCCGACCCGGGCGGGCGACGAGCTCAGGACCGGCTAGTTCAGGAAGGTCGAGAAGGCGACCACGACGACGCTCAGGAGCACGCCGACGATCGCCGCGGTGCCGATGACGCCGGCGGCGAGGAGCAGCACCGAGCGGGCCCGGGCGGTGGCCGGGATGTCCACGTCGATGGCGGGTGGGGGCGGCGCGTCCACGTCGTCCCCGGCGGCGATCGCGGCGATCGAGCGGACGGCGTGGCCGATGCGCCCGCCGCGCCGACTGGGCGCCGTCACAGCGTGGGGGGCCGGTGCGGCGGCCTGCATGGCAACCTGTGGGAGCGGCCGTCGCCCGAACATGGACACGGCGAAGCCGGCCGATGCGACCACGACGACCAGGACACCGACGAGCAGCGCGGACATGACACTGCCCAGCGTATCGACCCCCGAGGAGCCCCCAGGAACGCCCCCGGACGGCGCGCCCGAGGTGTTGCCCGCCGCCGGCGGCGACGACGGGTCCGGCGGTCCCGCCGGCCCCGGTGGTGACGGCACCGACCCCGCCGGCGCCGCGAAGCGCCGCCGCCGCTGGTGGATCTGGGGCGGCGTGTCGGTCGTGCTCCTGTCGGTGCTCGCCGGCGTCCTCTTCATCCCGACGCCCTACTACCTGCTCGAGCCCGGCTCGGTGCGCCCCGCGGAGACCCGGGTCGACGTCCAGGGAGCCCGCTCGTACGACAGCAAGGGCGACGTCCTCTTCACCACCGTCTACGTCGACCAGGCGACGCTCGCCACGCTGCTCCGCGGCGTGTTCGACGACGCCGTCGAGATCAAGAGCGAGGAGGACGTCTACGGCGACAAGGGCCGTGACGCCTCGCAGCAGGTCAACCAGCAGCGGATGGACCTCTCCAAGCTGATCGCCACCAAGGTCGCGCTGAACTACCTCGGCCACCCGGCGGAGTTCACCGGCTCCGGGGCAACGGTGCTCGGCCTGTCGAAGGACGGGCCGGCGGTGGGCGAGCTCGAGGTCGGCGACGTCATCACCGCGGTCGACGGCACGCCGATCCACATGCCCGAGGACATCCGGCCGGCGCTCGGCTCGCACGCCCCCGGCGACACCGTCACCGTGACCGCCCGCCGCGGCACGAGCGACGCCCCGACGACGTTCGACGCGAAGATCACGCTCGGTTCGGCCCCGGTCCAGGAGGCGGACGGCTCGACCACCACCGTCCCGGCCGGCACGACCCCGGCGATGCGCCCGGTGCTCGGCGTCAGCGTCGACGTCGACCAGCCCCGGCTCGACTCGCCGATCCAGGTGGCGATCGACTCCGGCGACGTCACCGGTCCGTCCGCGGGGCTGGCCTGGGCGCTCGCCGTCGTCGACCGGATGACGCCGGGCTCGCTCACCGACGGCAAGGACGTCGCGGTGACCGGCGAGATCCTGGCCGACGGCTCGGTCGGCCCCATCGGCGGCATCACGCAGAAGGTCGCGGCGGTGAAGCGGGCCGGCGTGAAGACCTTCATCTACCCGGCGTCGACGACGGCCGCGGAGCAGAAGCAGATGAAGGAGATCGCCGGCGACGCGGTCCGGCTCGAGCCGGTGAGCAGCCTCGCCGAGGCGGTCCACGTGCTGGCCCCCGAGGGCCTCGGCAACAGCCACTGAGCACCGTCGCGGACCCGCTCCGGCGGGGTCCGTGCGACGGGCCCGACGTCCCCGCGCCCGTCCGCCACGGTCGGCTGGCCCACCCGTAGCATCGGCGCATGACCGCGTCGCTGCCCGACCCCGTGCCCGACCCGCCCGAGCTGGACCCGGCGAGCCTCTCCGGGTCCGAGTTCAGCCGGGTGCGCAAGGGCTTCGAGCCCGCCGAGGTGCGCAGCGCGCTCGGTCGGGCCGCGGACGCGCTCCGGGCCTGGCACGAGCGCGACGAGCGGCTCGTGGCGCGGGTGGAGGACCTCGAGCGGCGCCTGGCCGAGTCCGAGGAGCTCGACGAGCAGCGGATCACCACCGTGCTCGGCGAGGAGACGGCGCGGATCGTCGCCGCGGCGCGCGAGGCGGCGTCCGAGATCCGCACGAAGGCCGAGGAGCAGGCGGCGCGCCTGCTCACCGAGACGCAGGAGTCGGCCGAGGCCGAGGCGGAGGCGCTGACCGGTCAGGCGACCTCGCTGCGCGACGAGGCCGCGAAGGCCCGCACGGACGCCGAGGCCGACGCGGCCCGGGTCCGTGAGGAGGCCACGTCGTTCTCCGACCAGCTGCGGGAGGACGCCCGGACCCGCCACGACGAGCTGATCGCGCAGGCCACGTCGGTGCTCGACGAGCGCACGACCGAGGCGGAGGCGGCCGCCGCGGGGATCCGCGAGGCCGCGGAGATCGAGCTGTCGGGAGCGCGCGCCGAGGGCGAGCGCATCCGCGAGGACGCCCGCACGGCGGCGGCCGAGGAGGTCGAGCGGGCACGGGGCGAGGGCCGCGAGATGGTGGCGGAGGCCCGGGGGCTCCGCCAGCAGATGCTCCGGGACCTCGCCGAGCGGCGGCGCACGGCTCGCCGTCAGATCGAGGCCGCCCGCTCCGGGCGGGACCGCATCGTCGAGCTCCTGCGCGACGCGGGCGACGGCCTGTCGTCGGTGATCGACGACCTCGGCCGCGTCGACGACGAGGCGCAGCGCTCCGCCGACCTCGCCGCGTCCGCGGTCGACGACGACATCGACGCCGTGGTGGCGGAGCTCGAGACCGGGCTCGCCGACGGCGGCCTCGAGGTGGCGGTCGCGGAGGCGGCGGGCGTCGACGACGCCGCGCCGGGCTCCACGGTCGACGACGAGGGCACCACGGAGGCGGGCACCGACGCCGGCGACTCGTCGTCCGGCGACGACGCGACGCCCGCCGAGGACGCCGCGTCGAACCCGCCACCGGTCACCCCGGTCGTGCAGGCCGCCGGCGACTCGGCCCTCGCCGCGGTCGTGGCGGCGGAGCCCGAGGCGGTCGTCGGCGAGGAGCCGGTCGAGGACGCGGTCGGCGCCGCGGAGGGGGACGACGACGGCGAGCGCAGCCCGGGCGCCACGGTGCACGACCTCTTCGAGCGGATCCGCGCCGAGCGGACGGCCGAGGCGGACATCGACCTCACCGAGGGCGAGACCGACGGCGAGGACGAGCTCGACGACGACGCGGTGGCTCGGGCGGAGGTCGACGAGCCCACGGCGCTGGTCGTCGTGGAGGAGACCGTCGAGGTCGCGGTGGTCGAGGACGAGGACGGCGTCGTCGAGGTCGACGTCGTGCGCACCGGGGGTGCGGAGGTCGTGCAGCTCGGGAGCCCGGACGCCGCGGCCGAGGCACCGGCCGAGGTCTCGGCGCTGGACCGGCGTGACGAGCTGCTGTCGGGCGCCGAGAAGTCCATCTCCCGCACGCTCAAGCGGCTCGTGTCCGACGAGCAGAACGAGGTGCTCGACCGGCTGCGCCGCATCAAGCGGGGACGCCCCGACCTGCCGGCGATCCTCCCCGAGGGCGAGGACGTGGAGCGCTTCGTCGCCGCGCTGGCCCCCGAGTTCCGCGAGGCCGCCGAGGCCGGGTCCGCCTTCTGGGCGGAGCGCTCCGGGAGCGAGCCGTCCGGCGACCTCGACGACGACCGGCTCGTCGAGGCGCTCACGCCCCAGGTGGAGGAGCTGCTCGGCCGCCGCCGGGCCCACGTCCAGCGCGTGCTCGAGGGCGCCGACGCCGAGGGGCTGGAGCTGGCCGAGCTCGGCGACCACGTGCGGGCCGCGTACCGCGAGTGGCGGACGCAGTCCGTCGGCGAGCTGGCCGGCGACCTCGCCACCGACGGGTTCGCGCAGGGTGCACGCGCCGCCGCCGGCGAGGGCACGCCGTGGTGCTGGGTGCCCGACAACGGCGGCCTGCCCTGCTCCGACGCCGAGGACAACTCGCTGGAGGGCAGCGTGCCGTGCGGCGGTGCGTTCCCCACGGGCGACGTCACCCCGCCGGCTCACTCAGGATGCCGATGCATCCTGGTTCCACCCCCTCGGTAACCTCCGACGCTGTGCGGATGCCGAGTGACATGCCCCGACCGTCGCGTCGGGAGCGGCGGCGGGAGCGGGGGCCGCGGCCGAACCGCGGGCGGCTGATCGTCGGCATCGTCATCGCGCTGGTCGTCGTCCTCGCGCTGTCGCTCCGGGCGATCGCCACCTTCTGGACCGACTTCCTCTGGTTCGACTCGCTGGACATGACCGCGGTCTGGCGGCGCCTGCTGTCGGCCAAGGTCACGCTCGGCATCGGCGCGACCCTGGCGTTCTTCCTGCTGCTTTGGGTCAACCTGCTCGTCGCCGACCGGCTCGCCCCGAAGTTCCGACCCCTCGCCGGCCCCGAGGACGAGATCCTCGTGCGCTACCGCGAGCTGGTCACGGGCCGGCAGCGGGTCATGGAGATCGGGCTCGCCCTGCTCGTCGCCATCATCCCGGGCATCAGCGCCAGCGGGCAGTGGCGGGAGTGGCTGCTGTTCCGGTACGGCGGCTCGTTCGGACGGAGCGACCCGCAGTTCGGCACCGACATCGGCTTCTACATCTTCAAGCTGCCGTTCCTGTCCCAGGTCATCGACTGGGTGTTCGGCTTCCTCATCGTCACCGCGGTCATCGTCGCCGTCGTCCACTACCTCAACGGCGCCATCCGCCTGCAGCCGATGGGGGAGCGGGTCACCCCGAACGCCAAGGCCCACCTCTCGGTGCTGCTCGCCCTCGCCGCGCTGGTCAAGGCCGCCGACTACTGGCTGCAGCGCTACGAGCTCACGTTCGCGCAGGGCAAGTCGTTCGACGGCGCCGGCTACACGGCGGTGAACGCCCGCCTCCCCGCGATCCAGCTGCTGATCCTCATCTCCGTGTTCGTCGCGATCCTGCTGCTCGTCAACATCTGGCGCCGCGGCTGGGTCCTGCCGGTGATCGTCGTGGCCCTGTGGGCGCTCGTCGCGGTCGTCGTCGGCTCGGCGTACCCGGCCTTCGTCCAGCGCTTCCAGGTGTCGCCGTCGGAGCTGGCGAAGGAGAAGCCGTACATCCAGCGCAACATCACCGCCACGCGCGAGGCGCTGGGCCTGTCGGACGTCGCGCAGACGAACTTCGACTACCAGAAGCAGATGACGCAGCAGAAGATCGACGCGCAGTCGAGCAACGTCACGAACGCGCGGCTCCTCGATCCGGAGGTCATCAAGCCGACGATCCAGGAGCTCGAGTTCCAGCGCGAGTACTACCAGTTCAAGGACGTCGACGTGGACCGCTACGTCGTCGACGACGGGAACGGCACGGCGCCCACGCGGGACCCCGTGGTCATCAGCACGCGCGAGCTCAACTCGCAGGGGATCCAGAACCCCACCTGGGAGAAGCTGCACCTCGTCTTCACCCACGGGTACGGCGCGGCCGTGGCGCCGGCCAACTCGGTGAACGAGCGGGGCGAGCCCGACTTCATCGTCTCGGGCATCCCCGCGCAGTCCGACGGCGTGCCGCAGCTGAAGCAGCCGGAGATCTACCACGGCGAGGGGATGACCGGGTACGCCATCGTCGGCACCGACCAGAAGGAGCTGTCGACCGACCAGGTGACCACCACGTACACCGGCAAGTCGGGCGTGCCGATCAACACGTTCTTCCGGAAGGCGGCGTTCGCGCTGCGCTTCGGCGAGATCGAGCCGCTCATCTCGTCCAACCTGACGAGCAAGTCGAAGATCATCTTCAACCGGGACATCCGCGAGCGCGTGCAGACGCTGGCGCCGTTCCTCACGCTCGACGCCGATCCGTACCCGGTCATGGTCGACGGCCGGATCAAGTACGTGCTCGACGGCTACACGACGGCCTCCACGTACCCGTACGCCGAGCAGCAGGACCCGACGACGATCGACGCCACGCAGACCGACACGTTCAACTACATCAGCAACAGCGTGAAGGCCGTCGTCGACGCGTACGACGGCACCGTGACCATGTACCTGAGCGACACGCTGTACGGGCACAAGGACCCGATCATCCGGGCGTACGCCAAGGCGTTCCCCGGCCTGTTCGAGTCGGACATCCCCGAGTCGCTCAGCCGGCACTTCCGCTACCCGGAGCTCCTGTTCAAGGCGCAGACGCAGGTGTGGGGGAAGTACCACCAGTCGAACCCGTCGTCGTTCTTCAACAACAGCGACCGCTGGGACATCGCGCAGGAGCCGCCGAGCTCGTCCACGGCGGAGACGGCGTCCAACGCGACCGACGCGGCCGGCCAGACGACGCAGCTCAAGCGGATCGACCCCTACTACCAGCTGATGCAGCTGCAGCCCGGCGACGACCCGCAGTTCGTCCTCACCCGCCCGTTCGTCCTCGCCTCCACGGACGACAGCGGGCGGAACCTCACCGCGATGATGATCGCATCCAACGACCCGGGCTCGTACGGGAAGCTCAGACAGGTCGTGATGACCACGACCTCGTCCGACGGCAAGGTCGAGCAGAACACGAAGGTGGACGGCCCGCTGCGGGCCAACCAGAAGATCGTCACCTACGGACCCGTGTCGACGTACCAGACCCTCGTCGGGCGGTCCGGCTCGACCGTGCAGTTCGGCAACCTGCTGATCCTCCCGTTCAAGGACTCCCTCCTGTACGTGCGCCCCGTGTACGCGAAGGAGGAGCAGTCCGGCCGCTTCACGCTGAAGAAGGTGGCGGTGACCTCGGGCGATCAGGTCGGCTTCGGCGACAACATCGACTTCGCGATCGCCGACCTGCTCGACGGCAACGACGACGGCGCGGTCGGCCAACCGGCGGTCAACCCGGTGACGGGCGAGCCCGACACGTCCACGCCGACCACCACGGTGCCGCCGTCCACGACGCCCGACGGCCGGACCGCCACCCAGCTCCTCGCGGATGCGGACCAGAAGTTCACCGACGCCGACGCCAAGCTGAAGGCGGGCGACCTGGGCGGCTACCAGGCCGACGTCCGGGCGGCGCACCAGCTGGTGCAGCAGGCGACCGCGGCGATCGGTGCCGGCGCGCCCACGACCACGGCACCGGCTGCGCCCGCCACGACCGCGCCCCCGGCGCCGACCACCACGGCGCCGCCCGCAGCGGGCGACCAGGCCTCGGCCACCGCCGCCCCGCCCGGTCGCACCTGACGACCCGGGGGCCGATCGGGACGCGGGGCGGGTGACCTGTAGCCTCTCGGGCCGTGGCGACCCTGGCTTCCGTGCTCGCGCTCCTCCCCGACTGGTTGGATCCGCAGAAGATCATCTCGCGAGGGGGCTACCTCCTGATCTTCGGGATCATCTTTGCCGAGTCGGGCCTCCTGATCGGCTTCTTCCTCCCCGGGGACTCGCTCCTCTTCACGGCCGGGATGTTCGCCGCCGGCACGTTCCACGACACCTTCCCGAACGTGCAGTTCAACATCTGGATCCTGCTCGTCGGCGTGTTCATCGCCGCCGTCGCGGGGGATCAGGTGGGCTACGCCTTCGGCCGCAAGGCGGGCCCGGCGCTGTTCAGCCGGCCCGATTCGCGGTTCTTCAAGCAGGAGCACCTGGACAAGGCCCAGGAGTTCTTCGACCGCCACGGCCCCCGGGCCATCGTGCTCGCCCGGTTCGTCCCCATCGTCCGGACGTTCTGCCCGATCGTCGCCGGCGCAGGCGCCATGGAGTACAAGACGTTCGTCCGCTTCAACGTGGTCGGCGGCTTCCTGTGGGGCGTCGGCGTGACCCTCCTGGGGTACTACCTGGGCAACGTCTCGATCATCGCGGACCACGTCGAACTGGCCCTGATCCTGGTCGTCGCGGTCTCCCTGATCCCCATCGGGATCGAGGTCCTGCGGTCCCGCAAGCAGCGCGACCGCGTCGAATCCTGACCCCGGGGTCAGGGTTTGACGGGGCCCGCCCCGGTCCCGTTAACTGCCTCGAAACACTCCGGCGGGCGCTGCTGTCGCGCCCGTCCGTCGCGCTCCAGAACCCAGAGGGACGTCCATGTCGCAGATGCTCGCCGCCGAGGGCGGCTACCAGATCTTCTCGCTCAGCGGCTCGGAGTGGGCGCTCCTGATCTTCGCCGCCGTCGTCGCCGTGATCGCCCTGATCGTCGGCTACACGATGATGCAGGGGGTCCTGGCGAAGGACACGGGCACGGAGAAGATGAACGAGATCTCCGACGCCGTCCACGAGGGCGCGATGGCCTACATCAAGCGGCAGTTCCGGACGATCCTCATCATCGTCGTGCCGCTCGCCGCGGTCGTGTTCGTCACCTCCACCGAGATCCTGCGGCCCGGGACGGGCACCGGCCTCGACCGCTGGCAGTCGGGTCTGTTCCGCATGCTGGCCTTCCTCCTCGGCGCGGCGTTCTCGGGCTTCATCGGCTTCCTCGGCATGTGGCTCGCGACGAAGGCGAACGTGCGGACGGCAGCGGCCGCGAAGTCGGGGAACATGGACGCGGCGCTCCAGGTCGCGTTCCGCACCGGCGGCACCGTCGGCCTCTTCACGGCGGGCCTCGGCCTCCTCGGCGCGACCGCGATCGTCATGATCTTCCAGAACACCGCGTCGGCGATCCTCGTCGGCTTCGGCTTCGGTGGCTCGCTCCTCGCGCTCTTCCTCCGCGTCGGCGGCGGCATCTTCACCAAGGCGGCCGACGTCGGCGCCGACCTCGTCGGCAAGGTCGAGGCCGGCATCCCCGAGGACGACCCCCGTAACCCGGCGACCATCGCCGACAACGTGGGCGACAACGTCGGCGACTGCGCCGGCATGGCGTCGGACCTCTTCGAGTCCTTCGGCGTGGTGCTCGTCGCCAACATCATCCTCGGCGTGACGGCGTTCCAGTCGATCGGCGTGCTGCCGGGGCAGCGGGCGAAGGGCCTGATCTTCCCGCTGGCGATGATGGCCGTCGGCCTCCTCGCCTCGATGGTCTCGATCTACCTGGTGAAGGCCCGGGCCGGCGAGACCGACGCACTCAAGCCGATCAACCGCGGCCTCAACATCGCCTCGGTCATCGCCCTGATCGGCGCGGCGATCCTGGCCTTCGCCTACGTGGGCAACCCGGTCATCCGGGTCGTGCAGCCGGGCGAGACGCCGCTCTCCAACGTCGGCCTGCGCATGTTCCTCGCCATCGTCATCGGCGTGGTGCTGGGCCAGGTCGCCAGCCGGATCACGCAGTACTACACGTCGAGCCAGTTCAAGCCGGTGCGCGACATCGCCGAGTCGGGCCGCACCGGTCCCGCCACGGTCGTCCTCTCCGGCATCTCCTCCGGCATGGAGTCGGCGGTGTGGGCCGTGGTCGCCATCGCGGTCGCCATCCTCGTCGGCCTCGGGCTCGGCGGCGGCGAGGTGCTCTTCGCCTTCTACCTGGTGGCCCTGACCGGCATCGGCATGCTGTCGACCACGGGCATCGTGGTCGCCGAGGACACCTTCGGCCCGATCGCCGACAACGCCCAGGGCATCGCCGAGATGTCGGGCGACCTCGAGGGCGAGACCGAGCGGATCCTCGACGGGCTGGACACGGTCGGCAACACGACGAAGGCCGTGACCAAGGGCTTCGCCATCGGCTCGGCGGTCATCGCGGCCGTGGCCCTGTTCGCCTCGTTCCGGGAGACGATCGCCGCCGAGGTGGGCGGCGCCGCCGGCGACATCGCCGCGAAGTTCGACCTCGTCGCGATCAACATCGCGGACCCGAAGACGTTCGCCGGCGCGCTCATCGGCGGCACGGTCGTCTTCCTCTTCTCCTCGCTCGCCATCCTCGCCGTGGGCCGCACCGCCGGCACGGTGGTCCAGGAGGTGCGCCGGCAGTTCCGGGAGAAGCCCGGGATCATGGACTACACGGAGAAGCCCGACTACGGCCCCGTGATCGACATCTGCACGGGCGCCGCGCTTCGGGAGCTCACCACGCCCGCGCTCCTCGCCGTGCTGATGCCGATCGTGGTCGGCTTCGGCCTGGGGGCGTACGCGCTCGGCGGCTTCCTCGCCGCCACGATCGTGGTCGGCGCCCTGATGGCCAACTTCCTGTCGAACTCGGGCGGTGCCTGGGACAACGGCAAGAAGTACATCGAGGAGGGCAACCTCGGCGGCAAGGGCTCCGACGTCCACAAGGCGGTCGTGATCGGCGACACCGTCGGCGACCCGTTCAAGGACACCGCCGGCCCGGCCATCAACCCGCTCATCAAGGTGATGAACCTGGTGTCGCTGCTGGTCCTCCCGGCGATCATCTCGCTCGCGGACAACAACGTCCGCTACGTCGTCGCCGGTGCGGCCCTGCTCGTCGTCCTCGGCGCCGTCGTGTTCTCCAAGTCGCAGTCGACGTCGTTCGGCGACGAGGAGGCCGCCGCGGCCGACGCCGGCGCGGCCTGATCCTCGCCCGGTTCCCGCCCCAGCGCCCACGGGGCTGCCGGGGCGGGGCGCCGGAAACGGCCGGTCTCCTGCGAGACTGGTCCGATGGCGAAGGAGACGCACGGGAAGCACGGCCGCTCGGAGGCCGACCCGTGGGCGCTCACGCCCGACGACCGGGAGCAGCCGGCCGGGCGCGTGGTGCCGCTCGTGCTCGAGGGCTACCTCGTCACGTTCAAGGGGCACGAGCGCGGGGTGCGCCTCGACGAGGACCCCGAGGAGCTCCACGACTTCCGGGTGACGCTGCGGCGCACCCGCTCCCTGCTCGCCGCGGCGAAGGACGTGCTGCCGGCCGAGGAGCTGGCGCTCCTGCGGGCGCTCGCCGCGTGGATGGCCGGGGTCACGTCGCCGGTGCGCGACCTCGACGTGCTCCTCGCCGACCTGCCGGAGTTCTCGGATCGCATCAGCGACGAGCTCGCCGACGGGCTGGATCCCCTCCGCACCGCGCTCGAGGAGGAGCGGGACGCGTCGTTCGTCGAATTGGTGGAGGCGCTCGACGGTGACCGCTACCCGGTGCTCCTCCGGCGGTGGCAGGTCATGGGCACGGTGTACCGGGTGGGCGGCGGCGAGCCCGGCCCCGATGCCGGTCGGCCCGCGGGCGAGGTCGTCGACCAGCTGATCCTGCGGTCGTACCGTCGCACCCGCCGGCGGGGGAAGGCTGCGATGGCGACCGACGACCGGGCCCAGTGGCACGAGCTGCGCAAGGCGCTCAAGCGGTTCCGGTACCTCGTGGCCGCCTTCGGGCCGATGTACGAGCCCGGCACGTTCTCGAAGGTGCAGAAGCGGCTGTCGGCGCTGCAGGACACGCTCGGCCGGCTCCAGGACCACCACGTCCAGGCGTCGCTCGTCGAGGCCGTCGGCGTCGACGCCGGTGGGCGGGCGGCGCTCGCCGCAGGCGTCGTGGCCGACGCCATGCACCGTGACGCCGAGGTCGCCCACGCCCGCTGCCGCGACGCGTGGAGCGACTTCGACCGCCCCAAGCTCCGCCACCACCTCACGGACCTGCTCGCGAAATAGGGGTCCTCGATCCCGTCCTGCGAGCCCTCACCGCCGCAGAACCCGTGCGGCCCCCATCCGCCACGGGGAAATAGGGGTCCTCACGGACGCTGGGCGTCCGCCTCGCTCCCGAGATCCCGTGGGGCCTGGTCGACCGGGGTGCGGTCCCCGTTCCCGGCCGTCGGTGGGCCGTGGGAGGCTGGCGGCCGTGCACGACGAGCGGGACCAGCCGGCCATCGACCTCACCGAGGGCCCGATCGACGACCGCCGACTGGTCACCGTCCGGGGCCTGCTCGCCAAGGCCGACGCCACCGAGTTCCCCGAGGAGGCCGAGGCGTTCTTCGCCAAGGCGTCGGAGATGATCGCCCGCTACGCGATCGACGAGGCGCTCGTCTGGGCGGAGGACGACGCCCGGGGCACCCCCGAGGAGCTCCGGCTCGTGGTCCACGCCCCGTACCTCACGCAGAAGGCCGTGCTCGTCACGGCGGTCGCCCAGGCCCACGGCTGCCAGGCGGTGCGCCACGTGGGCGTACCCGGCAACGGGAGCGAGATCGTGTCGGTCGTGGGCTTCCCGTCGGACCTGCGCTGGGTGGACACGCTGGTCACCAGCCTCCTGGTGCAGCTCACCTCCGCGATGCTGGCCGCAGCGCCGGCGGGTCTGACGCCGTCGGCCTCGGCCGGGTGGCGCCGCAGCTTCATCATGGGCTTCGCCGACGAGGTGGCCGAGCGGCTGCGGCTCGACCGGGAGTCGGCCGTGCGCGACGCCACCTCGGCCGCCGCCGCACGTGCGGGCGACGGGCCCGGCGGCGGCACGCCCTCCGTCGAGCTCGTGCTCGTCGAGCGGTCCGAGGAGGTCCACGGCGAGTTCCGCAAGCGGTTCCCGCACGTGCGCTCGTCGTGGG
>JAEVZA010000037.1 GCA_023392475.1 Actinomycetes bacterium | reverse complement strand
CGACTCGGCTGGCCGCGCTGGCGGTCGATCCCACGGGCTCGCCGCCGGCCGGCCTCGACGTGCCGGCGGTGTCGACGGGCCGCCGGCTCACCGCGACCGGCGGCGAGCTCACGGCGTCACGGGGCGCGGCCCGCGTCACGACCGGGACCTCGGGCGACGGCGCCTTCCGCGCCGCGGTGCTGAACCTCAACCGGCGCGACGCCTCGCTGCGGCAGGTCGACCTCGTGACGGTCGCGGACGGGGCGATCACGACCAAGCGGGTCCTGCGATGAGCGACGGACCCCACGTCGACGACGTGCCCGAGGTCGATGACGTGCCACGCACCAGGCGCGGGCGTCCGATCAACCAGGAGGTCGGGCGCGGCCCCACGTGGGCGGGGGCGCGCTCCGTGCTGCTCACCTGCGCGCTGTCGATCGCGGGCGCGTCGATCGCCCTCTGGCTGCTCGGCCCCGTGCGGGTCACCGCCGGCCCGGTCACGCTCGGCCTCAGCATCGGCCCGGCCACGACCGGCCACACGGTGGTCGACCTCGCACCGCTCGGCGCCGCCGACTTCAGCACCCACTGGGCGCCGATGAAGCTCCGGGTGGAGGTCGCCGACCTCGACCCGCAGCTCGTCGGCGCGTACGCCACCCGCGGGAAGCCGCCGAAGGTGGACATCGGTGGCACGCTCCCGACGTCGCTCGCCCTCGGCGTCGGCGAGTTCATCGCCGTCGCCGCCCTCGGCGGCGGCCTCCTCACGGGCATCGCCCGGCGGAGCTGGAAGCTCGGGCTGGCCGGCGCGGTGGTGCCGTTCGCGGCCATCGCCGCGTGCACCGGCGTCGCGCTCGTGACGTTCAACGGCGAGGCGCTCGGCGAGCCCGAGGTGACGGGCGCGCTCGCGCTCGTGCCCCAGGCCGCCGGCTCCGCCAAGACGTTCCTCGACAGCCGCGACGCCTTCGGCGACAGCGTCGCCAGCGCCACCGGTGACGTCTCCGACCTGTACGTCGGCCTGCTCGGCACGACCGACCCCGAGCAGCGCGACACCATCCGGATCCTCCACGTCAGCGACCTCCACCTCAACGCCGCCGGGCTGCAGTTCGCCACGCGCCTGGCGAAGGCGTTCAAGGTCGACGTCATGGTCAACACCGGCGACGACGCCGACTGGGGCAGCGACGTCGAGGCCGAGATCCTCGGCGGCCCGAAGGGCCTCGACGTGCCGTACCTCTGGGTGCGGGGCAACCACGACACCATGGCCACGCAGCAGGCCACGGCAGCCCGAGGCGCGGTCGTCCTCGACGGCACCGAGACCGACGTCGACGGCCTCACGTTCTTCGGCATCGGCGACCCCACGTTCTCCCCCAAGCTGGACAAGTCCGTGATCCGGGAGGGCCAGACGAGGTTCAAGAAGCGCTGGTCCGACGAGCAGCTCCTGCCGGCGTACCGGGCGCTCCCCGAGCCGCCCGACGTGGTGATGACCCACGACCCGGCCATGACCGATGCCCTCTCGCCGAAGCCGCCCCTGCGCCTCGCCGGGCACACCCACGCCCTCAAGGTCACCGCCGGGCACAACCCCGACGGTTCGCCGTGGGTGCTCGTGGTGAACGGCTCGACCGGCGGCGCGGGCCTGCGCGTCCTGGACAAGGGCAAGGAGACGCCGATGACCGCGGTCATCGTGACCGTCGACCGGGCGACGAAGGAGCCGCTCTACCTCGACGAGTTCTCGTACCGCCCGCTCGTCGACCAGACGTTCAAGGCCCAGCGCATCGACCTGCGGACGCTCGAGGACCGCGGCACGGGCTGATCGGCGAGCGCACACATGACTGGTCCGCGGGTCCTGCTCAGCGCAGCGCGTCGGTGGCCGTGGCCGTCGCCCAGCGGTAGTCGGCCTTGCCGTTCGGGCCGCGGTGGATGGACCCCACGACGACGATCGACTTCGGGCACTTGTAGCCGGCGAGGTGCTCCTTGGTGTGCGCGACGATCCCGGCCCGCAGCTCCTCGGAGTCCGCGTAGCCGGGCGCGAGCGCGACCACGCCGTTGACCGACTGGCCCCACTTCTCGTCGGGGAGGCCGACCACGTTCGCGTCCTGCACGGCCGGGTGCAGCTTGAGCGCCTCCTCGACCTCCTCCGGGTACACCTTCTCCCCCGCCGTGTTGATGCACACCGAGCCGCGCCCGAGCAGCCGGATCGTGCCGTCCTCCTCGACCGTGGCGAAGTCGCCGGGCACGGACCACACGCGGCCGCCGAACGTGCGGAAGGTCCCGGCCGTCTTGTCGGGGTCCTTGTAGTACCCGATCGGGATCGGCCCGCCGACGGCGAGCACGCCGGTCACCCCGGAGCCCGGCGACACCTCGTCGCCGTCCTCCGTGAACACGCGGGCGTGCTCGCCGAGCCGGAAGCTCGCGGTCGAGGTCGGGCGGCCGGACCGGGCGACCGAGTTGCCGAAGCCGACGCCCTCCGACGAGCCGAGCAGGTCCGCGAGCAGGACGTGCGGCGCCCACTCGAGCAGCGCGTCCTTGACCGGCTGGGACCAGATGACCCCGGAGCTGACGACCATCACGAGCGACGACAGGTCGTACGGCTCGCCGACCGACGCCGCCTCCTCCAGCGCCCCGAGGATCGGCTTGGCGAACGCATCGCCCACGATCGTCAGCTGCGTGACCCGGCGCTCCTGGACGGTGCGGCACAGCTCGTGGGCATCGAGGCTGCGCGACGTGAGCGTCACGATGCAGCCGCCGGCGCAGAGCACGCCGATCGACGCGATCGCCGACGTGCCGTGCATCAGCGGCGCGGCCGGCAGCAGCCGCACCGCCTTCCCCGAATCGTGGAAGGCGCGCGCCGCGGCGGCGAACCCCGGCGGATCGGTCGGGACGTCCGCCTTGATGACCCGGAACGTCGGGGCCGCCGCGCCGACGAGGCTGCGGTGCGGCCACATCACGCCCTTCGGCATCCCGGTCGTGCCGCCCGTGTAGAGGAACCAGAGGTCCTCCGGCGAGCGGTCGATCCGGGGCATCGCCTCGGCCGCCGCGAGCGCCTCGTCCCAGCCGACCGCCCAGTCGGGCACCGGGTGCTCGTCGTCCGCGCCGACGACCACGATCGTGCGCAGCTGCGGGAGGCCGCCGCGCACGTGGTCGAGCCGCGCCACGAGCTCGGCCGACACCACGACGGCCTCGGCGTCGGAGTTCTCGAGCAGGTAGCGGAGCTCGTCCTCGAGGTACCGGTAGTTCACGTTGACGGGCACGCACCGCGCCTTGAACGAACCGAACGTGGCCTCGAGGTACTCGTTGCCGTTGTAGAGGTAGAAGGCCACCTTCGAGTCGGGGCGAAGGCCCGACGCGGTGAGGTGCCCGGCGAAGCGAGCGGCCACCCGGTCGAACTCCCGCCAGGTGCGCACGACGTCGCCGTGGACCAGCGCCTCGGCGTCGCCCATCTCGTCGGCGACCGCCTCCCAGACGGTCGCCAGGCTGGTCGTCGGTGACATCTCGCCGGTGGTTCCGCTCACGCTGCCCCCTGTCGACCTGGACGGTACTGTCCGGACCGTCCCCCGAGAGGAGCCACCATGCCCGCCCGCCGGGTCGACTCGCCAGCCGAAGCCGCTGCCCTCGTCCGACCGACCGACACGATGGCCATCGGCCTCGGTCCCGCCCACCCGATCGGCCTGCTCCACGCGCTCGGCGACCGCGACGACTGGGTGGACCTGCAGATGTTCGGGGCGCTGCTCACCGACCTGTACGCGCTGTTCACCAAGCCCGGCGTGCGGTACCGGAGCGGGTTCTTCGGGCCGGCGGAGCGGTTCCTGCGCGACAGCGGGGCCGCCGTCGAGTACGTCCCCGCCGACTTCCGCCGCTTCGCCCCCATCGTCGAGGCGCTCTCACCGAGGATCATGGCCACCGCGGCGGCGCCGCCCGATGCCGACGGCAACCTCAGCCTGTCGCTCCACGCGGGCGCGACCGTCGACGAGCTCCACCGCTGCGGCGCGGACCCCGGCCGGATGCTGATCGTCGAGCACTCCGACGCCTACCCCCGCACGTTCGGGATGCCGCCGGAGCACACCCACTCGCTGCACGTCGACGAGATCGACGTGCTCCTCGAGACCGACGCCGCGCCCGTGAACCTGGCCGACCCCGCGCCGTCGGAGGCCGACCACCGGATCGCCGAGACCGCCCGCGGCTTCATCCCCGACGGCGCCACGCTCCAGACCGGCATCGGCGCCATCCCGTCGCTCATCGCCACGCTGCTCGCCGACGGCGACGGCGGCGGGTACGGCGTGCACTCGGAGATGTTCACGACCGGGCTCATGCGCCTCCACCAGGCCGGCAAGGTGACGAACGAGCAGAAGGGCGAGTTCGACGGGTTCTCGGTCACCACGTTCGCGGCCGGCATCCCCGAGCTGTACCAGTGGCTCGACGGCAACGACGCGGTGCGGTTCCTGCCCGTCGACATCGTCAACGACGCGCGGCTGATCGCCGCCAACCACGACTTCGTGTCGATCAACGGGGCGACCGCCGTCGACCTCTACGGCCAGGTCGCCGCCGACACGATCGACTTCCACCAGCACTCGGGCGTGGGCGGCCACGAGGACTTCCTGGCCGGCACCGGCCTCGAGCTCGACGACCGGTCGCTCCTCTGCCTGCGGTCGAGCTCGGTCAAGAACGAGGGTCGGGTGTCCCGGATCGTCGCGAACGTGGCGCCGTCGATGGTCGTCACCACCCCACGCCACCAGGTCGACGTGGTGATCACGGAGTTCGGCAGCGTGCAGCTCCAGGGCATGACCGTGCGCGAGCGCGCCCAGGCCCTCGTGACGATCGCGCACCCCGACTTCCGCGAGGAGCTGCAGGCCGCCGCCGACCGCATCGGCTGAGCGGGCCGCCGTCAGACCCCGGCACCAGCCGCCCCCCCCCCGACCTCCCACTCGTTCTCATGACGATCCGCGCTGCCAGGCAGCACGAACAATCGTCAGAACGCAGGATCGGTCGTCAGAACGCAGGATCGGTCGTCAGAACGCGGGATCGGGGGTCAGCGGACGATGCGGGCCAGGTGCGCGGGGTCGTCGCGGCGGGCGTCGAACCAGCGCAGCCACGCGCCGATGCGGTGCCGACCCGCGGCGAGCCGGTGCTCCGGCGCGGCGTCCGGGCCGCACGAGCCCGTGCCGAGCCCGCGCTGCCCGGCATCGAGCGCCAGGTGCGTGAGCGCCCGGTCCGACGACAGCTCCCCGGCGTGGGTCGCCTGCAGCAGCTCCTCGTCGGCGTGGTGCCGGGCGGAGAACCCCAGCGGGCCGTCGGCGACGACGAGCAACCCCGAGCGCCCGTCGGTGAGCGCCAGCCAGCGCAGCCCGGTGTGGTGCCCGTGCTCCTGCGGGAACGCGAACGGCACGTACTGCTCCGCCACCGTCGACCGCCACCGCCCCACCCGTGCCCCTGCGCGGCGATCGGGGTACGACTCGCCCGGGCCGTCGCCGTACCACTCCAGCCGGTCGAACGTGCCGGGCAGCGCGGTGGTGACGCCCACGCGGGGCACATCGGCCAGCTCGGGCGGCAGGTCGATCGTGACTGACAGGTGCGTCCAGCCGTCCTCGGTGCCCACGAGCTCGCGCACGTGGACCGGCACCTCGGGCGCGCTGCCCGACGGGCGGAGGACCCCGCTCCGCGTGACCACCTCGGAGCCCCCGCGGCGGCGGTGGCGCACCGCGCCCGGCTCCCACGCCGCGCCGGTCACGCCGAGCGCCTCCCAGGCCGCGAGCCGCGGCGACCACTGCCGCATCCAGCCGACCTGGATGGCGTCGTTGTCCGTGAGCGCCCGCGTGGTCGTCGGCGTCCACACGAGGTCGACGCACGGGTCGTGCTCGGCCGGGGCCGGCGGCTCCAGCCCCGCCGTGCCCTCGCCGTCGCCGTCCCGCGGCACCGGCACCTCGAACTGGTCGGCGCCGACG
>JAEVZA010000013.1 GCA_023392475.1 Actinomycetes bacterium | reverse complement strand
AGCGACGCCAGCGTGGCGCTGACCAGCGACACCACGACCGCGTCGACCGGCGACACCTCGAGGCCCGTGCCGCTCGTGGCCGAGCCGAGGTGCGTCCAGTTGCCCAGGCCGTGGCCGCCGGGCACCCGCAGCGACCGCTCGAGCAGGGCCGCCATCGGCACGATCGACACCAGCCCGACGGCCAGCACCGCCCCCGCCACCGACACCCGGTCGCCGCGGGTGCGCACCCGCCGGCCGCGGGGCACGTCGACGCGGCCCGGGCGGTGCACGCGCCGCGAGAGGCGCGCGTGCACGGCGAGCGTCGCCACCACGGCGAGGAGCTGGATGCCGGCCAGGACCGCGGCGCCCGAGAGGTCGAACTGGCGCGTGGCCCGGACCCAGATCTCGACCTCGACGGTGGTCACCCGCCCGCCGCCGAGGATCACGATCACGCCGAAGCTCGTGAGGCAGAACAGGAAGACCACGACCGATGCCGCCACCACCGCCGGCATCACGGCCGGCAGCAGCACCCGGCGGGCCGCGCCGGTGGACGACGCACCGAGCGAGCGCGCCGCGTCCTCCAGGTCGGGGTCGAGGTCGGCGAGCGCGGCGCCGACGACCCGGACGACCACGGCCAGGTTGAAGCACAGGTGCGCGGCGAGCACCGGCCACCAGGTCCCGCGCAGGTCCGTGAGCCCGCTCGGGCCCAGCACCGACGCGAACGCGGCGCCGACCACGACGGTGGGCAGCACGAACGGCACCATCGAGGCCGTGCGCACCGCCGCCCGGCCCCGGAACCGGAACCGCGCGAGCACCCACGCCACCGGGACGCCGACCGCGAGCGTGAGCGCCGTGCTCACCGCCGCTTGCGCGATCGTCACCCCGACCACGCGCCACGTCCGGGGGCTGCCCAGCACCCGCTCGAGCGCGTCGGCCGACCACTCGCCGTCGATCCGCACGGCGCGCAGCAGCACGGCGCCCACCGGCACGGCGACGGCGACGAGCACCACGAGCACGGCGATGCGCCCGCTGAGCGGGCCCCGGTCGTGCGCTCCGCTCACGCCCTCCCGACGGCCGTCGCGGCTCACTCCATGATCGAGCGCCACTGCTCGATCCACCCGTCCCGCTGCGCGCCGATCTGCTCGGCGTCGACCGTCCGGGACGAACCGGGCTGCTGGGCCCAGCGCTGGAACTCCGCGGGGAGCGGCGTGCCGGTCACCGCGGGGAACACGAAGTTGGACAGCGGCAGCGCCTGCTGCCACGTCGGCGACAGCATGAACGCCACGAGCTGCCGCGCCAGGTCGGGGTGCTCCGCTCCGGCGAGGACGCCGGCGTACTCCACCTGCGACACGCACGAGTCCGCCATCACGGTCGACGCCGGCTCCGTCCGCTTCCCCTCGCTGTAGACGACCTCCGCCGGCGGAGACGACGCGTAGGAGACCACGAGCGGGCGGTCGCCGCCGGAGACCGTGTAGTCGTTCTCGTAGGCGTCGTCCCAGCTCGGCCGCACGCGCACGCCGTTGGCCTGGAGCTGCTTCCAGTAGTCCTGCCACCCGTCGCCCGACCGCTGGATCGTGCCGATCAGGAACGCGAGCCCGGGCGACGACGTCACCGGGCTCTCCGTGACGAGCAGGTCCTTGTAGCGGGGATCCACCAGGTCGGCCATCGACGTCGGCGCGGGGATCCCCTCCTTCGCGAACCAGGTCGCGTCGACGTTGATGCACACGTCGCCCTGGTCGACGGGCGTGAGCACCTTCCCGGGCTCGCCGGCCAGGCGCAGCGACGCGGGGACGCCCGACACGTCGGGTGGGGTGTACGGATCGAGGAGGTGGTCCTCCACCGCCCGCGTGGCGAGCGTGTTGTCGACGCCGAAGAGCACGTCACCCTCCGGCGCGCCGGCTGACAGCAGCGCCTTCGTGAGCATGCCGCCCGCGTCGCCCGATGCGACGACCTTCACCTTCGCCCCGGTCTGCCGCTCGAACGCCTTCGCCGCGTCCTCCGGGAGGGCGTACGCGTCGTAGGTCACGATCGTGACGACCTTCGGCGAGTCCTTCGCCGCCGCCGATCCGGTCGCGTCGTCCGAACACGATGCGGCCACGGCCGCCGTCGCGCCCAGGACGGCGAGCACCGCCAGCACGCGGCGGGCGGTGACGCCCCCTCGCGCCCTCACGAGGCACCGCCCTCGTCGGCGCCGGGCAGGACGGCCACGAGCGTGCCCCCGTCGAGGCGCACGCAGGCCGAGTCGCCGACGAAGCGGTTGGACACGCCGCGCGTCGTCCCCGGTTCGAGCGTCTCGCCCCGGATCGGCCACTCGAGCCCCTCCGTCGTGACCCCGACCGCCGGGCCGTTGACCGGCAGCAGCGAGACGAGGTCGCCGGGCGAGCCGTGGAGGTCGCGCTCGCCGTGGACGGCGAGCAGCGTGTCGTCGCCGAGCCACGCCTCCGGCGCGAGGCGGGCGAGGCGCGGGGCGGCGATCGTGGTCATGGTCGACAGCAGGTGGTCCATGCGACCCGTCGGGCTGCCGACGACCACGGCGCGGTCCGCGTCGGACCGGAGCACGTCGTCGAGCGCGAGCTCGAGGTCGGTGGCGTCCTTGTCCACGGGGTGCCGCTCCACCGCGGCGCCGGCCTCGACCGCGCGGTCGAGCCGGTCGTTGGCGACCGAGTCGAGGTCGCCGATCACGAGGTCGACGTCGACGCCGAGGTCCTGGGCGAGGTGCAGCCCGCCGTCGGCCGCCACCGAGCGGTCGAAGGGCAGGTCGTCGAGGCGGCGGCGCGTCCGCCCCAGGGTGGCGGGGTCCGTGACCGGTCCCCCCGCGAACACGACGGTCGTGTGCATCTGAGCTCCCTCCGCTGGCATTACCCAGTTCAGGTGTGGCGGGTCGGTGGCAGATCGGCCACCCTCTCAGCCCGGTCGTCCGAGCTCCCCGGTTCGGTTGTGCGCCGCCGACCCTACCGCGGCCGCGGGCGGCTCAGATCTCGACCTGCGACCCCAGCTCCACCACCTGCTCGGGCGGGAGCCGGAAGAAGCGCGAGGCCGGCGCCGCGGCGCGCAGCATGAAGGCGAACAGCCGCTCCCGCCAGGGGCGCATCGACACGATCTCCGACGGGATGACCGTCTCGCGGCCGAGGAAGAACGTGACGCGGTCGACGTCGATCAGCGTGCCGCCGATCTCGAGGCCGTCGATCGCCTTCGGCACGTCGATCTCCTCCATGAACCCGTGGTGGAGGACGACCTGGTGCAGGCCGCGGCCGAACTCGGTGAGCTCGACGCGCCGCTCCGGGGGCACGAACGGCTCCGCCTCCGTCACCACCGAGAGCAGGATCACGCGGCGGTGCAGCACGCGGTTGTGCTTGGTGTTGGCGAGCAGCGACGGCGGCGCCACGCCGTCGCCGCGGAACATGAACACCGCGACGCCCGGTGCGCGGGCCACGTCCTCCGGGAGGCGGGCGATGAAGTCGCGGATGGGGACCCGCCCGACCGCCATGCGCTCGGCCACGACGCGGCGACCCGTGCGCCACGTGGTCATCGCCGTCAGGAGGAGGGCGCCGACCAGGAGCGGGAACCACCCGCCGGCGGGCACCTTGAAGAGGTTGGCGCCGAAGAACCCGAGCTCGAGGAGGCCCATCGGCACGCAAAGCAGCAGCGCCTTCGCATGCGACCAGCCCCAGTTGCGGGTCGTGAGCGAGTAGAAGAGCAGCGTCGTGACGAACATCGTCGTCGTCACCGCGATGCCGTACGCGGCGGCGAGCGCGGACGACGTGCGGAACGCCAGGACGAGGCCGATGCAGCCGACGGCGAGGAGCCAGTTCACGAGGGGCAGGTACACCTGGCCGATGTGGTGGGCCGAGGTGTGCTTCACCGTGAGGCGTGGCAGGTAGTCGAGCTGCATCGCCTGGACGGTCAGCGAGAAGGCGCCCGAGATCAGGGCCTGCGAGGCGATGATCGTGGCCATCGTGGCGAGGATCACCAGCGGCCACCGCGCCCACTGCGGGCCCATGAGGAAGAACGGGCTCTCGATGGCGTGCGGGTCCTCGAGGAGGAGCGCACCCTGCCCGAAGTAGTTGAGGACGAGGCCCGGGAACGCCGCGTAGAACCAGGCCATGCGGATCGGCCGCCGGCCGAAGTGGCCGAGGTCCGCGTACAGCGCCTCGCCGCCGGTGACGACCAGGAACACGGACCCGAGCGACAGGAACCCGTCGAAGCCGTTGCTCGTCAGGTACTCGAGCGCGTGCAGCGGGTTGACCGCGGCGAGCACGTCGAGGTTGCCGAGCAGACGGCCGAGGCCGAGCACGCCCAGCGTGCTGAACCACACGATCATCACCGGGCCGAACAGCTTCCCGACCCCGCCGGTGCCGCGCTTCTGGATCGCGAACAGCCCGACGAGGATGACGACGGCCAGCGGGAGGGCCCACACGTCGAGCGCGGGCGCGGCGACCTTCAGCCCCTCCGTCGCGGACAGCACCGAGATCGCCGGCGTGATCACGCCGTCGCCGTAGAGCAGCGCCATGCCGAACAGGCCGACGACGAGCAGCACCGCCAGCCGCCGGACCGTGACCTTGCCGCGACCGACCACGAGCGTGGTGAGGGCGAGGATGCCGCCCTCCCCGTGGTTGTCCGCCCGGAGGACGAACACGACGTACTTGATGCAGACGATGAGGATGAGCGACCAGAGGATCAGCGAGCAGGCGCCGATGACGTTGGCGCTGTCGACCGGGATCCCGTGGCCCTCGAAGGTCTCACGGAAGGCGTAGAGCGGGCTCGTGCCGATGTCGCCGAAGACGATGCCGAGCGCGCCGACCGTGAGCGCGGTCGCGCCGAGGCCGGCGCGGCGCTTGCGCACCGGTCGGGTGGACGCGTCCACCTTGGGAGATCGCTCGCGGACCACGGGCGGGGGTGATCAGTCGCCGACGATGCCGTTCATGCGCGCCAGCGTGCGCAGCATCACCTCGTCGGCGCCGCCGCCGATGGACCACAGCCGCGTGTCCCGGAAGAACCGGGCCGGCCACAGCTCCTCCACGTAGCCCATGCCGCCGTGGTACTGGACGGCGACGTCGGCCATGCGACGGGCGAGGCGGGCGGCCTTCAGCTTGGCGACCGTGGCCTGGCGGGTGATGTCCTCGCCGTCCTGGAGAGCGGCCACGGCGGCCCAGTTGTGGTGCCGGATCAGGTCCAGGTCGGCCGCGATGTCCGCCAGCTCGTACTGGAGCGACTGGTTGGCGAGCAGCGGCGCGCCGAACGCCTGGCGCTCGCGCAGGTACTGGACGGTCCGCTCCAGCGCGAGCTCGGTGGCGCCGACCATCTGGTAGGCGGCGATCATCCGCTCGTTCTGGAACTGCGCCATCTGCTGCTGGAAGCCGCGACCGATGTCGCCGATCGTGTTGGACACCGGCACCCGCACGTCGTCGAAGACCAGCTCGGCGGTGTCCGACGCCCGCATGCCGAGCTTGTCGAGCTTCCGGCTGACCGAGAAGCCCGCCACGTCGGTCGGCACGATCACCTGCGACATGCCGTGGTAGCCGCCCTCGTCGGAGGTCCGGCAGAGCAGGCAGATCCAGTCGGCCTGCGTGCCGTTCGTGATCCAGAGCTTGGTGCCGTTGATGACCCACTCGTCGCCGTCGCGCACCGCGCGGGTGCGCAGGCCGGCCACGTCGGAGCCGGCATCGGGCTCGGACACGCCGATCGCCGCCACCTGCTCCCCGGCGATCGCCGGACGCAGGTACCGCTCCTTGAGCTCGTGGGTGCCGAAGCGGTGCAGGGCGGGCGTGGCCATGTCCGTCTGGACGGTCAGGGCCATCGACACGCCGAGCGACGCAGCCCGGCCCAGCTCCTCGCCGAGGATCATCGTGAAGGTGTGGTCTGCTCCCCC
>JAEVZA010000412.1 GCA_023392475.1 Actinomycetes bacterium | reverse complement strand
GCCGAGCGTGGGGTCCCGCTCGTGGCCGTGCGCGAGCGGGGCGACCCGATCGCGGTGGTACCGCTCGTGGCGGCGCCTCTCTACGGCGAGGACCCGGTGGGCCGGGTGCCGACGCTGCCCACGTCGGGCCGCGGCCACGGCGCGTACCTGCGCGACCCGGTGCTCCTGGCGGCGCTCGCCGACCTCGCCGTCGGCGGGACCCAGCCGGTACGGTCCGGCCCGTGGCAACCACCGTGAGCACCGCAGACGGCATCGCCGAGGTCGTGATGGACAACCCGCCGGTCAACGCGCTGACCGTCGCCGGCTGGTTCGAGCTCGCCGAACTGGTCACGGCCGCCGGTCGGGACCCGGAGGTCGGCGCGGTCGTGCTCCGCGCCGAGGGCAAGGGCTGGAACGCCGGCGTCGACATCAAGGAGATGCAGAGCACCGAGGGCTTCGACGCGCTGATCGGCGCCAACCGCGGGTGCTACGCGGCGTTCAAGGCCGTGTACGAGTGCGAGGTGCCGGTGATCGCCGCCGTGCACGACTTCTGCCTCGGCGGCGGCATCGGCCTGGTCGGCAACGCGGACGTCATCGTGGCCGCGGAGGGCACCCGCTTCGGGCTGCCCGAGGTCAACCAGGGCGCGCTGGGCGCCGCGACCCACCTCGCCCGGCTGGTGCCGCAGCACCGGATGCGGGAGATGGTGTACACGGCCGAGCCGGTCGACGTGTCGCTGCTCGCGGCGTGGGGGTCGGTCAGCCGCGTGGTGCCGAAGGACGAGCTGCGCGCCGCGGCGTTCGAGGTGGCGGCGAAGATCTGCACGAAGAGCCGCACGGTGATCCGGCGGGCCAAGGAGTCCCTCAACGGCATCGACCCGGTCGACGTCAACCGGAGCTACCGCTTCGAGCAGGGCTTCACGTTCGAGCTGAACCTCACCGGCGTGTCCGACGAGGCGCGGGACGCCTTCGTGGACAAGCGGGACGCGGACTACTCCAAGTAGCGCCCGGCGCCCGTCAGGGCACCGTCGTGGAACTCGGACCGACGCAGGTCTTCGCGACCTCGGTCTGGTAGTTCTGGAACGCGGCGGCGACCTTCGGGTCCTTGATCGAGCTCGGCCCCGCACCGGTCGTCAGCCACTTCGGGTCCCAGCCGTTGGCCTTGCCCTCGGCGACCAGCGCGTCGGCCGCCTGGCGCAGGACCTCGGCGTCGGCGGGCGGGGGCGCCGGCTGCGCCGACGCCGCGGACCGGAACAGGTCGACCACCACCTGCACGCCCTGCTCGGTCTGCTTCGGGTTGGCCGGCGTCGGCAGGTTGGAGGCCTGCGCGAACGTCTGCAGCAGCTTGCACGCGTCGGAGCCGGCGTCCTTGATCAGCGCCTCCGACGTCTGGATCGCCTGCTGGAAGTCGGCGTCGTTCACCGTGGTCGGCGTGGCGATGGTGGTGCTCGTGGTGGAGCGCTTCCCGCTCGTGCCCGAGGCGTCGTCGTCGGACGAGCACCCCGCGGCCAGGGCACCCACGGCGGCCACCGCGAGCACGGCGGCGGTGAGTCGGCGGAACGTCATGACGCCGATCCTCCCAGATGTGACCGTGGCGGTCCGGTCGCCGGAGCGCCCGCTCAGGGAGCGGCCGTCGTCGACGTCGTGCCGCACTTCGTCTGGGCGACCGAGCTGAACGTCTGCATGGCGGAGCCGAACTCCGAGTCCTCGAGCGCCTTGGGGCCGGCGAGGAACTTGTCGGAGTAGTTCGAGTCCTCGCCCTCCTTGCGCATGGCGTCTGCCGTCTTGCGGATCGCCGCCGCGGCCTGGGCGTTCTCCGGCGGGGCGGTGTCGGCGATGTCGTTCAGCAGCGTGACCAGCAGGTCGACCGCGTCCTTGCCCTGCGCCGCCGTGGTCGGGTTCGGGAGGTCGTCGAGGCCCGTCGACACCGCGAGCAGCTGGCACACGTCGCCCTTGGCGTCGTCCACCTTCCCCTTGGCGGCCGCGAACTTCGAGTCCCACTCCTCCTTGGAGATGGTGGTCGTCGTCGACTTCGAACCGCCCTTGGCCTCGGTGGTGGTCGTCTTCTTCGACGACGCGTCGTCGTCGGAGCTGCATGCGCCGAGCAGGAGCGCGCCGACGGCGACGAGCGCCACGAGCGGCAGGGTGGCGGTGCGGAGACGGGGCATCGGAGGTCCTTCCGTGGGTGGTTCGTCGTCCACCGGGGCGGCGGGACCGCGGCCGGGCCGACCGTCCGACGCTACCGGCCGTCTCGACCGATCGGCGCGCACCCGTCTAGGTTCGTATCTGACGACCCGTCAGGTCCTGGTCCGAGCACCGGGCGCCGTGGGCCGACCGAGCCGACCGACCGAGGCGGCTGCGACACCGAGGGGGACCGTGCCGGGACCGGACAAGCGCTGCACCGAGGACGAGGTGGTGGCCGAGCTCCGATCGGGCATGACGATCGGCATCGGCGGCTGGGGCAGCCGGCGCAAGCCGATGTCGCTCGTCCGGGCCATCCTCCGATCGGACCTGCGGGACCTCACGATCGTCGCCTACGGCGGGCCCGACGTCGGGCTGCTGTGCCGCAGCGGCCAGGCGGCGAAGGTCGTGTCGGGGTTCGTGTCGCTCGACTCGATCCCGCTCGAGCCGAACTACCGGGCCGCCCGCCAGGCCGGGACGATCGAGGCGATGGAGCTCGACGAGGGCATGTTCCTCCTCGGCATCCAGGCCGCGGCGTGGCGGGTGCCGTTCCTGCCCACCCGGGCCGGCCTCGGCTCCGACATCCCCCGGTTCATGCCGGACATCCGCACCGTGACGTCGCCGTACGCCGATCCGTCGTCGGGCGAGTTCGAGGAGCTGATCGCGGCGCCGGCGCTCCCGCTCGACGTGGCGCTGGTGCACCAGCACCGCGCCGACGAGTCGGGCAACGCGGTGTGGCTCGGGGAGGACCCGTTCTTCGACGACATCCTGGTCCGCGCCGCGGACCGGGCGTTCGTCAGCTGCGAGCGGGTCGTGCCCACCGAGGACCTCGCGGGCGGGATCGACATCACCCACCAGCGCATCTCGCGGCTCGACGTGACCGGCGTGGTCGAGGCGCCCCACGGCGCCCACTTCACCGAGTGCCTGCCCGACTACGGGCGCGACGAGGCGTTCCAGCGGCGCTACGCCGCCACGGCGAAGTCGGACGAGGCGTGGGACGAGTTCCGCGCCGAGTTCCTCGACCTCGACGAGGCCGGCTACCAGCGGAAGACGACGGAGCTCGCGGAGGCGTCCAAGTGAGTCAGACGACGGAGCTCGCGGAGGCGTCCAAGTGAGCGATCCACGACGGGCCGACGTGTGCGCGGTCGCCATCGCCGAGGTGTTCCGCGGCGACGGCGAGCGGCTGTGCAACCCGATCGGCAACCTGCCCCTCATCGGCGGCCGGCTCGCTGCCGCCACCTTCGAGCCGCACCTCGCGCTGACCGACGGGTACTACGCGCTGATCGACGACGTGCCCCCGGTGGGGCTCCCGGAGGCGGAGCGGCTCGCGCAGCGCGTCGTCGGCCAGTGGAACCCGTACCGGGAGATGTTCGGGCTGCTGTGGCGCGGCAAGCGCCACGTGATGATGGGCGCCACGCAGGTCGACCGGCACGGCAACCAGAACATCGCGGCGATCGGCGACTGGACGCGCCCGCGCTCGCAGCTGCTCGGCTTCCGCGGGGCCCCCGGCAACACGATCAACCACACGACGAGCTACTGGGTCCCGAACCACTCGCCGAAGGTGTTCGTCCCGGCCGTCGACGTCGTGTGCGGCATCGGCTACGACCGCGCCGCGGACCTCGGCCCGACGGTGGCCCGCTTCCACGAGGTGCGCCACGTCGTGTCCAACCTCGGCGTGTTCGACTTCGTCGCCCCCGACGGGGAGCCGTCGGGCGTGCGCACGATGCGGCTCCGCTCGGTCCACCCGGGCGTGGCCGTGGAGGACGTCGTCGCCGCGACCGGCTTCGACCTCGTGGTGCCCGACGACGTCCCGGTGTCCCGCGGCCCGGAGGGCGCCGAGATCGAGGAGCTCGAGCGCATCGACCCGGGTGGGCTGCGCTTCACCGAAGTGCCCGATGAGTGAGCCGGCCGGCGGGCGCCACCCGGCGCTCGCCACCCGGGCGACGGAGCTGTTCGGGGTGCGCCACCCGATCGTGCAGACCGGGATGGGGTGGGTCTCGGGGGCCCACCTGACCGCGGCGACCTCGGCCGCCGGCGGGCTGGGGATCCTCGCGTCGGCGACGATGACGCTCGAGGAGCTGCGGGCCGCGATCGCCAAGGTGCGCAGCCGCACGGACGGTCCGTTCGGCGTCAACCTGCTGCCCAACCAGCCCGACGCCGCGCAGCGGATCGACCTGCTCGTCAGCGAGTCGGTCCCGGTGGCGAGCTTCGCCGCCGCCCCGCGGGCGGAGCAGGTGCAGCGGCTGTCCGACGCCGGCATCACGACGATCGTCACGGTCGGTGCCAAGCGCCACGCCGAGAAGGTCGCGGCGATGGGCGTGAAGGCCGTGATCGCGCAGGGCGGCGAGGGCGGCGGCCACACCGGGTCGGTGCCGACCTCGCTCCTCCTCCCGCAGGTGGTCGACGGCGTGGCCGGCACGGACGTCGTGGTGCTCGCGGCCGGCGGCTTCTACGACGGCCGGGGCCTCGCGGCGGCGCTGGCCTACGGCGCCGACGGCGTGGCGATGGGCACGCGCTTCCTGCTCACGGCGGAGAGCCGGGTGCCCGACCACGTCAAGCAGATCTACCTCGGCACGCCGCTCACCGGCACCGTCGTCACGACCGCGATCGACGGCGCGCCGCAGCGCGTGATCCGCACCGCGATGATCGACGCGCTGGAGCGGTCGCCGGGGCTGCTCCGCTTCCCGCGGGCCGCCGGCAACGCGCTCCGGTTCCGCAAGCAGGCCGGCGTGTCGACGCTCGACCTGCTCCGCACCGGCCTGCAGATGCGCAAGGACCAGGAGCTGACCTGGTCGCAGGTCGCGCTCGCGGCCAACGCCCCGATGATGACGAAGGCCTCCGTCGTCGACGGCGACGCGGAGGTCGGCATCCTGCCGACCGGCCAGGTCGTGGGCGTCATCGAGGAGCTGCCGACGGTGGCCGAGCTGCTCGGGGAGATCGTCGGCGGTGCGGACGCCGCGCTCCGCCGCCTCTGCCCCTGATCGACCGCGGCGCTCAGGACCGGTCGCGGCTCGAGGCGTAGGCGGCGCGCACGTCGATGTCGCCGCCGTGCCCGTCGGGCTCGACCCACTCGCCGTGCGGTCGCCCCCACGCCGCGGCGACCGCCTCGACGTCCTCGCCGTGCAGCACCGCCGCGGCCTGCAC
>JAEVZA010000409.1 GCA_023392475.1 Actinomycetes bacterium | reverse complement strand
CGGACCGCCGGCGACGGGGCGGGCGTCCGCGTGCGGGAGCGTGCGGGCGGCGTCCTCGACCAGCGCCGCCGCCCACACGGCGGCGGCGTCCCACGGCATGTCGGGGTGGTCCCAGCGGAGCCACGCGAGGGACCGGCCGTCGGGCGAGGGCACCGGCGCGGCGCAGAAGTCGCCCTCGCGCAGGAGCGTGCGCGGCGTGCCGCCCGCGGCCGGGACGGCGCACAGCTCGTTGGCGGGTTCGTCGAGCGGCGGCGTGCCCGGGTCCTCCGAGCCCGGGTGCACCTCGCGCTCGCAGATGATCCACCGCCCGTCGGGGGTGACCGACCCGGAGGCGTACCGCCACCCGTGGCGCCGCGGCGGCTCGGGCGTGACCGGCTCGGCCGCCGCGCCGTCCCCGGTGGTCCACGCCTGCGTGGCGGCGTCGCACCAGACGAGCCGGTCGCGGTCGACGAACCACGCGCCGCCGCCGTACTCGTTCACCCCGCTGCGGGCGTTGACCGAGGGCGGGCCGTCGTCCGCGGGGGCGGACGCCGCGGTCCCGTCGTCGGCGAGCACCACGCGTCGCACCGCCACGCGGCCCCGCTCCGCCGGCCGGAGCTCGGACCAGCGGAGCACGGTGCGACCGGACGCGTCCGCGTCGAGCGACGTGAGCGAGATGCGCACCGCGCCGGCCGCTGCGGCGGCCGGGGTCAGCGCGGAGGGCCACGAGCCGTGGGGCAGCTCGTGGTCGGCGGGGGGACCGGGGGCGGCCCCGGCCGCGCTCACCCCGCGACCAGGCGCTGGATCCGGGCGATGCCCTCCTCGAGGTCCTCGTCGCCGAGGGCGAACGCGAACCGGCCGTACCCGGGCGCGTCGAACGCCTCGCCCGGCACGAAGGCGACCTTCGCCTCCTCGAGGACCAGGTCCGCGAGCTCGAGCGTGGTCGACGCGGTGCGCCCGCCGAGGTCCCGGCCGAGCAGCCCGCTGAGGTTCGGGAAGGCGTAGAACGCGCCCTGCGGCACCATGCAGGTGACGCCGGGGATGTCGGAGAACATGCCGTGCATCACCCGTCGGCGGCGGTCGAACACCGCCCGCATCGCCTCCACCGCGGTCAGGTCCCCCGACACCGCGGCCAGCGCCGCCCGTTGGGAGACGTTCGCGACGTTGGAGCTCAGGTGGCTCTGGAGGTTCGACACCGCCTTGACGACGTCGGGCGGCGCGATGAGCCAGCCGACCCGCCAGCCGGTCATGGCGTAGGTCTTGGCGACGCCGTTCAGCACGATGCACTGGTCGGCGAGCTCGGGCACGACGGCCAGGATCGAGTGGTGCTCGTGGCCGTCGTAGGTGAGGTGCTCGTAGATCTCGTCGGTGACGACCACGATCCCGTGTTCGAGCGCCCAGCGGCCGATGGCCTCGATCTCGTCACGCGGGTAGACGGCGCCGGTCGGGTTCGACGGCGACACGAACAGCAGCGCCTTCGTCCGCTCGGTGCGGGCCGCCTCGATCTGGTCCACCGTCACGCGGAAGTCGGTGTCCTCGGTGGTGGGGAGCACGACCGGCGTGCCGCCGGCGAGGCGGATCGGCTCGGGGTACGTCGTCCAGTACGGCGCGGGCAGCAGCACCTCGTCGCCGTCGTCGACGATGGCGAGGATCGCCTCGTACACGGCCTGCTTACCGCCGTTCGTGACGACGACGCTCGACGGCTCCACGGACACGCCCGAGTCCCGGACGGTCTTGGCGGCGATCGCCTCCCGCAGCTCGGGCAGGCCGGCGGCGGGCGTGTAGCGGTGGTTGCGGGGATCGGCGCAGGCCTCCACGGCCGCGGCCACGATCGCCTCGGGCGTGGGGAAGTCGGGCTCACCCGCCCCGAACCCGATCACGGGCTCGCCGGCCGCCTTCAGCGCCTTCGCCTTGGCGTCCACCGCGAGGGTGGCCGACGGGGCGATGGCGGCGACGCGCCGGGCGATCCGGCCGGTGCTGGAGGTGGTCGTCATGCCGCGAACGCTACCCGTCGCCCGACCGGCCCCCCGCACGGGTTCCGGCCCGCCCACCGGACGGAGATCCTGCTGCGCACGTGACGCTCAGCACGCCGAACGCACAGGACCCCGGTGGTCGGGCAACCGTGTCGCAGGGGCCCCGCCGGGGCCGACACACTGGTGGGCGTGAGCACCCCCGACATCGCCCTCCCCGACGAACTCCTTCCCCACGACGGCCGCTTCGGCTGCGGTCCGTCCAAGATCCGCCCCGACGCGATCGACATGCTCGTCGGCTCCGCACCGCACTTCCTCGGCACGAGCCACCGCCAGGCCACGGTGCAGTTCAAGGTGAGCGAGCTCCGCAACGGCCTCGCCGAGCTCCTCTCCCTGCCCGACGGCTACGAGGTCCTGCTCGGCAACGGCGGCACCACCGCCTTCTGGGACGCCGCCACGTCGGGCCTCGTCGAGCGGCGGAGCCAGCACCTCACGTTCGGCGAGTTCTCGTCGAAGTTCGCCGCGGCCACGAAGGCGGCGCCGTTCCTCGACGAGCCGCAGGTCATCTCGGCCGACCCGGGCGACCACCCGCTGGCCGAGGCCGCGGCCGGGATCGACGCCTACTGCCTCACGCACAACGAGACGTCGACCGGCGTGGCGATGCCGCTCGAGCGCCCGGCCGGCGCGGACGACGGCTCGCTCGTGCTCGTCGATGCCACCTCGGCGGCCGGCGGCCTGCGCTTCGACGCCTCGCAGGTCGACGTCTACTACTTCGCCCCGCAGAAGTGCCTCGCGTCCGACGGCGGCCTGTGGCTCGCCGCGTGCTCGCCCGCGGCGATCGAGCGGATCGAGCGCATCGCGGCCGGTGACCGGTGGGTGCCGGCGTTCCTGGACCTCGGCGTCGCGCTCGAGAACTCGCGCAAGGACCAGACCTACAACACCCCGGCGCTGGCCACGCTCTTCCTCGCCACCGAGCAGGTGATGTGGATCCTCGAGAACGGCGGGCTCGAGTTCTCGGCCGGCCGCTGCGACCGGTCGGCCGCCGCGATCTACGACTGGGCCGACGCGCACGAGCACGCCACGCCGTTCGTGCAGGACCCGGCGAAGCGCTCGCACGTCGTGGCCACGATCGACTTCGACGACGCCGTCGACGCGGCCACCGTCGCGAAGGTGCTCCGGGAGAACGGGATCGTCGACACCGAGCCGTACCGCAAGCTCGGCCGCAACCAGCTGCGGGTGGCGCTGTTCCCGGCCATCGAGCCCGACGACGTGGCCGCGCTCACGCGCTGCATCGACCACGTGGTCGAGCGGCTGGCCTGACGGGCACCCGCCCGGGGGACGGCGTCAGGGCGCCGACATCTGGACGGCGGCGGTGAGCCGGCCGTCCTGCACGGTCAGGTTGAAGGGCGGGTTCGGACGGCTGATGCCGCCCCAGTCGCCGCCGATCGCGGACGCCAGGCCCTCCAGCCCGATCGAGCTCGGACCGGTGCCGGCACCGGCGAAGATGAGGGCGTACGACCCCGACGGGTCGACCGGGATCGTGTACAGCTTCGGGTCGCGGTTGCGGATGTACAGCGGATCACCCGTGAGGGCGTGGCCCGTGTCCTCTCGGGCGGCGGCGACCGCGGCGGGGCCGGTCAGCAGCTCGGCCAGGTCGACCGTGATCGTGCCCTGCCCGAGGTCGATGGAGCGCAGGTAGCCGACCTGGTCGCCGTCGGGCAGCGTCGTCCCGGGCACGCCCTCGAGCACGCTGGTGGTCGTCGCACCCGGCGCGGGGGTGCCCGGTGCCGTCGACGGGGTCGGCGCGGTCGGCGCGGTGGACGACGTCGTGCCGGGTGCCGTCGTCGTCGTGGCCCGGAGCTTCCCCGTCGTCGTCGTGGCCGCGGTGTCGTCGCCGCCGCACGACGCCGCCGCGAGCACGACGGCCACCACCCCCACGCCCAACACGGCCGACCGGAACGGGGTGCGCCACATGGCTCCGAGCGTAGACAGGGTGGGTGCGCGGGTACGGTCGCCGGACGTGGCCGACGACGCGCGTCCGGAGCACCGGGTGGCGCTGCGTGGACCACGGCGGTCGGACCTGCCGTGGCTCGCCGCCGTGGGGCTGGACCCGGAGAAGATCGGCTCGCAGTACCACTGGGTGGAGGCGCCGCTGCAGCTCGGGATCGCGCCGGCGCGCGCGCTGCTCGCCACTCGGCGGCCCGTCGCCGTCGTCGAGGTGGACGGCCGCCGCGCCGGCTACATCGGACCCAACCCGCTGTCGCGCAACCTCGAGTACTTCGTGCAGCCCTGGGCCCGCGGCGGCGTCGGCGCCGCCATCGTGGCCGGCTACCTCGACGGGTTCCGCGCCGGCGACCGGCCGCGACGCTTCTTCGTCTCGTCGTCGAACGAGCGCTCGATGCGGACGCTTCGCACCGCGTTCGACCGGCTCGGCTGGGCGGAGGGCCTCGAGGTGCGCGTGGAGCCCGCGTCGCACGGTTCGTACGTCTGGGTCCCGGCGGGCCCGCCGGTCACGCCTCGACGCTGACCTCGAGCGAGTAGAGCGAGGTCGGGCGCAGCTGGCCGTACGCCCACGGCCACCAGCCGCGGTCCGTCCGGGACGTGTAGTTCGCGACGAGCCAGCGCCCGTCGCCGAGGGGCACGCCGCCGGCGAACGCGGTGTCGCCGGCCGACGGCAGGTCGCCGAGGTGGGTGAGGGCACCGGCGCGGTGGTCCACCTCGTACAGCGCGGTCCGCTTGGGCGTGGCCGAGTACAGCGCCTGGTACGCCTTCGTCCGCGTCACGTCGGAGCCGCGTCGCCACCCGAGGTCGAAGCGCCCGCCGAACGCGAGCTGGCGGCGGCACACCAGCAGGACCCGGCCGTGCTCGCTGAAGAGGAACGGCGAGTCGAGCTTCCGGGGATCGGGCCGCAGGTGCCAGGACCCCGGATCGTCCGCGTCGGCCCAGCCGATGTCGCTGCCCCACCCGCCGGCCGGCCCCTCCTTGCGGACGACGACCGCCACCGACCCGTCGCCGACGTCCAGCAGGTCGGCCTCGGCCCCGCCGTGGTGGACCTCCGGGTGGTCGGGGTCGAGCGGCGCCCAGTCGAACCCGTCGTCCGACGCCCACAGCTCGACCGAGAGCGGCCGGGGGTGGCGCGTGTAGAGGCTGCCGGCGTGGCGGTAGAGGCTCATCAGCAACCGGTCGCCGACCGGGCGCACGCGCCACACCACGTGGTCGGGGCCGGAGAGGCACTCCGGCGGGCGCCACCGCCCCGGACCGGTGCGCGCCGTGACCCACACCCGGTCGGGCTCGAAGCGCAGCGTGGTCACGCCCGCGGTGAACCAGTAGAGGAGCAGCCGGCCCCGCCAGCTCACGAGGCGCGGCTCCCGCACGTCCTGGCCGACGGCGATGGTCAGCTCGTGGTGCCACTCCCCCGGCCGGCCGCGCACCACGTGGATCGCCGCGTCCTCGTGCGCGAAGTGCACCGGCGCCGTGCGCCACGCCAGGTAGATCTCGTCGCCGTGGACGGCGAGGTCAACGTTGTTGTTCGACGCGTCGATGCGCAGCCCCGGCGGCAGCCCCGGTCCGGGCACGAGCGTGCTCGCCGGGCCGATCGTCACGCCGCGGGCCGCGGCGGCGGTGGTCCCGGATCCGCTCACGCCCGCCAGTCCAGCAC
>JAEVZA010000420.1 GCA_023392475.1 Actinomycetes bacterium | reverse complement strand
GCGCTGGCCGACGCCACCCGTCGGGCCCACGAGCGGGACGAGGCCCGCGCCGCCGAGCGGGACGACGAGCTCGCCCGCCAGGCGGACCTCCTCCGCCACCCGGCCGGCCGCTCGAACCGGGCCGCCTGAGCCCACGCAGCGGTCCGCGGCCGGGTCGCCCGGCGGGAGCGGACCGTAGGATGCGCCCATGGAAGCTGCACCCTCCGATGTCGTGATCGTCGACGCCGTCCGCACCCCGATCGGCCGCCGCAAGGGCGGCCTGTCGAGCGTGCACCCGGCCGAGCTCCTGTCCATCGTCCAGGCCGAGTTGGTCTCGCGCACGGGCATCGATCCCCTCGAGGTCGACCAGGTCGTCGGCGGCTGCGTCAGCCAGGTCGGCGAGCAGTCCTTCAACATCGCCCGCACCGCGTGGCTCTCGGCCGGTCTCCCGCTCGAGACCGCCGCCACCACGGTGGACACGCAGTGCGGCTCCTCCCAGCAGGCCACCAACCTCGCCACGTCGCTCGTCGGCTCGGGGGTGGTCGACGTCGCCATCGCCTGCGGCACCGAGTCGATGAGCCGCATCCCGATCGGCTCCAACTCGAACAAGCAGCTCGGCCTCGGCGTGCCGATCCCCCGCGGCTACTTCGGCCGCTACGAGTTCACGTCGCAGTTCGAGGGCGCGGAGCGCATCGCCGAGAAGTGGGGCGTCACGCGCGCCGACTGCGACGAGTTCGGGCTCCGCAGCCAGCAGCTCGCCGCGCAGGCGTGGGAGGAGGACCGGTTCGCCGGCCAGTACGTCCCGGTCACCGCGCCCGACCTCGGCGAGGACGGCAAGCCGACCGACGCCACCCACGTGGTCGACCGGGACGAGGGGCTGCGCGAGACGACGCTGGAGAAGCTCGCCACGCTCAAGCCGGTCGCCCGGGAGGACGGCGTCCACACCGCCGGCTCGTCGTCGCAGATCTCGGACGGCGCCGCGGCCGTCCTCATGATGACCGCGGCGAAGGCCGGCGAGCTCGGGCTCACGCCGCGGGCACGGATCGTGGACACCTGCCTCGTCGGCGTGGACCCCGTGCTCATGCTCACCGGCCCGATGGACGCCACGAAGCGGCTGCTCGAGCGCACGGGCCGCACGATCTCCGACTTCGACGTCTTCGAGGTCAACGAGGCCTTCGCGTCGGTCGTCCTCGCGTGGGCACGTGAGGTCGGCGCCGACCTGGACCGCACGAACCCGAACGGCGGAGCGATCGCCCTCGGCCACCCGCTGGGCGCCACCGGCGCCTTCCTCATGACCAAGGCCCTCTACGAGCTCGAGCGGACCGACGGCGAGGCCGCGCTCGTCTCCATGTGCTGCGGCGGCGGCCTCGGCACGGGCACGATCATCGAGCGGATCTGACGTGGGCCGGCCGGCGGGCGAGCGCAGCGCCTCGTCCCCCGGCCGGATCCCGACCACCCGGCGGCGCGCGCCGGGCCTCGTCCTCGCGGTCGCGCTCGTGGCGTGCCTCGCCGGGTGCGGGCGGGACGCCGGGGGCGCCCCCGACCCGGCCGACGGCGACGGCACGAACGCGACGGTCGTCCGCGTGGTCGACGGCGACACGCTGGTGGCCGACGTCGGCGGGAACGAGGAGCGCGTGCGCTTCATCGGGATCGACACGCCGGAGAGCGTGAAGCCGAACTCGCCGGTGGAGTGCTTCGGCGAGGAGGCCTCCGCGCACACGAAGGAGCTGCTGCCCGTGGGCACGCGGGTGCGGCTCGTGCTCGACGTCGAGGAGCGGGACCGGTACGGCCGCCTGCTCGCCTACGTGTACGGCGCCGACGGGTCGTTCGTGAACCTGGCGCTCGCGCGGGACGGGTACGCCGGGTTGCTCACGTACCCCCCGAACGTCGCCCACGTGGACGACTTCCGGTCGGCGGTCGCCGAGGCGCGGGCCGCCGGTCGGGGCCTGTGGTCGGCGTGCGCGAAGGATCTCCCCGTCCCGTCGTCGTAGCGCCTGCCGGGGCACCGGAGGTGGGTGCGATCGGCCGCCGGTCGCTACGGTGCCCCGATGTCCTCCGACGTCGAGTTCCTCGGACTGCACGCCACGGACGAGCCCGGGCGCTACGGGTTCGTGGTGCAGGACCACCTGGCTCGCCTCGACGGGCAGCTCTACGGCGGAACGGCGATCGCGGTGTCGATCGCGGCGTCGGAGCTCGTCTCCGAGGGCTCGGCGGTCTGGATGACGACGCAGTTCGTGGCGACCGCGCCGGCCGACGCCGAGGTCTCGGTGCTCGCGGAGGTGCTCGCCTCCGGGCGCCGGACGAGCCAGGTCCGCGTCACGGGCACGGACGGGGCGGGGGTCGTGATGTTCGCCTCGCTCGGCGCGGTCGGGCACCTGCGGCCCGAGGGCCTGACCGGCTCGTTCGAGAACGCGCCGGTCGTGTCGCCGCCCGAGGAGTCGACCCCGCGCGGCGGTCCGTTCGGCGTGATGCTGCGCAACGCCGGGGTCGAGCTGAAGCCGTCGATGCTGCCGCCGCACACCGGGTTCAGCACGGTCGTCGAGTACCGCGAGCCCGAGGTGTCGCAGCACCCCGACCCCGGTCCCGGACGGATCTGCATGTGGGTCCGTCGCCGCGACGGCGTCCCGGTCACGCGGTCGACGGTCGCGTTCTTCGCGGACATGGTGCCGCTGTCGGTCGCCGCTGGTCTGCGGGTGGTGGGCGGTGGCGTGAGCCTGGACAACACGATCCGGCTCGGGTCGTTCGCGGAGCCGACCGAGTGGGTGCTGATCGACCTCCGCCCCCACCTCGCCGCCGGCGGCTACGGGCACGGCGCCGCGCACATCTGGGACGAGCGGGGCCACCTGCTCGCCACGGCGAGCCAGTCGGCCTCGATGCGGGCGTTCGAGATCGGCGAGACCCCCTGGAAGCGCGACTGAGGCGTCGGCGCCGCCGCCGGGAGGACGCGTGCGTCAGCCGGCGCGCTGGAGGTCTCGGAGCTCGCGCCAGCCGATCAGCCGGACCCCCGACCGCTCGATCATCGCCCGCAGCTCGGAGTCGCGGGTGAGCAGGTGGTGGTCGTCCACCCGGTTCGCCCAGTCGGGGGCGAGCGACCGCAGCTCGGAGTGGTCGGTCGCCGGGTGCGCGTAGATCTCGGTCACGCCGGGGCGGAGGTCGTGCAGCGTGCGCTCGAAGGCCCGTCGGGCGCCGACGCCGGAGTAGTAGACGAAGTGGTCGGGCGCGACGACGCCCTCCTCGTCGGCCAGGTCCCGGAACGGGAACCCGACGAGCTCCTGCGTGGCCCGACCCGACAACCGGATCGGCAGGCCGAACTCCACGGCCAGCTCGAGGTAGATGTCGAAGAACTCCGGGCGGAGCTGCACGGTGCCCATGTGGGAGTCGAGGTGCGTCACGTCGAAGCCCCAGAGGATGGCCCGCTCGACCTGGGCCCGCAGCTCCCGGCGCGCCTCGTCGAGGTCCGCGTGGTCCCACACGTCCTCGATGGTCCGCGGGAACCCGCCGTCGCCGCCGAGCAGCGAGGGCGACTGCGTGATCGGGCCCCAGCGGTACAGCTCCCACTCGGCCGTCAGCGTGAGGTGCACGCCGACGTCCTCGCCCCGGTAGCGGGCGGCGGCCTCGCGGCCCCACGGGCAGGGCACCATCAGCGTCGCCGAGGTGGCGACCCCGGTCCGGAGCGAGTCGTACACGCCCTCGTTCGAGCTGTGGCACATCCCGAGGTCGTCGCAGTTGACGATGAGGAGCCGGGCGTCGGGGCCGTGGCCCAGGCGCTCCGCGAGGGCGCTCACGACCGACCCGGGACGCCGGCGAAGAGGTCGGTCTCGGGCAGGTCGGTGTCCACCAGCGACCGGGCGAGGATGTAGTCGTCGTAGGGGTGCAGGTCCCGCGTCACGTCCGTGGGCAGCCCGAACCAGAACGGCGACGTCGGGTCGACCTGGGTGGCGTGGGCGAGCAGCGCCTTCTCCCGCACCTCGTAGAAGTCGGTGATGTCGACCTGGGTGGTGAAGCGGTCGTCCTGCGCCGAGTTGTTGACCCGCTCGAGCCACTCGTCGTCGAACGGCGACTCGAGTCCGAGCTCGAGGAACTTGTCGTGCAGGGCGAGCATGCGATCCCGCGACCAGGCCGTGTAGTACACCTTCAGCGGCTGCCAGGGCTCCCCGGCCTCGGGGTACCAGTCCGGGTCGCCGGCCCGGTCGAACGCCGGGAGCGTGATGTCGTGGACCTTGAGGTGGTCGGGGTGCGCGTAGTTGCGCTGGTCGTCGCTGTAGGTCACGAGCACCTGCGGGCGGTCACGGCGGATGATCGCCACGAGCTTGCCGACGGCTTCGTCGAGCGGCGCGTTCCAGAAGTTGTCGGGCCGCTCGTTCTCCGGCGTCTCCGGCATGCCGGAGTCGTGGTACCCGAGCAGGTCGACGCGGTCGTAGCCGATGATCGCCACCGCGGCGTCGAGCTCCTCTCGCCGCACCTCGGCCAGCCGCTCCCGCACCTCGGGGCGGTCCATGGCCGGGTTCAGGATGTCGCCGGCCTCGCCGCCGGTGCAGCAGACGAGCGTGGCGCCGATGCCCTCGGCCCGGTACTTGGCCACGGTCGGCGCGCCCTTGGAGGACTCGTCGTCGGGGTGGGCGTGCACGGTCAGCAGTCGGAGGGGGTCGCTCACCGGACCCACGCTACCGGCAGCGCGCGCCGCCCGACCTGCCGCGACGGCGCCGCCGGATCACCGTTCCGCGCGGCGGGGAGGACTCACGCCGCGGCGGCGCCCGCGGCCTGGTGGACCGACCGGCCGACCACCGCGCCGATCGGGGCGGAGGCCGCCGCGACCACGCCGACCACCGCCAGCAGGGCGACCGGGTCCACCGCTTGGGGCCACGCCGGCGACCCGGGCAGGGCGGTCGCGACGAGGAGCGCGACGAACCCGAGCAGCGCGAGCCCGGAGCAGACGGCCGACGCGGTGAGCGCGTAGGTGCGGACGGGGGCCGCGCCGGACCCGTCCTCGACGAGGGCGGAGAGCGCGGCGCACACGGCGCCCGCCAGCACGCCGACGAGCACGCCGAACGCCGCGCCGATCGGGAGCGCCACGCCGACGACGACGGCAGCCACCGCGACGTCCGGACCCGCGGAGGCATCCGACCGTGCCGCCGTCGCCACCGCAGCGGTCACGCC
>JAEVZA010000414.1 GCA_023392475.1 Actinomycetes bacterium | reverse complement strand
GTCCGGCACCGGCTCACCGACCACCTCGTCGCCGTCGGCCCGACGGGCGTGCGCCCCGAGCGCACCGGCGAGCTCGCGGCCACGGTCGGGCCCGCCGTCGACGCGCTCGACCCGTACGTCACGTCGTTCCTGCCCACCCGGGCGCTCGCCGCGATCGTGCCGGTCATGGTCCTCGGCACGATCCTCGTGATCGACCCGTGGACGACCCTCATCCTGCTGTTCACCGGGCCGATGCTCCTGCTGCTGCTCGCCGTGATCGGCCGCCGGACGCGGGCGCTGACCCAGCGCCGCTTCGACGAGCTCGGCTGGTTGCGGTCCTTCTACCTGGACCTGCTCCGCGGCCTCGGCACGCTGAAGGCGTTCGGGCGATCCGAGGAGGCGATCGAGACGGTCGGGAGCGTGAGCGCCCGCCACGCGTCGACGACGATGGAGGTCCTCCGCACCGCGTTCCAGACGTCGCTCGTGATGGAGTGGGCGGCGACGGCGGCCACCGCGCTGGTGGCGGTGCAGGTGAGCTTCCGGCTCGTGGAGCGCGACCTCGCCTTCGGCCCGGCGCTCGCCGTCCTCGTCCTCACGCCCGAGTTCTTCCTGCCGTTCCGTCGCCTCGCCCTCGAGTACCACGCCGGCCAGAGCGGCACGGCGGCGATCGAGCGCATCACCGCGGCGCTCGCGCTGCCGGTCGCGCCGGGCGTGGCGACCGCGAGGGCGACGGCGACGGCGACTTCGCCGGCGCCCGCGACGCCCGTGACCGTCGGTGGGCTGTCGCTGCACGACGTCTCGTTCTCCTACGCGGGGGCGCCGACGCCGGCGCTGCGCGGCGTGTCGCTCCACGTCGAGGCGGGCGAGACCGTGGCGCTCGTCGGACCGAGCGGCGCCGGCAAGTCGACCGTTGCGCGGCTGGTGCTGCGGTTCCTCGAACCCGACGCTGGCTCGATCGCGGTGGCGGGGGCGCCGCTCGCAGCGATCGACCTGCGGTCCTGGCGCCGGTCCGTGGCGTGGGTGCCCCAGGACCCGACGATCTTCGCCGGCACCGTCGTGGACAACATCCGACTGGCCGCGCCCGACGCACCGATCGAACGGGTCCGGGACGCCGCCGCGGCGGCGGGCGCCGGCGCCTTCGTCGACGACCTGCCCGACGGGTTCGACACGGTGCTCGGCGAACGGGGCCTCCGGCTGAGCGGTGGCCAGCGCCAGCGGCTGGCGATCGCCCGAGCCGTGCTGGCCGACGCCCCCTTCGTCGTGCTCGACGAGTTCACTGCCCACCTGGACCCCGACACGGAGGCCGACGTCCTCGATCGGGTCGGCGCGCTGCTCGCCGGGCGGACCGCCATCGTCATCGCGCACCGACCGGCGACGATCGCCGCGGCCGATCGCGTGGTCCGACTCGACGCCGGGCGGGTCGTCGCCGAGGCCGGTCGATGACCCGGCCCGTCAGCAGGAATGCGTTCAGGAGCGCGTTCTCATGACGATCCGCGCTGCCAGGCAGCACGAACAATCGTCAGAACGCGGATCTGGCGGTTCGGGTGGGGGGTGGGGGGTGCGGTTGCTGCGGATCGCCGGTCGCCACCGGTGGTGGATCCTGGCGACGGCCGCGCTGGGGTTCGTCACGACCGGGTCCGGCATCGGGCTGATCGCCCTCGCCGCCTACCTCCTCAGCCGCGCCGCGGTCGAGACCTCCACCGAGGACCTCGCGCTCGTGATCACCGGCGTGCGGACGTTCGCCGTCACCCGCGTCGTCGCCCGCTACCTCGAGCGATACGTCGGTCACCTCGGCACGTTCCGCACGCTGACCCGCATCCGGGTCTGGCTCTTCCGCTCGCTCGAACCGCTCGCACCCGCCGCCCTCGTGGACGACCGCCACGGCGACCTCGTGGCGCGGATCGCCGATGACGTCGACACCCTCCAGGACGTCTCGCTCCGCGTCGCCGTCCCACCCATCGTCGCCGCCCTGACGACCGCGCTCGCCGCGTCGATCCTCGGCGTGTGGTCACCGTGGCTCGCGGTCACCCTCGTCGCCTTCGCGCTCCTGTGCGGCGTGGCGATCCCGCTCCTCACGCGGCACCTCGTGCGCGGGCCGGCCGCGACGTCGGTCACCGCGGCGGCCGAGGTGACGGCGCTCGTGGTCGAGGGGCTCGACGGCATCGACGAGCTCGTCGCCGCCGGACGAGAGGACCTGCTCGTCGACCGGGTGGACGGCGCCACCGGGCGCCAGCTCGACGCACAGGACCGCCTCGCGCGGGTCCGGGCCACCGGCGCGGCGCTGGCGGGGCTCGCCACCGGCGCCTGCGCCACCGTCGTGCTGGCCATCGGCGCGGGGCTCCTCGCCGACGGCGGCATCCACGGCGTGACGCTCGCCGTCCTGCCGCTCGTCGCCCTCGCCGCGTTCGAGTCGGTGCAGCCCCTCGCCACCGCCGTCGAGCACTGGGACCGCAGCGCCGCGGCGGCCGGGCGGATCCTCGAGCTGGCCGATCGGGACCCCGCCGTCCGCGACCCCGCCCACCCCGTCGACGCCGAGCCGGTGCACGGCGCTCCCGACGTCGAGCTCGTCGACGTGCGCTTCGGCCATGCCGGCGTGCCCGAACCGGTGCTCGACGGCGCGTCGCA
>JAEVZA010000393.1 GCA_023392475.1 Actinomycetes bacterium | reverse complement strand
GCTCGAGCCCCTGCTCCGTACGTCGGCGCAGCGACCGCGCCGCGCTCGCCGGCGATCGCCGATCGCCAGGCCGGACGCCGCCCGGGGTCACGAGCAGCGCCGTGCCCAGCGCCGCGACGGCGGCCAGGACGAGGGAGGTCACGCGCCGCGCTCCTCGGTCACGAGGTCCCGCACCTCGGTGCCGTGCCGGGCCAGTCGCTCCGCAGCCCGCACCGGCAGGTCGCCCGTCCACGCCAACCGTCCAGCGGCGTCCCGTCGGAAGAGCTCGGTCACCGTGAACTGCACGGCCTCCGGTCCGGCGACGAGGTCCTCGACGGCGATGATCGACGTGACCTGCGGCCCGTCGGCGCCGCGCTCGGTGTGGACGACGAGGTCGATCGACTCGCTCACGAGGCTGTTGAGCGCGGCGAGCGGCAGGTCCCGGGCGTGGTCCGAGAGCTGCGCGAGGAAGCGCAGGCGGGTGAGCCCCTGCCGGGCGGATCCGGCGTGGATCGTCGTGAACCCCGTGACGCCGGATGACAGGGTGAGCAGCAGCGGCAGCGCCTCGCGGTCGCGCACCTCGCCGACGATCGCCACGTCGGGTGCCATGCGCAGGAAGCCGGCGACGAGCCGCCGCAGGTCGACGGCGGGCCGGTCGGTGCGGGCGGGCCGCGTCTGCATCGATGCGACGTTCGCGACCGCGACGTCCGCCTCGAACACCTCCTCGGCGATCACGACCCGCAGCGACGGGTCGAGCTCCGCCGAGCAGCAGGAGAGGAGCGTCGTCTTGCCGGCGCCGGGCGCGCCCGCGAACACGATGCTCAGCCGGGCCCGCACCGCGGCGGCCAGCAGCGCGGCGGCCGGCGCCGTGAGGCTGCCGCGGTCGACGAGCTCCGAGAGGCGGGTGATCGCCACGCCCGTGAACTTCCGGACGTTCACCATCAGGTGGCCGCCGCGGCTGAGGTCGCCGTGGACGATGTGGATGCGTGCCCCGTCGTCCAGCTGGGCGTCCTGGAGGCCCTCGACCGGATCGAGCTTGCGGTGCGAGGTCGACGCGTCGTCGAGCAGCTTCGTCAGGGTGCGGGCGACGTGGTCGTCGTCGTGGAAGACCTCGTCGTGGAACCGGCTGCCACCGGAGTGCCGTCGCACGAAGATCTCGTCGGGGGCGTTGACCATGATCTCCCACACGTCGTCGTCGGTGAGGAGGTCCGTCAGCGGGCCGTACCGGGCGAGGTTCCGGAACGCCCGTGCCGCGACGCCGCCGGGATCGGGCAGGTCGAACGGCCGCCGTCCACGGGAGTGCTCGTCGGACCACTCGCGCACGGCGTCGTCGATCAGCTCGACCAGCCGGTGCTCGCCCTCCGGCGTCGCGACGTCCAGCGAGAGGTCGTTGGCGCGCCGCTGGACCGACCGCTCGATCTCCTCGAGCGGCGACGCGATCGGGTGCTCTTCCACGAACGCGCTCACGACCGCGCTCCCGCCCCCGCTCCGACGCGCGGCTCCACGTCGGTACCGAGGTCGCCGGGTCGGATGCGCACGGGCACCGGCCCCTCGTCCCGCCGAGGTGCGTCGGCGACGGGCAGCACCGCCCGCGCCAGCGCGGCGGCGGCACGCGGCGGCAGGGGCTCGACCGCCCGGTGCCGCGACTCGAGGTCCCGGAACCGACGGACGAACGCCGCCGGAGCGAGGCGCCGGCCGTCGGGTGCCCGCTCCGCGGTGAGCTCGGCGAGCGCACGGGACCACTGGACGTGCAGCGCCGGGTTCCTCGGCGCGCCGTTGAGCACCGGCACCAGCCGCGTCGGGTCGACGCCCGCCGAGCGGAGGTCGGCGACGAGGCGCGCCGCGCCGTGGAGTCCGTGCACCCCGGGCCCGGCCACCACGACCACGGCGCCGGCCGCGCCCACGGACGACAGCGTCGCCGCGTGCCGCTCCTCGACGTCGACCGAGCCCGTGTCCTCCTCCCGCTCCACGTCCGGATCCACGTCGACGACCACCGCGGCGTGCGCCCGGCGCAGGCCACGGATCGACGCGGCGACCGCTCCCGGTCGTGCGCCGGCCCAGTCGCGCGGGCGTCGCTGGCCGAGGACGAGCCGGTAGCCGCGGGCCGGCACGTCGAACTCGAGCTCGCGGATGCGGTCGGGGTCGGGCTCGTCGCCGCGGTGGAGCTCCACCAGCTCCGGCAGGCCGGGGATGACGTCGCCGACGTCGTGGTACATCGCGAGCGCGGCGCGCCGGCAACCGTCGACCAGCACGGTGTCCCGGTCGGCGGCGAGGGCCTGCGCCAGCGCCATCGCCATCGTCGACGCCCCGGTCCCGCCCGTCCCGGTCACGGCGACCAGCAGCCCGAGCTCGGGGGCGCCGGCCAGGTCGACCCGCGTGGTGGGTCGCCGCGCGGTGCGGGACACCTGCCGGGCCAGGCGGTCGAGCGCCTCGACGAGCTGGTCCCGCGTGAAGTCGTCGTCGAGCACCGCGGCGAACCCGATGCCGTCCCAGTCCCGCTCGCCGGCACCGCCGACGACGATCGTGGGCGCCCCGGCCGCCTCGGCCGCGGACACGAGGTCGCGGTCCAGCCGGGGGATCCCCGCGTCCACCAGCAGCGCGGAGACCGGCCGCCCGGCGCCCATGACGGCGCGTGCCTCCTCCGCGGTCAGGCACTTCACGAACTCGATCGGCGCCACGGCAGCGGTCGCCCACCGCGCCAGCTCGCCGAACCAGCGGCAGCGCGACCGGGCCAGTCCGACGACGACGTAGCGGTCAGCCACCGTCGCCGCCCCGGGTCGGCAGGACGAGCGTGAGC
>JAEVZA010000317.1 GCA_023392475.1 Actinomycetes bacterium | reverse complement strand
GCTCACGGCCGGCGCGCCCGATCGAGCAGGGCCGATCGCCGCTCCCCGGCCGGTAGGTAGTACTCGTCGTAGGAACCCGGGGCGAGCAGGTCGAAGCCGAGCTTCTGCTGGACGCGCGGGGACAGCTCGGCCGGGTCCGTCGGGACCATGCGCGCCATGTCGAACCGCTGTCTCACCCACGGGCGCACCAGGGCGAGGATCAGGCAGCGTCGCCAGTGGTCCGTGCGGTTGGCCATGGCGTCGTGCCACTGGCGGGCGCGGAACCAGCAGGCGCTCCCGGCCGGTGCGTGGAGCTCGAGCGCGCGGCGCTCGAACTCGTCGGCATCCGGTGGCGCGATCGTTTCCTCGGGGAAGAACCGGGTCGGCCCGCTCCGCTCGTCGAAGTCGTCCAGCAGCACGAGGACGCCCAGGCCGACGGTGAACCCCGGGACGGCGATCGACGTGTCGACGTGGAGCGATCGGCCGCTCCCGCCGGCGGGTTGGCAGCCGGACGTCATCGTGTAGAGCGTGGCGTCGGCGCCGAGCACCCGGTCGCACGGGTCGATCAGCCGGTCGACCTCCAGGAGGTCGAGGAATCCGGGCTCGTGGTGGGGGAGGAACACGACCCGGCCGTACTCCGCGTCGAGCCGGTCGGCGGGCAGCAGGTCGGCGTCCGCCCGGACGGCCTCGTCCACCATCTCGCGGTAGGCGCCGAGCCGGCCCTCGGGGATGACGTCGGTCGCCGCGGAGACCCCGACGCGGTCGAGGTCGGCGGCGACCAGGTCGCCGAGCCGTGGATCGGCTCCGTCGTGCAGCGGCACCGTGAGCACCATGAACCCCCTTGCCCCGCCGGCCCGCCCGGGCCCCGGGACGCCGTCACGGGTACCATGTCGGCCGTGGTGGTCGGGGGCGGTCGCCTCGATGTCTGAGGGGCCAGTGTACGGCGTGGTGGGCGAACAGGTCCGATCGGTCGAGCCGGGTGACCTCCCCGCGCTCCTCGAGCTGGCGGGGTCGGCGCCCTACGCGCCCCTGCGCTACCTGGCGCTGTTCGGTCACCCCGACGTCGCCGAGGCGGACCAGCGGGACCGCACCGCGTCCCGGCTGGCCGGCCCCGGCCAGCACCTCCTGCTGGAGGACGGCGGACGCGTCCGCGGCCAGGTGTCGGTGGTCCCCGTCGACGACCTGACCGGCCACTTCGGGACGCCGTTCTGGGACGTCGGACCCGTCGTGTCGGACCCGCCGGGCGGCCCCGAGCGCCTGGACGTCGCGACCCGGCTCCTCCGGGCCGCGGTCGACGGCCCCGAGGGGCTGCTGGTGCTGCGGGTCGAGGGGGACGACCGCGCCACCCTCCTCGCCGCCCAGGAGTGCGGGTTCCGCGTCATGGAGAACTCGCTGACCTACGTCAACGACCTCGACCGGGCGGCGAAGAACCCCGACCCGGAGTCGCCCGACATCGAGCTGCACCGGATCGGGATCGACCCCCCCATCCCGTCGGAGGCCTTCGACGAGGTCCGCGTCGGCGCCGACCAGCTGACCGAGGACCACTACCACGCGGACCCGCGGCTGCCCGACGACCTCTGCAACGCCCTCTACCGGCGGCTCCTGGACCGGGGGCTCGCGGGCGAGGGGGCCGACGCGCTGATCCTGCGCATGCACGAGGACCGGATCATCGGGCTCGGGATCTGGCGGCACTGGTCGCACCTCGAGCGGCACGGGGTGTCCATCGCGGGCAACGGCTTCGGGTTCCGCGCCTTCTACGCCCCGCCGGGGAGCGACCGCTTCACCGCCTTCATCTGCAACAACAGCCTGACCGGCAACCGCCTGCTCGAGTGGACGACGCAGTCGACCAACTACCCGATGGTCAACATGATCTGCAGCCAGCGGAGCATCCGGCTGTGCCGGTCGTCGTACGTCCTGCACCGCTGGTCCGACAGCGCATGGGCCTGAGCGTCACGGTCGTCGCGCCGGTGTACGCCGGCGCCCGCACGCTCCGCGAGTTCCACCGCCGGCTGATCGCGGTGCTCGATCGCGAAGGCATCGACGCCGAGGTCCTCTACGTCGACGACGCGAGCCCCGACGGGTCGTGGTCGGAGATCGAGGCGGTCGCGCAGGAGGATCCGCGCGTGCGAGGCGTCCGGCTGGCCCGCAACGTCCGCCAGACCCGGGCCATCTTCGTCGGGGTGGCGGAGGCCTCGCCCGGGCGGCACATCCTCGTGATCGACACCGACCTCGAGGATCCGCCGGAGGCGATCCCGGAGTTCGTGGCGCGGTTCCGTGACGGGCACGACCTGGTCCTCGCCCGCCGGGTGCGCCCGCGGACCTCCACCGCCCGCCGGGTCGGGTCGACGTTCGTGAACGGCGTGGCCCGGCTCCTGCGCCTGCCGGTCAGCGACGTCGGCAGCTCCTACCTGTTGTCCGACCGCGGGCTCGCCGACCGGCTCCTCGCCCTGGTGGACGGCGGCGCGACGCCGCACCTGATGCTGCCCGAGGTCGTCGCCTCGAGCCGCGCGCCGGTGACCGTGGAGGTGCGCTCCGACGTGGAGAGCCCGACCGGCTACGGCTGGCGCTCGGTCGTCGCGCTGACCGCGGGCTTCCTGCGGGCGTACGCCTTCCGCCCGGTCGGGCGGGCGCTCGCCGTCGCGGGGGCGCTGCTCGGCGCCGCGG
>JAEVZA010000306.1 GCA_023392475.1 Actinomycetes bacterium | reverse complement strand
CACGGCGCCGGCGCCGGGGCGTGCCGTCCCGCTCCTCGGCCGGCGCCTCGGTCGGTCCGGGCGCGGCCCAGACCGGTGCCGGCGACCAGTCAGTCGACGCCGAGCTCACGCAGGGCCGTCTGGGGGTCGGCGACCATGCCGACGTAGAAGGTGCCGAAGTCGCCGTACACCGCGGACGCCTCGTCGAAGCGCATCGTGTACACGACGTCCTTCACGTCGTCGGGGTGGACGCAGAACAGGGTGACGCCCCACTCGAAGTCGTCGGTGCCGGTGGACCCGGTGACGACCTGCAGCACGCGGCCGGCGAACTTCCGGCCCGACGCGCCGTGCTCGTACATCAGCTCCTTGCGGCGGTCGTACTCGAGCGAGAACCAGTTGGCGCCGACGTCGCGCTTCTTCGACATCGGGTAGAAGCAGAACGCGGGCTTCCCCTCCGGCGGCAGCACGGGGTGCAGCCGGGCCTGCTTCATCTCGTCGGGCAGGCCCTGCGCGTACTCGGAGGTCTCGGTGAGCGACACGTAGCTGTCCACGAGCTCGAGCCCGGCGCCGACGAGGGCCGTCTGCAACCGGCGCAGCTCCCACTGGTCGGCGGCGAGCGCCATCACGCCGAGGTCGGCCTTGTGGCCGAGCAGCGCGGCGCACACCACCTGGACCTCCGCGGCCTCGGCGCCCTTGATCGCGGCGAGCACCTCGGCGCCGTCGGTGAGCGGCGTCGTACGGAGGAACAGGTGCAGGACGGCGACGCCGACGCTGGGCGAGGAGGGCTCGGTCATGGGCCCGAGTGTAGGGACGGCCCGGCTCGCCGGGCACCCGGCCCCGGGCGCGGCGGGCGTGCGAGCGGTCACACTGGTCGGGTGAGCGACAGCGATCGCGTCCGCGTCGACGCGTGGCTCTGGGCGGTGCGCCTCTACCCCACCCGGACGGCGGCGACCGACGCGTGCAGCGGCGGCCGCGTGCGGATCGACGGCGAGGCGGTCAAGCCCGCGCGCCGGGTGTCGCCGGGCGACGTGGTCGAGGCGCGGCGCGCGGACCGCACGGGCACCTACCGGGTGGTGCGGCCCATCGCGAAGCGGGTCGGCGCCCCCGTCGCCGTCGACTGCTACGAGATCCTCGGCGAGGAGCTGCACCGCTCGCCGCGCCCGTCCGTCGACGCGGCGTGGGGCGAGCGGTCGCGCGGTTCGGGCCGGCCGACGAAGAAGGAGCGCCGGGACATCGAGCGCTTCCGCCGCCGCTGAAGGTCCCACCCGGCATCGCCGCCAGGCTCCGCCACCCCACCGACGCGGCCCCTTCCCGTTCTTGCGTACCCGGTGGTCGTGATCGGACCGCTCGGTACGCCGAAACGGGCGTGGGGCGTGCGAGGGAGCCCGGTCGGGGGGGCGACCCTCAGCGGGGGAGGATCTCGACGACGGCCTGGAAGTCGGGGATCTTCGAGCCCGGCTCGCGGTGCTCGGCACCGCCGGGGAGCAGCCCGTTGGCCTCCGGCCAGTGCACCTGCACGGTCCGCCGGGGCAGCCGCGCCAGGTGGACCCGCGCCGCCATCTCTCCGGTCCCGGAGCGCAGCAGGACGGGGTCGCCGTCGCCGACGCCGAGGTCCCGCGCGTCGGCGGGGTCGAGGTACACGGCGTCGCGCGGCGCGCCGGTCAGCGGATCGGTCCGCGACCAGACGATCGAGTTGAACTGCTTGCCACGGCGCGTCGTGGCGAGGAAGCGGCCCTCGGGCACCTCCGACCTCGGCGGCTCCACGACGCTGAACCGGCCGCGACCGGTGGGCGTCGGGAACGCGCCGCCCGAGCAGAGGTGCCGGCCGCCCCACTGGACGGCGTCGCCCGTGCGCTCGAGGTGCTCGATGCCCGCGTACGACGGGACGATGCGCGCGATCTCGGCGCGCAGCGCCTGGTTGGTCGGCCAGTCGAACGCGGGGGCGAGGTCGGGTCGGGCCCGACGCACGACGTCGCCGAACAGGCGCCACTCGCTGCGCGCCTCCCCCACCTGCCTCGGGATCTCGGGCGAGAAGGCGACGCGCCGCTCGGTCGTGGTCGACGTGCCGCCACCCTCCTGCTCGTAGCGCGTGGTGACCGGGAGGAGCAGGACGTCGTCGCCCTCGACCAGCATCTGCGACGTCACGACGACGTCCTGGTGCACGCGGGTCGGCACGCGGCCGAGCGCGGCGCGCACCGCCGGCGGGTCGGGCAGCACGTCGAGGAGGTTGCCGCCCGACATCCACAGCAGGTCGATCTCGCCGCGGCCCGCGGCATCCACCGCCTCCGGCGCGGTGAGCCCGGGGGTGCCGGGTACGGGGAAGCCCCACGCCTCGCCGAGGCGGGCGGCGGAGGCGGCATCGATCACCTCGCCGCCCGGGAAGGCCGTGGCGTACGCGCCCATCTCGGCGCCGCCCTGCACCCCGGAGTGGCCGCGGATGGGCATGAGCCCGGCGCCGTTCCGGCCGACGTTGCCGCGGGCCAGGCCCACGTTCACGATCGAGCGCACGCCGTCGACGCCGAAGCTGTGCTGCGTGATGCCCATCGACCAGATCAGCACCGCGCCGTCGGCGTCGCCGTAGAGGCGGCAGAACTCCTCGAAGGTCGCGTGGTCCACGCCGGCGTCGGCGAGGAGCTCGTCGAGGTCCATGCGGTCGAGCGCCTCGACCAGCTCGCCCCACCCCTCCGTGTGCCGGTCGATGAAGTGGTGGTCGACGCGACGCGACGCGATCAACCGCTTCAGCACCGCGTTCGCGAACGCGAGGTCGCCGCCCGGGCGGACCGGGACGTGGAGGTCGCAGATGCGCGTGCCGAACACGGCGGACTCGGCCGTGGAGGGCACCCAGTAGCGGTCGAGGCCGGGCTCGAGGTACGGGTTCACGACGACGACGCGGGCGCCGTTGCGCTTGGCGTGGTCGAGGTGCTTCATGAACACCGGCTGGTTGTTCGCGGGGTTGGTGCCCCAGAGCACGACGAGGTCGGTCTCGAGCACGTCGCGCAGCGAGCACGTCGACGCCGCGACCCCGATCGTCGCCTTCAGCCCGAGCGTCGACGGCGCGTGGCAGACGCGAGCGGCGGAGTCGATGTTCGCGATGCCGAGCGCTCGGGCCGCCTTGCCGGCCACGTAGTAGGTCTCGTTCGTGATCCCCCGGGACGTGAGGTAGATCGCGGCGCGCTCGGGCGGCGTGGCGGCCACCGCGCCCGCCGCGACCTCCAGCGCCTCGTCCCACGTGATCCGCCGGAAGCCCTCGTCGCCACGGCGGCGGCGCATCGGGTGCGCCAGCCGGCCGAGCTCGCGGAGCTGCTGGCCCGATCGACCCGACAGCGCGGCGACGTCGGAGAGCAGCAGCGGGTCCAGCGCGTCGGCCGTGTTGAACTCGAGCAGCTCGAGGCGCGTGGTGCAGAGGTGCACCCCGTCGATCGTCCAGTCGTGGAGGCCGGCGACACCGAGGGCGCAGCCGTCGCAAACCCCCCTGGTGAGCACGTCCCACGCGTACTTCGGGTGGTGGGCGTTGTCCCGCGCGATGCGGACCATGTCCTTGTAGTGCCGCGGCTTCTGCTGGTCGACGCCGTTGGGCACCAGGCTCGCCCACAGGTCGGGGTGCAGGCCCACGCGGCGGAGCGCGGCGGCGACGGGCCGCGGCACCACGCGCGGGCGGTCAGGCACGGGCACGGTCGACCTCCGGGACGTCGGGTGCGGCGCCGGTGACGCGGTCGTCGCCCGCGTACACGGTCAGCCGGCCGTCGCGGGCGAAGCCGACGAGGACGAGACCTGCCCGCGCCGCGGTCTCCACGGCGAGCGAGGACGGCGCGCTCACCGACACGAGCGCGGCGAACCCGCCGGCCCACGCCTTCTGCACCATCTCGAAGCTGGCCCGACCCGACACCCAGAGCACCTCGCCGGTGGCGGGCAGCCGGTCGTCGAGGAGCATGCGCCCGACCACCTTGTCGACCGCGTTGTGCCGACCGATGTCCTCGCGCACGACGCGCACCGTGCCGTCGGCGGCGACGGCGGCCGCGGCGTGGCTGCCGCCCGTGGCCGCGAACAGCTCCTGGTCGGGCGCGACCCGAGCCGCGATCCCGGCGAGCACCTCGGCGTCGAGCGGTCCGGTGGCGGGCAGCGGCCGGAGGCGGTCGGTCAGCGCGTCCACCTGCTCGGTCCCGCAGATGCCGCACGAGGACGAGGTCGCCGTCAGCCTCGGCGTCGGCGTCGGGGCCCGGCCACCGGTCTCGACCGTGACGACGTTGAACTCCGTGTCGACCGCGGAGCCGGTCGCGCAGTAGCGGATGCCGGTCACGGGCGCGCCCTCGAGGAGCCCCTCGGACCAGCACCAGCCGGCGGCGAGCTCGTAGTCGTGACCGGGCGTGCGCATGGTCGTGGCGACGGTCGTCCCGTCGAGGCGGAGCTCGAGCGGCTCCTCCACCAGCACGGACTCCGGGGCGCGCCCGCGGTCGCCGCCGTCGAACCGACGGGCGAGGATCCGCTGCGCTCGCGCTCGTGCCACCGACCGCATGGTACGGGCCCCGGGCGAGCGCCCGGCCGGCGCCTCAGAACAGGCCGCTGGCCTCGGAGGCCCCGTAGACGACGGCGAGCACGATGATCAGCGCGCCGAAGAGGAGGCGCACGGTCCGCTCCGAGGCACCGATCGTCAGGTGGGCCCCGATGCGGGCGCCCGGCACCACGCCGACCATCAGCGGCAGGGCGAAGGCCCAATCGATGTGACCGAGCGCCCAGTGCGTCACGAGGGCGGGCACGGAGAAGATGGCGACGGCGACCAGGCTCGACGCGACGGCCGACTTCATCGGCACGCGCAGCGGGCCCGTCAGGACGGGGACCATCACGATCCCGCCGCCGACGCCCAGTAGCCCGGCGACGAAGCCCGAGGCGGCGCCGAGCACGGCGAGGACGCCGACCGGGTGGCGCCGCGTCCCGTCGCCGGAGGCGTCGGTCGTCGTCCCGGCCGCGGTCCCGGTCGACGGGCCGTCGCCCGCGACGTCCTCGGTCGCTCGCCCCGACACCATCGCGAGGTCGGTCTCCGACGCGGCCGCGCCCTCGGCGCGCCGCTCCGCCTCCTCGGCGGGGCTCGGTCGGCCCCGCACGACCGTCACCCCCGACCACAGCATCAGGACCGCGGTGAGCACCATGAGGAGGCGGCCGTCGACGTGGTCCGAGGCCAGCGCCCCGGCGACCGCGGTGACCGCGCCCGTGAGGCCGAGCCCGAGCGCGGCCTGCCAGTCGACCAGACCCTCGCGCGCGTAGCGGAGGGTGCCCGCCACCGCGCCCGGGAGGATGGCGGGCACGGTCGAGCCGACCGCCTGGATCGGCGTCGCACCGAGCACCCGGACGGCCGGCGTGGTGATGACCGCGCCGCCCACTCCCAGCAGCGCGGAGAGCATCCCGGCCCCGACCCCGACCAGCACGGTGAGCGCGACCACCGCGACCTGGGACCAGTCCATCGGCCGCACGCTAGGTCCGGTCGTCGGGTTGCACGCGACCGCCACGTCGGTACCGTTGGGGGCGAGGGCACGGCCGGCGGGCGGCCGCCCTCGACCGGGAGAGGGACACATGCGGATCCGCTGGGGAGCGCTGCTGACGGCGGCGCTGGTCGTCGTCGCCACGACCGGGTGCACCGGGCGCGGCGAGGACGAGGTGCGCACGGACGAGGACGGCGCCACCGCGTCGTACCGGTCCGCCGTCGAGCACACGACCGCGTCGAGCGGCCGGTTCACGATGTCCTTCGACGACGAGGACGCCCCCGACGCCACCGCGACCGGCAGCTTCTCGGGCCGGGACCTCGCGATGGAGCTGTCCACCGACGGTTTCGGTTCGACGCGCTTCGTGCGTACGGGCGACGCCAGCTGGGTCGACGGCGCCGGGTCCGGCTTCACCGACGACGACCTGCACGGGAAGCAGTGGGTGCAGGTCACGCCGGTGCCGACCGACGCCGAAGGGTTCGGGTTCGGCATGCTCCCCGACCTGACCGACGCCGGGCCGGCCGACGTCCAGCGGCTGACGTCGTCCCTGCTCCACGCGTCCGGCATCCACCGGGACGGCACCGACACCGTCGACGGCGTCGCGGTCGACCGCTACCGCGGCACGCTCTCGGCCTCCCGGCTCGCCGAGCTCACCGACCTGGCCCCGACCGACGAGGAGAGCGGGCCCCGGTGGTCAGCGGCGATGCGCTACCTGGACGACCACACGACCGTCGACCTCGCCGTGCTCGTCCAGGACGGTGCGGTGCGCCGCGTCACGATCACGACCACGCCGGGGATCGAGCAGCGGTACGAGGACTGCACCGCGTTCGCCGGGGTCAGCTCCTCGAGCACGACCCGCGTCGACTTCACCCACCTCGGCGAGCCCGTCCTGATCACCGCCCCCGACCCGGCCACGGTCCTGTCCGTCCAGGAGGCCATGTCCGTCGAGGACGACGGGTCGGGCGACGACGGCAGCCAGATGCTGCGCACCGCGGACGGCGACGTGAGGTGGGACGACGTCTACTCACGGGTCGCCGACGACGCGACCCGGCTGCACCTCGACGTCGACGCCGTCGACGCGATGTCCGACGACGAGCTCGTCGCCGCCTACGACCGGGCGATCCGCCTCCCCGGCAACCTGCGGACGAGCGCCGGCACCCTGCGGCGGGATGACGTGCGCCAGGGCCTGTACGACGACGGCGCCCGCGCGGGCATCACCCCCGAGCAGGTGGACGGGCTCGACGACCCCGGGCTCGTGGCGGCGTACGACCGCATGGTGGCGGCGCAGGGCCCGCAGCTCGACACCGACGACGGGACCTACCGCCGCTCCGAGGTCGTGGAGATGACGCAGGCCGATGCGGCGTCGATCGGGCTCGATCCGGCCACCGTGCCCGCGATGTCGGACGCCGACCTCGTCGCCGCGTACAACCGCGAGCTCGACGCCGTCGACGTCGGCGACGGCGGCCTCCAGCCCGACCCGTCCGGGCTCGACGGCTGCCCCGGCGCCTGACGGCTCCCGCCGGAACCGCCGGGACGGATCTCGGGGCGCCCCCCGAGGTGCCCGGATCGCCGAGCTCGGGGGTGACGGGCCGCCCAGCGGTCGATGCGCCCCGAGTTCGGCGGATGCGGTTCCTCGGGGCGCCCCCGACGTGCCCGGATCGCTGATCTCGGGGGTGACGGGCCGCCCAGCGGTCGATGCGCCCCGAGATCGGCGGACGCGGTTCCTCGGGGCGACCCCCGAGTTCGGCGGAGAGGCCGGTCGCCCGGCGGCGGCGTGGCGGCGGCGTGGCCCCGGACGCGACGAGGGCGGCCCGCAGGCCGCCCTCGCACGTCGCCGAGCTCGTCGATCAGCTGGTGCCGATCAGAAGTCCATGTCCCCCATGCCGCCGCCGGGCATGCCGGCCGCCGCCTTCTCCGGGGCGTCGGCGACGACGGCCTCGGTGGTGAGGAACAGCGCCGCGATCGAGGCGGCGTTCTGCAGGGCCGAGCGGGTCACCTTGGCGGCGTCGATGATGCCGGCGGCGACCAGGTCCTCGTAGTCGCCGGTGGCCGCGTTGAGGCCCTCCGACGGCTTCGACAGGGAGCGCACCTTCTCGACGACGACGCCGCCCTCGAGCCCGGCGTTCTCGGCGATCTGCTTGATCGGACCCTCGAGCGCACGGGAGATGATGAGCGCACCCGTGGCCTCGTCACCGGACTGCTTGGCGACGTGGTCGTCGACCGCGGCCTGGGCGCGGAGCAGGGTCACGCCGCCACCGGCGACGACGCCCTCCTCGATGGCCGCCTTGGTCGTGGACACGGCGTCCTCGATGCGGTGCTTCTTCTCCTTGAGCTCCACCTCGGTGGCGGCGCCGACCTTGAGGACGGCCACGCCGCCCGACAGCTTGGCGAGGCGCTCCTGGAGCTTCTCGCGGTCGTAGTCGGAGTCGGTGTTCTCGATCTCCGCCTTGATCTGCGCGATGCGACCCTCGAGCTCCTCCTTGGAGCCGCCGCCGTTCACGATCGTCGTCTCGTCCTTGGTGACGATGACCTTGTCGGCCTGGCCGAGCAGCGAGAGGTCGACGCCGTCGAGCTTGAGACCGACCTCCTCGGAGATGACCTGGCCACCCGTGAGGATCGCCATGTCCTGCAGCATCGCCTTGCGGCGCTCACCGAAGCCGGGGGCCTTGACGGCGACCGAGTTGAAGGTGCCGCGGATCTTGTTGACGACGAGGGTGGCGAGCGCCTCGCCCTCGATGTCCTCGGCGATGATCACGAGCGGGCGGCTGGACTGCATGACCTTCTCGAGCACCGGCACGAGGTCGCGCACGTTGGTGATCTTGGAGGACACGAAGAGGACGTAGGCGTTGTCGACCACGGCCTCCATGCGCTCGGTGTCGGTGACCATGTAGGGCGAGATGTAGCCCTTGTCGAAGCGCATGCCCTCGGTGAACTCGAGCTCCATGCCGAAGGTCTGGCTCTCCTCGACGGTGATGACGCCGTCCTTGCCGACCTTGTCGATCGCCTCGGAGATCAGCTGGCCGATCTCGGCGTCCGCCGCGGAGATCGACGCGACCTGGGCGATCTGCTCCTGCGAGTCGACCTCGACGGCCAGCTCGTGGATCTTCGACACGGCCGCCTCGACCGCGCCCTCGATGCCGCGCTTGATGCCCATCGGGTTCGCGCCGGCGGCCAGGTTGCGCAGGCCCTCGCGGACCATCGACCAGGCGAGCACGGTGGCGGTCGTGGTGCCGTCACCCGCGACGTCGTCGGTCTTCTTGGCGACCTCCTTCACCAGCGAGGCGCCGATGTTCTCGTAGGGGTCGTCGAGCTCGATCTCCTTGGCGATCGAGACGCCGTCGTTGGTGATCGTCGGGGCGCCCCACTTCTTGGAGAGCACCACGTTGCGGCCCTTCGGGCCGAGGGTGACGCGCACGGCGTCGGCGAGCTGGTTCATGCCCGCCTCGAGGTGCCGACGGGCCTCCTCGTCGAACTGGATGATCTTGGCCATGAATCCTCCGTTGGATGCGGTGCCGGTGGGCCACGCGTGGCTGGCACTCGTGGCAGGGGAGTGCCAAGGAGTTTTAGCACTCCCGAAGGTGGAGTGCTAACAGCCCGGCGTGACCGGCCGGCCCGCCCCTCAGGTGCGGAGGAGGGCCCGGTAGGTGGCGACGAAGTCGTCGGGGTCCGCCGGCAGGAGCTGCCCGGCCGCGAGGTGCATGTCGAGCTGGAGCAGCAGCGCGTGCCAGGTGGCCGCCAGCTCGGCGTCGTCGCCGATGCCACGGTGGGTGAGCCGGATCACGGTCCCGGTGCCGTCGGCCGTGACCTCCCACTCGAGCGGTTCGTGGGCGTGTGCCTCGGCGCCCCAGGCCGCGAGGTCGCCCTCGACCGCGGCCCGCACGACGTCCGGCGACACGTGGTGGCCCCGCTCCCAGGTCATCGAGCCGTCCGGTCCCGGCACGCCGGGCGCGGGGCCGATGCGGGCGACGTAGTCGTCGTAGACGGCGAAGCCCTCGTCGGGTCCGTCGGCGGGCTCGCCGAGCAGCCGGTCCAGCTCCTGGAGGCAGACGTGCCAGCCGGCCCCGTTGCGGGCGGCGACGGAGCGGTGGCTGAGCACCTGCGTGAAGGTGAGCAGCGTGCCGTCGCCGTCGGGCGCGAGCTCGAAGCGCAGCAGCTCCGGGCCCCAGGTGAACGAGAAGACGTTGGGCGGGTCGACCACGACGACCCGGCCGGTGAGCTCCGGGCCGTCGGCCCGGGTCGGCTCGCCCGCGTCGTGCGCCGCGGCCCGCTGCGCGTCGTCGTCGAAGCGGAGGGTGGCGCCGACGGCGCGGTCGCCGACCACCGCGGCCGGGAACCACGACGAGAGCTCGTCGGGCTCGGTCACCGCGCGCCAGACGCGCTCGATCGGGTGGGCGTACCGGCGCTCGAAGCGCAGGGCGGGCCGCCCGTCGATCTCGACGAGGCGCCCCTCCCGAGCGGGGTCGGTGGTGCGTGCGTGCGTGCGATCGGCGCTCATGGGTGCTCCTCCAGGTGTGCGTCGAGCCGGTCGAGCGAGTTGGCCCAGAGCCGGCGGAACGGGGCGATCCAGTCGTCGACCTCCGCCAGCGGGCCCGGGCGGAGCCGGTAGAGCCGCCGCTGCGCATCGGGCCGCACCTCGACCAGCCCGGCGTCGCGCAGCACCCGCAGGTGCTTCGACACCGCGGGCTGGCTGAGGCCGAGCTCGTCCACGAGGTCGCCGACCGGGCGCTCGCCGTCGCGGAGCACCTCCAGCAGCCGGCGGCGGTGCGGTTCGGCGAGCACGGCGAAGGTCACCCCTTCAACATGCCCTTCCAGGCATATGCCTGTCAAGGAATGTTGCCAGGAGCGGCGGCAGACCTTGAGCCGACGGGGCACGGGCGTTACGGTGCGCCTGGACTTGACCGGTCGGTCAAGAACGAGCCGGTCGTGCGGGAGGGGCGTCGTGGCGCGGATCGTGGTCATCGGTGCGGGCGTGGCGGGCCTCGGCACGGCCCTGTGCGCCTCGCGCTCCGGTCACGCCGTGACGCTCGTCGAGCGGGACGACACGCCGCTCCCCCGGGATCCGCACGGCGCGTTCGATTGGGACCGCCGCGGCGCGCCCCAGGTGCGCCACTCCCACGCCTTCCTCGCCCGGCTGCGCAACCTCCTGCGGGACCGGCACCCCGACGTGCTGGACGCCCTGTTCGCCGCCGGGGCGACCGAGATGGACTTCATCGAGATGCTGCCCGAGGGCATGGACCGCACCCCCATGCCGGGCGACGAGGACCTCGTGGCGATCGCCTGCCGCCGCACCACGTTCGAATGGGTGCTGCGGACGTCGGTGCTGGCCGACGGCGCCGTCCGGCTGATCCACGGCCACGCCGCGACGGCGCTGCGCACGGAGCCCGACCCGGCGGGCGGCGACGCCCCGGTCGTGCGCGCCGTCGTCCTCGAGGACGGCACGGAGCTCGAGGCCGACGTCGTCGTCGACGCCGGGGGCCGCCGCGCGGACGTGCCCGCCCTGCTCGGGGCGCACGGCGTCGAGGTCCCGGAGGAGGTCGAGGACACCGGGATCATCTACCTGTCCCGCTTCTTCACCCTGCTCGACGGCCAGGACTACCCGCCGCAGCTCGGCCCGATCGGCGGCGACCTCGGCTACCTGAAGTACGGCGTGTTCCCCGGCGACAACCGAACGTTCTCGATCACGCTCGCGGTCGCCACCGACGACGGCGAGCTCCGACGCATCCTGCTCGATCCCGAGCGGTTCCTCCGCGTGGCCGGGGCGCTGCCCGCCACCGCGGCGTACGTCGAGCCGGACCGCGCCGAACCGATCACCGACGTCGAGGTCATGGGCGGGCTCATCAACCGCCGACGCCGGTTCCTCGACGACGACGAGGCGCCCGTGGTCCTCGGCTTCCACGCCGTCGGCGACGCGCACACCGCCACCAACCCGCTCTACGGGCGCGGGTGCAGCCTCGCCATGGTGCAGGCGCAGCTCCTCACCGACCTCCTCGACGAGTTCGGCTTGGACCACGCCGGCCGGTCCCGCGCGTACGAGGACGCCACGCGGGTCGAGATCACGCCGTGGTACCGCGCCGCGGTGAACCAGGACCGCATGGCCCGCAGCGCCGCGGCGACCGCACCCGAGCCGGAGCTCGTGGACCCGACGGGCGGCGACGGCGCCCCCGGCGACGGTGCCCCCGGCGACGTCGACCCCGCCGACTTCGTGAAGAGCCTGCTGCGCGACGGCCTGTTCCCGGCCATGCGAGTCGATCCCGTCGTGCTCCGCGCCTTCCTGCGGATGTTCAACCTGCTCGAGGCGCCCGACTCGCTGATGAGCGACGCGGACATCATCGGGCGCGTCATGGTCGTGTACCAGGACCGGGGCAACCGACCGCCGGAGCCGTCGCTCGGCCCCGACCGCGCCGGGCTCCTCGCCGCCGTCTGACGGCTCGCGCGCCGCGGGACGATCGACCGGTGCGCGGGGCGAGCGGTCAGCCGTCGCCGACGTCGCGCAGCCGAACGACGCTGGCCGACGGGTCGTCGGGGTCGAGCTCGACCTCGATCGGCCGGTCGGTGTCGTCCTCGCCGCGGAACTGCTCGACCACCGGACGGTCGTCCTTCGGCTCCTCGAGGATGTCGCGCAGGCCGATCATCCCCGCCGCCAGCGCGCTGGCGCCCAACGACGACCGGTAGCGGTGCGGGATCCGGTGCCGCGGCTCGTCGACGTCCCCGTCGTCACCGTCCGCCTCGTCACCGACGGAACCGTCGGCCAGCGACGGCGGCAGCAGCGGATCCTGGGCCTCGTCCCCGGCGTCGTCGGGGAGGTGGCCGAAGGGCTCGTCGTCACCCACACCGGCAGCCTACGGCCGGGTCGGGGCCGGCAGCCCGCGCCGCCCCACCCGTGCGTTCTGTTCGTCCAAGGGTCAGGAATTCCCGGACCGTCGACGAACAGAACGGGGATCCAGCCTCTGGTCAGCCTCCGGCGGTGCTGCCGGTCAGCCTCCGGCGACGGCCGGGATGATGGAGATCTCGGCGCCGTCGGTCACCGCGGTGCCCACGCCGTCGAGGTAGCGCACGTCGTCGTCCGCGAGGAACACGTTGACGAAGCGGCGCAGGTTGCCCTCCTCGTCGAAGAGGCGGTCCTGGAACCCGGGGTGCGCCCCGTCGAGGTTGGACAGGGCCTCGCCCACGGTCGCGCCCTCGACCTGCACCTCGGACGAGCCGCCGGTCAGCGTCCGCAGCGTCGTCGGGATCCTGATCGTCACCATCACTCTCACCTCTACGGGTCGTGCGGACCGCCGGGTCGTTCGGGCGGGCCGGGCGATGATTCTCCACCAGATCGCCGCTCCAGGGAACTTCGGCGGGGGCCCGCTGATTCCCGCACCCGCGCCGGCTGGCCGTCAGGCCGGCTTGGACACGTGGCGCAGGTGGTCGGGCAGCACGAGGTCGGGCTCCACGGCGCTCGTGCCGTCGACGGCCTGCCGCAGCACGTAGAAGTCCCGGATGCGCCCGGGCTCGTGGACCCGCAGCAGGTCGTCGGGCCCGAGGCGCAGCGCGGCGAGCACGCCGAACAGCCCCGCCGAGCGGTCGTGCGGCGCGGTCATCGTCAGGGCGCCGATGAAGTCCTTGCGCGACAGCGCGAGCAGCAGCGGCAGCCCGAACGAGCGGAAGCGGTGCAGCGAGCGCAGCACCTCCACCGTCTGCGCCGGCGACTTGCCGAGGTCGGGCCCCGGATCGATCACGATCTGCTCGTCGCGCACCCCGGCGGTCGCCAGCTCGTCGAGTCGCTCGGACAGGAACGCCAGCCCGTCCTCGACCGGGTCGTCGACCAGCTGGTGCCGGCCGATGCGGACCTTCGGAACGGACCGGTTGTACGACAGCACGAGCCCCACGCCCGTCGACGCCACGAGGTCGACCAGCTCACGGTCCCGTAGCCCCGACGGGTCGTTGACCATGGTGGCGCCCGCGGCGATCGCGGCCTCGGCCACGGCGGCGCGGTAGGTGTCGACCGAGATGTCGACGCCCTCGGGCAGCTCGGCGGTGCACTCGCGGCACGCCTGCACGACCGGCACGGTGCGGGCGAGCTCCTCCTCGACCGCGATCTCCGGCTGGTCGGTGCGCAGCGACTGGCCGCCCACGTCGAGCACCGTCGCGCCGCCCTCGACCGCGCCGCGCGCCTCGTCCTCGACGGAGCCCGCCGCCACGACCCCGCCGGAGAACGAGTCCGGCGAGGCGTTCAGCACGGCCATCAGCCGGGGCATCGTGGACATGACGGGTCAGCGTACGGCCAGGTCCAGGACCGGACCGGCCACCTCGGCGAGCAGCCCGGCCGCCTCCGCGAGCGCCCGATCCCGGCCGTACCGCTCGGTCAGGGAGACCGTCGGGACGAGGTCCTGGGCGCCGTCGAAGGCCTCGCCGACCACCGCCACGGCGGGCACGCCGAGGTGCGTCGCCATCTCCGCGACCCCGCCGACGACCTTGCCCTCGAACGACTCGGCGTCGAGGAACCCCTCGCCGGTGACGACCAGGTCCGCGTCCGCGACCACGTCCTCGAGGTCCAGGCGCTCGGCCACGAGCTCGAACCCGCTGAGCAGCTCCGCGCCCACGCACGCGAGCCCGCCTGCGAGCCCGCCGGCCGCGCCGGCGCCGGGCAGGTCCGAGACGTCGACGCCGTACTCCTCCTGGTACACCTGCACGAGCCGCTCCAACCGCCGGACGAGCAGCTGCACCTGCGCCGGCGTCGCGCCCTTCTGCGGCCCGAACAGCGGCGCCGCGTCGACGAACGGGATGAGCACGTCGCACGCGACCGTGAGCCGCACCCCACGGAGCCGGTGCACCGGGTAGAGCGCGCGCAGCGCGCCGAGCCCGCCGTCGGTCGTCGCCGATCCGCCGACCGTGACCACGACGTCGTTCGCGCCCGCGTCGAGCGCGGCGGCGATCAGCTCGCCCGTGCCGTGCGTGGACGCGCCGACCGCGTCGTTCTCCTCCGCGCCGCCGGCGAGCACGAGACCGGATGCGCGCGCCATCTCGATCACGGCCTTCCGGCCGGTCATGCGCCACTCGGCGTCGACAGGATCGCCGAGCGGTCCGCTGACCGTCGTTCGGCGGTTGGGGCCGCCGAGCACGTCGAGCGTGCCCTCCCCGCCGTCGGCCAGCGGGAGCTCCACGACGTCGTGGCCGAGGGCGCGCAGACCACCCGCGAGGGACGACGCGGCCTCGGCCGCGGACAGCGTCCCTCGGAACTTGTCGGGTGCCACGACGATCCGCACGGGCGCCGAGCCTACGGCGGGACCCCGACCCGGCACCCCGTAGGGTGGGCGGATGGACACGTCCGAGCGGGCCGTCGTCATCGCGTCCAACCGGGGACCGTTGAGCTACCACGAGGAGGACGGCCACCTCGTCGGCCGGCGCGGCGGCGGCGGGCTCGTGTCGGGGCTCGCCCCGCTCATCGACTCCGGCCGCGCCACGTGGATCGCGTCCGCCATGTCCGACGACGACCGGCGCGCCGCGGCCGACGGCCTGCCCGCCGCCGAGGGCCAGCCGGTGCACCTGCTCGACCTCCCGAAGGACGACTTCGAGCGGTTCTACGACGTCGTGTCGAACGAGACGCTCTGGTTCCTGCACCACGGGTTGTTCGACCTCACCCGCTCGCCGGAGTTCGATGCCGACTGGCGCGACTCGTGGGAGGCCTACCGCCGCGTGAACCACGCGTTCGCCGAGGCGGTGATCGAGCACTCCCCGGCCGAAGCCGCCGTCCTCGTGCAGGACTACCACCTGACGCTGCTCGCCCCGACGGTGCGACGGGCCCGGCCCGACCTCCGGCTCGTGCACTTCCACCACACGCCGTTCGTCGGTCCCGACGGCGCGCGGGTGCTGCCGCCCGAGCCGCTCGAGGAGGTGCTGTCGTCCCTGGCCGCGCACCACGCGTGCGGCTTCCACACGACCACGTGGGCGCAGAACTACCGGGAGGTCCAGGACCGCTGGGGGCCCACGGCGAGCGTGGACCGCGGGCGCACGTTCGACGCCACGCTGAGCTCCGACGCCGAGGAGCTCGCCCGTGTCGCGGGATCGCCGGGGTGCGACGCCGCGATGAACGAGCTCGACGCGATCGTCGGCGACCGCCGCCTCATCGTCCGGGTCGACCGGATGGAGCTGTCGAAGAACATCGTCCGCGGGTTCACCGCGTACGACCGGCTGCTGGAGCTCCGGCCCGACCTGCGCGGCGCGGTCACGTTCCTCGCGTGCTGCTACCCGTCGCGGCTCGGCGTGCCCGCGTACGGCCGGTACCGGCACGAGGTCGAGGCCGCGGCCGACCGCGTGAACGCGCGGTGGGGCTCCGACGAGTGGGCGCCGGTCGAGCTCATGACCGACGACGACTACCCGCGCTCGCTGGCCGCACTGCGCCGCTACGACGTGCTGCTCGTCAACCCCGTGCGCGACGGGCTGAACCTCGTCGCGAAGGAGGGGCCGATCCTCAACGAGCGGCACGGCCAGCTCGTGCTGTCGACGGAGGCCGGTGCGTGGTCCGAGCTCGTCGGGGCGGCCGACGGCATCTCGCCGTTCGACGTCGAGGCCACCGCGCTCGCGCTGGCCGACGCGCTCGACCGGGAGGGCGACGAGCGCCGCGCCCGCGCCGACCTCCTGCGCCGCGCCGCGTCGGCGCGCACGCCTCGCGACTGGCTCGAGGACCAGCTCGCGGCCGCCGAACCCTGAGGCGCCGCCGCCGAGCGCCCTCGCGGTGGTGCGCCGGCGGTCAGCGCAGGTGGTCGAGGAGGCCGGCCACCGCGGCCGGGCCGTCGACGAGGAGGTCCGCGACGTCGGCCAGCGCGTCGGGCACCTCCGGTCCGTCGACGGCGACGCGCAGCACCGGGCGCCCGCTCGCCCGCAGGCCGCCGAGGTACTCGAAGGCGGGCACGTCGCCGAGGTCGTCGCCCGCGAACAGCACGGGCCCGTCGAGCTCTGCGGCGAGCCGCTGCAGGACCGTCCCCTTGTCCTCGTCGATCGGCGGGTGGAGCTCGACGCTCTTCTTCGCCGAGCGCACACGGATGCCGGCCGGCCGGGCGATCTGCTCCGCCCACCGCTCGACCTGCGCCTCGATCTCGGGGTGGCGCCGGTAGTGCAGCGTGATCGACAGGCCCTTGAGCTCGACGTCCATCTCGGGCGGCCCCTGGAGGCGGGCCAGGCCGGCGACGTCGGCCATCGTCTCGCGCCACACGCCCGAGGTCGCGTGGTCCTCTCGCCGGCCGCGCCGTCGCACCTCGAGCCCGTAGAGGCCCACGAGCGTGACGTCGGACGGGTGGGGGAACCAGCGGTCGAGGAAGTCGAGCGGCCGTCCCGAGACGACGGCGACCTCGCCGTAGCGACCGGCCAGCTCGTCGAGCACCGCGGCCACGCCGTCGAGCGGCGCGGCGGCGGCGGGGTCGTCGACGATCGGCGACAGCGTGCCATCGAAGTCCGCGGCGATCAGCGCGGACGCGGCGTGCTCGCGGAACGGGGCGAGCGCCCCCTCGAGGTCGTCGACCGGACCGGCCACGCGGCCTCAGCCGGTCGTCGTGGTGGCGAAGGTCGTGGTCGTCCGGACCGTGCCGGACGTGCCCGTCCCCGTCGACGTGCCGGTGCCCGACGTGCCCCCCGTGGAGCCCGACGACGTGCCGGCGATCGTGGTCGACGTGGTCCCGGTCGAGCCGCTGGACCCGCTCGACGAACCGACGACGTTCGCGAGCTCCGGCCCGATCAGGACCACGAGGCCCGCCGTCGGCGGCTGGTTCTTCGCGAGCGTGGCGCCGTTGGGCAGCGCCTGGATCTGGCCCGACTGGAGGTTGAGCAGCTGGGCGACCTGCTGGGCGTTCTGCTGGTAGCCGGGGGAGAAGTACACCACCGTCTGGTTCACCGGCTGGAGCGAGTCCGTGGCGACGACCTGCGTGTAGCCGTTGCGGGCGAGGAACTGGCCGGTCTTGCCCGCCAGCCCGCTCACCTTCGAGCCGTTGCCGGCCACGACCTGGACGGTCTGGGGCGCCTTGGCCTGGGCGGTGGTGGTGGACGTCGGGGTGGTCGTGGTGGTGGTCGTGACGTCGCTGCCGGCGCCGATCTCGAGGTTCGTCTTGGAGTCGTCCACGCCGGCGCCGCCGGCCTTGACCAGCAGGATGAGGCCGAGCACCACGCCGACGACCACGAGGATCAGCCCACGCGAGGCCGGGCTCGGACCCGGCGGCGGCGCGGTCGGGCGCGGGGTCCGGGGGCGCTGGGTGGTGGGCATGGACAGACCCTAGTCAACGGGTCCTCCGGGGACGCGGCGACCGGCCGCCCCGCGAGGGCCCCACGACCGGCACCCCCGGTCGACCGCCCGCGCACCCGTACGATGCGTCCGTGAGCGTCGGGATCGAGCCGCCGTCCCCGGCCCCGCCCCGCTCCGGCACGCGCCGCCGGTGGCTCCAGGTGCTGATCGTGGTGGCCGCGCTGGGCGGCCTCACCTGGTTCGTCGTCGCCGAGTGGGACCAGATCCGCCAGGCCGTCACGCTCATCCGCGACGTGCGCTGGGACTGGCTGGCCGTGGGCGTCGTCACCAGCATCCTGTCGATCGTGCTGTTCGCCGCCGTGCGCGACGCGCTGCTCGGCGCCGGCGGCGCGCACATGGGACTCGGTCGCGCCACCGCGGCGTCGTTCGCGAGCGGCGCGATCGCGGCGACCGTGCCCGCCGGGGGCGCCATCGCCACCGCCTACATGGTGCAGCGCTACCGCGAGGCCGGCGCCGACGGCGGGCTCGCCGGCTGGACCACCGTGGCGACGGGCGTCGTGGCGCCCTCGGTCCTCGTGTTCATGACCCTCGGCGGGTTCGCCATCGCCGGCGAGGGATCGGCCACCGTCCTGCTGCCGTCCGCGGTCGCGCTCGTGCTGCTCGGCGGGTTCTTCTGGGTCACGAGGAACCCGCAGGTGCTCCACCGACCCGTCGAGGCGATCGTCCGGTGGTGGCAGCGGCTCCGGCGCCGGCGAGACGCCGACAGCGGGGCCGCCGCCGCGGCGTTCGTCGACCAGTTCGGCACGGTCCGCGCCACGCCGGCGCGGTGGGCGGCGGTGTGGGCGCTGCAGGTGCTGAGCTGGTCGGGCGAGTTCGTCGCGCTGGTGGCGGCGGTGCTCGCGGTCGGCGGCACCGTCCCCTGGGGGTCGGTGCTCGCCATCTACGGGACGTGCCAGCTCGCGGGGGCGATCCCGCTCATCCCCGGCGGCGCCGGCCAGGTCGAGGCCGCGCTGGTGATCGGCCTCACCGCGGCGGGGATGGACACGTCGACCGCGCTCGCCACGTCGCTGATCTTCCGGCTGATGTCGCACTGGCTGGTCGTGCCGATCGGCTGGGTCGCGTTCGGCCTGCTGCGCCGCGGCGCCCCGGCCACCTGACCCCGGTCGTCAGTCCAGCGGGGCGAGCTCGAGGACCTGCGCCGTGAGCGGCCCGTCGAGCGGCCACGGCAGGCCGTCGAGGAGCGCGGCGCCGTCGACGGTCGTGACGTCGTCGTCGCCATCGAGGCGGAACGTCGTGAGCTCGTAGCGCCGTCCGCGCGCCACGCCCGGCAGGACGACGGCCGGTGCGGGCGAGGCGGGCGCCTCCAGCTGGTAGGCGAACGACACGACGCGGCCGTCGTCGCCCGCGACGGACCACGCGGCCCGCGACCGGTCGTCGCCCTCCACGGGCGACACCTGCCGGTGCACGACGCCGCGCTGCACGACGTCCTGCGTGCGGCGCGCCACGCCGACGGCGCGGCGGAGCACCGCGAGCTCCTCGTCGGTCGCGGCGCCGAGGTCGAGGTCGATCCCGAACCGACCCGAGAGCGCGACCGCGCACGCGAACGGCAGGGGCCGCCCGCCCCAGCGCGTCACGTGGGCGGCCATCGCCGCGGCCGGGAAGAAGTGCGAGCACGCCCACTGCATGCGGACGCGGGTGACCGGGTCGGTGTTGTCGGACGTCCAGAACTCGTGGAACCAGCGCAGGGTGCCGTGGTCGACCCGCCCGCCGCCCGACGCGCACAGCATGAGCTCCACGTCGGGGTGGCCGGCGGCGACCCGGGCCATCACGTCCCACGTGGCGGTCACGTGGTCGAACCAGACGTTCGCCTGCCGGTCCGCGGCGAGCGTCGCGGAGCCCGGGTCGGTGATCGGCCGGTTGGCGTCCCACTTCACGTAGCTCGTGCCCGGGGCCGCGGCGAGGGTCCGGTCCACGACGCCGACCTCGAAGTCGCGCACCTCCGACCGGAGCGGGTCGAGCACGAGCTGGTGCCGGTGCAGCCGGGGCTCGCGCCCGTCGCGCAGCACCCACTCGGGGTGCGCGTCGTGGAGGTCGCTCCGCGGGTTGACCATCTCGGGCTCCACCCAGATGCCGAAGCGGATGTCCCGCGCCGCCGCGGCGTCGGCGAGCGGCGCGAACCCGTCGGGCAGCTTCGCCCGATCGGGATCCCAGTCGCCGAGGCCCTGCGTGTCGTCGTCACGGGGGTGCGTGGTCCCGAACCAGCCGTCGTCGAGCAGGAACACCTCGCCACCGACGTCGGCCGCCCGCCCGATGAGGTCGACGATCCGCGACTCGTCGAAGTCGAAGAACGTCGCCTCCCAGTTGTTGACGACGATCGGCCGCCGGCGATCCGGGTCCCGCAGCACCCGGGCCCGCGTCCACGCGTGGAACGCGTCGCTCACGCCGTCGCGCCCCGACGTCGACCACGTCCACGCGACGGTCGGGGCGACGAACCGCACGCCGGGGTCCAGTCGGTAGGGCGCGCCCAGCGCGTGCGCGCCGGCGCGCACGCGGAGCTCGCGCGGCGCCTCGGGCTCGGCGCGGGGCCGCACGTCGAGCGACAGGTGGGCGTTGCCGCCCCAGCACACGGAGAACCCGAGCACGTCCCCGGCCGCCGGCCCGTTCGGGGCGAGCAGCAGGCACGGGCTGCGCTGGAGGTGCGGCTGGACGCCACCGAGGCTGCCGAGGACCGTCGTGCCGGTCGTCAGCGGATCGGTGCTCCACCGCCACTCGTCGGCCCAGCCGGCGCCGCCGAACTGGCAGAGCTCGGCGTCCGCAGCCACGAGGAGGAACGGCGACACCGAGTCGTGCGCCAGGAGCGTGACCGGTCCGTCCTGGTCGTGCTCGACCTCGATCCACTGCTCGAGCACCCCCGACGACGGGTGCGTCCGGAGGTGGTGCTCGACGGTGAGGTCGCCGCGCTCGTCGACGGTGACGAGCACGACGTGCTCGCCGTCGGCCTCCTGCGTCCGGTCGACGGAGCGGAGCGCCAGGCGGGTGCTGAGCGTGCCGTCCGCGTGCGTGACCTGGAGGGCGGGCGGACGGAACGGGTCGGTGCCGTCGAGCGTCGGGAGCGCGAGCGGGTACCACCGGGCGTCGGCGTCGAGGGCCGCCCCGTGGCCGTCGGGCCCCAGGCCGAGCTGGTGGAGCCGACCGTCGTCGTCGGCGACCCACGACGCGCCCCACCCACCGGCGTCGACGCGGACGGGTTGCTGCGCGGCGTGCGGCTCGGTCACCGCCGCACGGTAGCGAGACCGACGGGCGGCGAGCGCCGGCCACGGCTGGTCCGCCGGGTGCGCGGATCGCGCAGCCGTCCGATCGGGACCGCCGCCCGCGGCGGCGGAATCGCGAAGATGCGTGGGCGCGACCACGCGAGCGCGGCATGCTGTTGCCGTCTCGACGCAAGCGGCGGAGTCGCCCATGTCGTTCCTCTGGTTGATCGGCCACAACGTGTGGTCCAAGAAGGTCCGGTCGATGCTGACCGCGTCGGCCGTCGCGGTCGGCGTGCTGACCGTCGTGGTGCTGGGCATCGTGACCGACAGCATCCGCACCACCGCCGCCGGCGTCCTCAAGGTCGGCGCCGCCGACTTCACGATCTCCCAGAAGGGGTTGAACGACATCCTCGAGAGCGCGCTGACGCAGCAGCAGCTCGAGCGCGTGCAGAGGTCGCCGGGCGTGTCGAGCGCGATCGGCGTGCTGCTCGACACCGAGTCGCTGGACAAGGACCACCCCCTCGTGGTCGAGGTCGGCATCCGGCCGGAGGACCTCGCGCCGTTCGGCGTCCGGATCGCGGACGGCCGCCCGTTCACGGCGGACAACGCGGACGAGGTCATGGTCGGCATCCGGCTGGCCCAGGACCTCGGCGTCGGCCCGGGCGACACGATCAAGATCGCCGACGGCACCAAGAAGATCGTCGGCGTGTTCAACACCGGCAACTCGTTCGGCGACAGCGCGGTGATGTTCCCGCTGGTGCCGTTCCAGGCCTACGAGCGCCAGCCCGGCGGCCTCTCCCTGTTCTTCGTCAAGGTCCCGAAGGGGACGCCGGTGAAGCAGGTGGAGCGCCGCATCGAGGAGGAGAACCCGATCCTCATCGGCATCCAGAACCTCTTCGAGTTCGGCCGCGCGGACCGCGGCTACCAGCTGATCACCGGCGCGGACCGGGCCGCGGCGATCGTGGCGATCGTGGTCGGCGCCATCGTCGTGGCCAACGCGATGCTCCTGTCGCTCGTCGAGCGGTACCGCGAGTTCGGCGTGCTGCGCGCCATCGGCTGGTCCCGACGACGCCTCGTCGCGCTGATCTTCGGCGAGGCGGCGATCATCGCGTTCGTGGGCGCCTGCCTCGGCGTGGGCATCGCCTTCGTCGCCGTGTGGATCCTCGCCGACCTGCCCGACCTGGCCGGCGTCCTGAAGCCCAACTACGAGGCGTGGGTGTTCGGCCGTGCGCTGCTCACCGCCGCCGCCGTGACCGCCCTCGGCGCCCTCTACCCGGCGCTGCGGGCGGCGCGCCTGTCCCCCCAGGAGGCGATGCGCCGTGAGTGACGAGACGACCGGCGCCGCCGAGGCGTCCGCGACGGGCACCGGCGGCGGCGCCGCCACGATGGACCGACCGCCGGCCGTCGAGGCGGTGGACGTGCGCAAGACCTTCGACCGCGGCGTGGTGACCGCGCTGGACGGCCTGAGCATGCGGATCGAGCACGGCGAGTACGTGGCGATCACCGGCCGGTCGGGCTGCGGCAAGTCGACGCTGATGCACCTCCTCGCCGCCCTCGACCACCCCGACTCCGGCACCCTGCACGTCGCCGGGCACGACATCACGCACCCCGACCACGTCAACCTGTACCGGCGCAACGAGGTCGGCCTCGTCTTCCAGATGCACAACCTGCTCCCCCACCTGGACGCGCTCGGCAACATCGGCGTGGCCATGCTGGGGACGCACCACAGCCGGTCGCAGCGCAAGGAGCGGGCGCAGGAGCTGCTGGAGCTCGTCGACCTGGGCCACCTCGGTCACCGGCGGCCGCCGCAGCTGTCGGGCGGCGAGCGCCAGCGGGTCGCGATCGCACGCGCCCTCGCCAACCGGCCGACCCTGCTGCTGGCCGACGAGCCGACCGGCTCGCTCGACAGCCACGCCGTCGACCTCGTGCTCCGGCTGATGGAGCAGCTGCGCTCGGAGGAGCAGGTGACCGTGATCGTGGTCACCCACGACGACCACGTCGCCGAGGCAGCCGACCGCGTGATCCACATGAACGACGGGCGGGTGGTCGACCCCGACTGATCGGGCCCCGGCCGTCCGCCGCCGCTCAGTCGACGAGCGCGACGGCGAGGCGCCGCCAGTCGTCCATGGGCAGCGGGTCGCCGAGCACCTGGATGCACACGTGGTCGGCGCCCGCGTCCCGGTGGGTCTGCACGCGGTCGCGGATCGCCGACTCGTCGCCCCACGCCACGAGCGCGTCGACGAGCCGGTCGCTGCCGCCGTCCAGCGTGTCGTCCTCCGTGAAGCCCAGCCGGTACCAGTTGTTCACGTAGTTCGGCAGGCCGAGGTACACGGCGAGGTGCTCCCGGGCGAGCGTGCGGGCGCGCTCGGCGTCGGTCGACAGCACGACCGCCTGCTCCGGCGCCAGCAGCGGGCCGTCGCCGAGGGCCTCGCGCGCCGTCGCCGTGTGCTCGGGGACCACGAGGTACGGGTGCGCGCCGCCGGCGCGCGTCCGGGCGAGCTCCAGCATCCTCGGGCCGAGTGCGGCGAGGACGCGGCCGCCGGCCGGGACGGGGCGCGGCGCGGCGTCGAGCGCGTCGAGGTACTCCCGCATCCGGGTCAGCGGCTTCGCGTACGTGCCGACGCCGGTCGCGTCGATGAACGGGCCGTGGCTCACGCCGATGCCCATGAGGAAGCGGTCGCCGTGCGCGTCGCCCAGCTCGTGGAACCGCGCCGCCGCCTCCTCGGGCTCGTGCATCCAGAGGTTGAGGATCCCGGTCGCCACCGTGGCGGTGGTCGTCGCGGCGAGGACGGCGTCGAGCGGCGTCCACACGTCGCCGCCGACGTCGGGCAGCCACATCGCGGTGTAGCCGAGGGACTCGAGCTCGGCGGCGGCGTCGCCGGACGCCGTCGGGTCGCCGTAGCGGAGGGTGGGGCTCCACACCCCGGTGCCGGTGAGGACGGTCATGCGCGCAGTGTGCCACGCACGCCCTGCGGTCCCTCGGCCGGCCGGTTCCCGAGAGCCGGTCAGCCGGTCGGCGTCGCGTGGCGGTCGTGGTGCGTGACCTCGAGCCGGTGCCCGAGGAAGGCGCGGGCGATGATCATCAGCACCAGGCCGTACACCGCGGTGAGGATCAGCGGCCGCAGGATCGGACCGCCCGCCGGGGTCAGGCTGGACTCGATGAGCTGCTGGGGCCCGTAGAACGGCAGCGCCTTGGCGACCGCGTTGTCGGGCTCGACGGCGAGCTGCATGCCGACGACGCCGATGAGGACGAGCGTCCCCTCGAGCTCGCGGGGCACGACCGCGCCGACGGCCAGGCCGAACGGGATCGATGCGACGGCGACGGCCGAGACCCCCAGCCACGCCAGCCACGGTCGGTCGGGGTGCGAGACGGTGAGCATGAGCACGCTGAACAGCGCGGCGATGGCGAGGCCGAGCGGCGCGAGGAACGCGAGGCGGCCGAGCAGGAGGTCGAGCGGCCGGTAGCCGCCGAGCACGAGCCGCTGGTCGACCTCCTCGGACGACAGCAGGGAGAACAGCGTGGCGCCCGAGACGGAGAACGCCATGCCGACCCCGCCGGCCACGACCGCCCTCGTCCCCGAGCCCATCGACGCGAGGTAGAAGCACAGCGGCAGCGCGACGAGGAGGCCGAGCGCGACGTGGCGGCGCATCAGGTCGCGCCCGTGCATCTCCGCCATGATCAGGATGCGACGGAGGGCGCTCATCCCCGCCCCCGCCGCCGCTCGCGGGCCAGCTGCCTCGACGGGTGCGCCGGCAGCTCGACGACCCGGTCGGCGCGCTCGAGCTCGGCGAGCATGTGGGTCACCACGACGACCGCCCTGCCCTCGTCGCGCCACACCTTGCAGTGGTCCCAGAAGTTCACGTACGTCCCGCGGTCGAAGCCCTGGTACGGCTCGTCGAGCAGGAGGACGGTCGGGTCCGACAGGAGCGCGAGCGCCAGGTTGAGCTTCTGGCGGGTGCCGCCGGAGAGGTGGCGGGTTACGGTGCGCTCGTGGAGCGGGTAGTCGAACTCCTCGAGGATGCGGTGGCCCCGCTCGAGCGACTCGGTGCGCCCGATCCCGGCGCCCCGACCGAACATCACGAGGTGGTCGTCGGCCGTCAGGAGCTCGAACAGGCCGGGGATCTGGGGGCAGTACCCGATGGGTCCGTCGACGGTGACGTCGCCGCCGTCGGCGCGCTCGAGCCCGGCGCAGATGCGCATGAGGGTCGTCTTGCCGGCGCCGTTCTCGCCGGTGAGGGCGACGACCTCGCCGCGGGCGACGGTCAGGTCGACGCCGTCGAGGATCGTGATCGCGCCGAAGCGCTTGCTCACCTGCTCGACCCTCAGGGCGCCCACGCCGCCATCGTGGTCCCGACCGCCCCGCCGCACCAGCCCGACCGCCGCGAACGGCCGTCGTCGCGACATAGGGGTCCTCGATCTCGTTCCACGAGCCCTCACCTCCGCAGAACCGGTGCGATGCGGATATGGGGGTCCGCACGGACGCTGGGCGTCCGCCACGACCCCGAGATCCCGTGCGTGCGGCATCCTGGGGCCGATGGCCGACCAGGCGGAGACCAACCGACGGCTGCTGCGGGCACGTGACGCGATGGACCGCGACTTCGCGCACCCGCTCGACGTGCGGGCCCTCGCGTCGATCGCCTGCATCTCGGAGTCGAACTTCATCCGCTCCTTCAAGGCGACGTTCGGGGAGACTCCGCACCGCTACCTCCAGCGCCGCCGCATCGAGCGTGCGATGTACCTCCTGCGGACGACGGACGAGAGCGTCACCGACGTCTGCATGCGCTCCGGGTTCTCCAGCCTCGGCACGTTCAGCCGGACGTTCTCGGACATCGTCGGCGAGTCCCCGAGCGAGTTCCGTGCCCGTGGCGTCGTGCCGGTGGACGTGCCGACGTGCTTCGTCCGGACCTGGACCAGACCGAGCAGTTTCGGAGAAGCAGCCCGAGGAGACGCACCCGTACGGTGACCGCATGATCAACGCCATCAGCCGTTCACAGGTGTTCGTCCTCGACCAGGACGAGGCACTCGACTTCTACGTCAACACGTTGGGCTTCGAGGTCGCCGCCGACGTCGACCTCGGGTTCATGCGCTGGCTCACCGTCCGGGTCCCCGGCGACGAGGTCCGCGAGATCCTCCTCGAGCGCCCGGGCCCGCCGTCGATGGACGAGGCCACCGCCGAGCAGGTGCGCGAGCTCGTCAGCAAGGGCGCCATCGGCGGGGCCATCTTCCTCACGACCGACGACGCCAAGGGCACGTTCGAGACGCTGAAGGAGCGGGGCGTCGACGTCACCGACGAGCCGACGGAGCGGCCGTACGGCATCGACTTCGGCATCCGCGACCCGTTCGGGAACGCCATCCGCATCGGCCAGATGTTCGACACCGGGCTCACCTGGTGAGCGCCGCACGGAGCGCCTCGTTCGACACGACGCTGGCCGCGACCGGGAACAACACCGGCATCGAGGTCCCCGCGGAGGTGATCGAGGCGCTCGGCGCCGGCCGGCGGCCCGCCGTCCGCGTCGTCGTCAACGACCACGAGTTCCGCACCACGGTCGGCGTCATGCGGGGCGTCAGCATGGTGCCGGTCAGCAAGGCGATCCGCACCGAGGCCGGGCTCGCCGCCGGCGACGCCATCTCGGTGACGCTGACGGTCGACGACTCGCCGCGCGAGGTGGACGTCCCCGCCGACCTCGCGGCCGCGTTGGCCGCCGAGCCGGCGGCGAAGGCGTTCTTCGACGGGTTGTCGAACAGCCTGCAGCGGTACCACGTGGGCCAGGTCACCGACGCGAAGACGGAGGCCACGAGGGAGCGACGGATCGCCAAGGCGGTCCAGCTGTTCCTCGACGGCAGGCAGCGCTGACAGTCGGCCTCGGCCTCCCGCTGGCGCCCGCGCTCAGGCGAGCACCCGGGCGACGGCGTCGGGCAGCGCGGCGAACCGCTCGGCCGTCGCCTCGTCCGTCCGCCAGGCGACGTGGTGGTCGGGCCGGACGAGGAGCGCGCCGCCGGGTCCGAGGCGGCACACCGCCGCCCACCCCTCGTCGACGAGGACGTCGCGGCCGATGCGGACGTGGGCGACGGGGGCGTCGACGAGGCGCACCGCCTCCCGCCACCGGTCGTGCTCGCCGGCGCTGAGCAGGGTCAACACGCGTGGGTCCACGAGGTCGAGGGTGGACCGGCCGTCCGCGGTCCACGCGTGCGGGAGCCGCGCGCCCACGGCGGCATCGGGCTCGAACGAGCGGGGGTCGAGCATCGTGGGCGGCGGCTCGCCCTCGCGAACCAGAGCGCCGTCCGCGTACACGTGTCCGAGCTGGAGCCCGAGCATGTCGAAGTGCGTCGCCTGGGCGTCGACGGCGGCGGCGATGCGCTCAGCCGCCCCCGGATCGTCGAGCGATGCGTGCAGGCGCTCGGTCGTCGGCTCCTCGACGAGCCCGAGGGCGTCGACGAGTTCGAGGATCCGCATGGCGTTGCTCGTGCTCTGCTCGCAGTTCACGCACGCGACGGGCCGGCGCTCGGCGTCGTACGTGTCGAGCAGCGCGGAGCCGCCCCAGCCCCGCTCGACGGCGTCGAGCTTCCACGCCAGGTCGTGCGCGTCGGCCACGCCCGTGTTCAGCCCGAGGCCGCCGGTCGGCGGGAACCGGTGCGCCGCGTCGCCGACGAGGAACACCCGGTCGGAGCGCATGCGCTCGGCGACCTGGGCGGTCATGTGCCACGAGCCGGCACCGAGCACCTGGAACGGGACGTCGACGCCGCCGAGGGCCCGGCGGACGATCGCCGCGCAGCGGGCGTCGTCGTACTCCTCCACGCACTCCCCATCCGGGTCGAAGTCGACCATGAACACCCACTCGCTGCCCGGGTCGTGGGCGACGAACACGCCGCCGGCCGCCGGATCCATCACGAAGTGGAGGACCCCGGGCCGATCGGCGACCACGGCACGGAGGTCCGCCGCGACGTGGATGGCCACGAAGCTCTGGAGGCGGGCGGGGCCGACCATCCCGATGCCGAGCCACGTGCGGACGCGGCTGCCCGCGCCGTCGGCGGCGAGCACGTACCGGCTGCGCACCTCGATCGGCTCGCCGCCGTCGAGGTCGACCAGCACCGAGGTGACGCCCTCGGCGTCCTGCTCCGCCGATCGCCACTCCACGCCGTAGCGGAGGTCGACACCCGCCATCTGCGCGACCGCATCGGCGAGGAGCGGCTCGAGTCGGTGCTGGGAGATGTTGCGCAGCGGCGTGGGCGTGTACCGGAGGCACTCGTCGCCCTGGCGCTCGAACGGCAGCCGACCGATGAGCTCGCCGTCGAGGCGGGTCACGAAGTTCACGTGCCCGGACTCGCCCGGGTCCTTCGCCACCGCGTGCACGGCGTCCATGTCGAACCCCGCCTGGCGGAGGATCTCGAGCGTGCGGGCGTTGACGACGTGCGCGGCGGGGTGGCGCTGCGGGCCGTCGCGGCGCTCGACCACGAGGCAGTCGTGGCCCGCGTCGGCGAGCAGCCGGGCGGCGACGAGGCCGACGGGTCCGGCGCCGACGACGAGGAACGGGACCTCGATCCTGGTCGTCGGTCGGTCGCCGGTGGTCGCTCCCGGCATCAGAGCACCCCCGCGTAGCTACCGCCGTCGAGCTGCAGGTTCTGCCCGCTGATGTAGCCGGCCTGGGCGCTGCACAGGAAGGCGCAGGCGTCGCCGACCTCGGACGGCCGCCCGAGCCGGCCGGCGGCGATGGTCGAGGCCATGTGCTCGTACGCCGCCTCGACCGTGATGCCGGCGAGCGCGGCATGGAGCTCGGCCATCTGCCGCTGCCTCGCCGTGTCGATGCGTTCGGGGAGCAGGTTGTTGATCGTGACGTCCGCGGCGGCGACGTCGCGGGACAGCGCCTTCGCCATCGAGGTGAGCCCGGTCCGCGCACCGGTGGAGAGCCCCATGGGCGACAACGGCGTCTTCACCATCGCGGAGGTGATGTTGACGATGCGACCGAACCCCCGCTCGACCATGCCGTCGATCACCGAGCGGATCAGGAGCAGGGGGGTGAGCATGTTGGCGTCGAGCGCGGCGATCCACGCGTCGCGGTCCCAGTCGGCGAAGCGCCCGGGCTCCGGGCCGCCGTTGTTGTTCACGAGGATGTCGGGCGCGGGGCACGCGTCGAGCAGCGCGACCCGGGTGGCCTCGTCGCCGATGTCGCCGGCGACGGATCGCACGTCCACGCCGTGTTCGTCGGCGAGCTGCCGGCGCGCGGCGTCGAGCGCGTCGGCATCACGCCCGTTGATCGTGACGTGCACGCCCTCCCGCGCCAGCGAGTCGGCGCACGCGTAACCGAGGCCGCGGCTGGAGGCGCACACGATGGCGTGGCGACCGGCGAGTCCGAGGTCCACGGCCTTACCCCTGCACGCGCCGGCCGAGCGCCGCGGCGAGGTCCGCCCGCCACTCGTCGTACGGCCGGAACTCGGGTTCGGACTCGATCCGGGCCCGGGTGGCGTCGACGAGCTCCTCGTCGGACAGCGACAGGTCGAGGGCGTCGGCGAAGGGCTGGGCGACGTGGAACGGCGTGTCGACGAAGCACTCCAGTCCGTTGCCCTCGGGATCGTGGAAGTAGAGCGACCAGGAGTTGCCGTGGTCGATGGGGATGACCTCGACGCCGGCGACGTCGAGCGCCCGGCGGATCGAGCGGAGCTCGTCGAGCGTGGTCGTGCGGAAGGCGAGGTGGTCCGACAGCACGAAGTCGTGGGCGCGGGGCTCCGCTCCCGAGACCATGACGATCTGGTGGTGCGCGGTCGGGTCCTGGGAGAGGAACGCCATCTCCGGCGCGCCGGGGACGGGCTCGCCCCGGTTCGTGACGTGGAACCCGAGCACGTCCCGATAGAACGCGACCGAGGCGTCCAGGTCCGTGACCGCGAGCGTGGTGTGGCCCAGCGTGAGCCGAGGCGGTGCAGCGGTGTCGTTCATCGGCGGCGCTCCCGGTGGATCGAGGACCCATCCGCTCCCGGTGGGTCCGGATGACAGGTTCCTCAATATTGAGGAAGTTGTCAATATTGAGGACGACCGCTACGGTTCGGCCATGGCCGACGGCTCGCGCGACGACGAGGCTCCGACGCGGGGTCACAAGAAGAAGGCGCGCACGAGGCGGCTCCTGCTCGACACGGCGTCCGAGGTCGTCGCCGATCGGGGGGAGGCCTTCACCATCAGCGACCTGGCCGCGGCCGCCTGCGTGTCGCAGGGGACCTTCTACAACTACTTCTCCGACCGGGACGCGCTGCTCGACGCGCTCGTGCACGACGTCATCGACGCCTTCACCGCCGAGCGCGCCGCCTCGACCGCGGCGGAGGACCCGGCCGTCCGCTTCGCCGTCATCACGGCCGAGGCGCTCGACCGCGCCGCGGACTCGCCGGAGCTCACCCGCGCCGCGCTCCGGCTGGAGTCGATCCAGCGGGCATTGCTCGACGGCGGTGGGTTCGAGCACCTCCGCGACGACCTCGAGGCGGGGCACCGAGCCGGGCGCTTCAGCGCACCGCCCGACGACGCCACGGTCGACGTCGTGATCTCGTCGATCCTCGTCGCCGGACGCCGCATCGTCGACGGCCGGGACGGGACGGGCTACCGGACCGCGGTCGTCACGCGGCTGCTCGTGTCGCTCGGCCTCGACGAGGTCGAGGCCGGCACGATCGCCGACGACGCCTGCCACCCCACCCGCGCCACCCCGACCTGACCGCACGATCTGACGACATGTCCCCACCGGAACGGTGGCGAGATGTCATGGGAGCAGCGTCCGTCGGAGCAGCCGATCCTGCATACTCTCCGGCAGTGATCCGGACGCCCGACCAACGTCTGCGGGTCTTCGTCAGCTCGACCCTGCAGGAGATGGCGCCCGAGCGCGCCGCGGTCAAGGAGGCGATCAACCACCTCCGACTCGTGCCGGTGATGTTCGAGCTCGGCGCCCGGCCCCACCCCCCGAGCGAGCTGTACCAGGCGTACCTGGAGCAGAGCCACGTGTTCGTCGGCCTCTACTGGCAGCGGTACGGCTGGGTCGCTCCCGACATGGAGATCTCGGGGCTGGAGCACGAGTGGGTGCTCGCCGGGTCGCACCCGAAGCTCGTCTACATCAAGGAGGCCGAGTCCCGGGACAAGCGCCTCGTGGAGCTGCTCGACCGGATCCGCGACGACGGCTCGACGTCGTACCGGTCCTTCGGCGCACCCGACGAGCTCCGCGAGCTGCTGGAGAACGACCTCGCCATCATGCTCAGCGAGGTGTTCGAGACGGCGACCGGCCAGGTGGCGGCGGTGCCGGCGTCGACCGCCGGTGCGCCGGCCCGCCCGGAGAGCGGGCTCCCCAACGCGCCGTCGCCGATCATCGGGCGCGACCTCGAGCTGCGGACGCTGGAGGAGATGATCGAGCGCGGCGACACGCGGCTCGTCACGATCACCGGCTCCGGCGGCAGCGGCAAGACCCGGCTCGCCATCGAGCTCGCGTCGCGGCTGCAGGAGCGGCTCGACGGGCGGACGGCCTTCGTGGACCTGACCGGCCTGCGTTCCTCGTCGCTCGTGCTGCAGTCGATCGCGGCGCGGCTCGGCATCAAGGACGCCGGTGGCCGGTCGCTGATCGACGCCATCGCGAGCGTGCTGCGGGACGAGCAGGTGCTGCTCGTCATCGACAACTTCGAGCACGTCATCGACGCGGCCGCCGACATCGCCGAGATCCTGTCGGTGACCGACGGCGTCCGGATCGTGGTGACGAGCCGCCAGGCGCTGCGGCTGCGCTGGGAGCAGGAGTACCCGCTGCTCCCGCTCGCCGTGCCCGACGCGTCGCAGCAGGTCTCGGTCGAGGCGGTGGCGACGTCGCCGGCGGTCGACCTCCTGGTCGAGCGCATCCGCCGGGTCCGCCCGCGCTTCCGGCTGGACGAGGGCAACGTGGCGGCGATCGCGGAGATCGCCCGCCGCCTCGACGGGCTGCCGCTCGCGCTGGAGCTCGCCGCGGCGCGGCTGCGGGTGCTGCAGCCCGCCGACCTCCTCGCCCGGCTGGAGCACCGGCTCGACTCGCTGGCGGGCTCGTCACCCGATCTCCCCGAGCGGCACCGCACGATGCGCACCACGATTTCGTGGAGCTACGACCACCTGTCGCCGACGGAGCAGGCGGTCTTCCGGCGGCTCGGCGTGTTCGCCGGCGGCGCGGGCATCGACGCGGTCGAGGCGGTGTGCTCGGGCGACGGCGTGCAGGTCCACGAGGTGCTCGACATCGTCGAGGGGCTGGTCGACAAGTCGCTGATCGTGTCCTCGGGTGACGCGGACATCGACGACCCGTGGGGCACCCGGTTCCGCGTGCTCGAGACGATCCGCGAGTTCGCGGTCGAGCAGATGGTGGAGGCCGCCGAGGCCGAGGCGACGTGGGACCGGCACCTGAGCTGGCACGTCGCGCTGGCCGAGGGCGCGTGGACCGGCTTCTGGACGACGGAGATGCCCGACTGGCTCGAGCTGCTCGAGCGGGAGCACGACAACCTCCGCACCGCGCTCGACCACGCCGCCGGCGCCGGCGATCGGATCCAGGGCCTCCGGATCGCGGCCGCGATGTGGCCGTACTGGGACGTCGGCGGCCAGTACCGCGAGGGTGAGCGACGGTTGGCGGAGCTGCTGGAGCTCGCGCCGTCGGCGCCGTCGGCGGAGCGGGGCCGCGCGCTCAACGCCCACGGCTGGCTCGTCGCTCTGCAGGGCGACTTCCCGCGGGCGATGGAGCTGATGGAGGAGGGCGTGCCGCAGGTGCGGGCGCACGGCACGGAGTCGCAGATCGGCTGGTCGCTCGCCGAGCAGGGCAACGTGGCGTTCAGCATGGGCCGGGTCGAGCAGACCGAGGCGCTGTTCTCCGAGAGCCTCGCGATCGCGCGGCGGCTCGGCGACACGTTCCTCACCGGCCTCGGGCTGTTCGGGCTCGCCTACGAGGCGTTCCTGCGCGGCGACCTCGCGGCGATGAAGCAGCGCCTCCAGGACTCGCTCGACCTGACGCGGCTCGTCGTGCAGCCGTGGGGCATCGCGTGGGCGCAGTTCAGCGTGGGGATCGTGTCGATCATGGAGGGCGACACGCAGGCGGCCGTCGCGCCGATCACGGAGAGCCTGAACCTCCGGTGGTCGATCCACGACACGCGCGGGCTCGCCGAGAGCATCCAGCTGCTCGCCAACCTCGCCAGCGCGCACGGCCAGGTGGAGTGGTCGGCGCTGCTGCACGGCGCCGCGGAGCTCCAGCGGGAGCGGACCGGGCTGGCCATCCTGCCGTTCCTCCAGCCGCTCCACGACGAGAGCGTGGAGCGGCTGCACGCCGCGATGGACGCCGAGGAGCTGGAGCGGCTCTGGAAGCTGGGGCGAGGCCTGCCGCTCGAGAAGCTGGTGCCCGAGGCGCTGAGCCGGTCCCCGTCACCGGGGTCGGTGATCGAGGACTGAGCGCCCGGCCAAGCGTTCTGTTGTGCCGAACCGAGCGGATCCGCTCGCTTCGGCACAACAGAACGAAGGGCGCCGGTGCCGGATGCGTCAGGACACCTCGGGCCGGTAGCCGGTGCAGACGAGCGCGATGTGCGAGATGCGGCCGTCGTCGGTCGCGTCGAGCACGGCCCGCTGCTCCACGACGTGCCAGCCCTCGCCGATCCGCTCGGCGCGCATGCGGAACCGCCAGCTGAGCGTCGGGCGCCCGCCGACGACGTCCAGGTCCATGCCGACGGCCTCGATCTCGTCCGCATCGCCGAACCAGCGGCCGAAGGCGGCGCTGACCTCGTCGGCGCCGCGCCACTCGTGGAAGCCCTTCGGGAGGAGCGCCTCGAGGTGGACGTCGTCGGCGAGCACGCGGCCGAGGTCCTCGAAGTCGTGGGCGGCCAGGACGTCGGCGAACCGGCGGGTGGCGGTGGCGGGGTGGGTCGTTGCGGTGGTGGTCATGCCGTACTTGTACGACGGGGACCGCCGCCGGCGGATCGGGCAGCTACCCGATCTTCCTGCCATCGGTGCGCTCCCGGCCTCCGCTCAGCCCGGACCGGCCGGGTCGCCGACGAGCCCCACGCGGGTGGCGTACAGCGCGGCCTCGGTCCGGGTCGACACGCCGAGCTTGGCGTAGATGTGCTCGAGGTGGGCCGAGACGGTCTTGCGGGAGATCGTGAGCTCCTCGGCGATCTCGGGGTTCGACCGGCCGCCGGCGAGGGCGACGAGCACCTCCGCCTCGCGCGGGGTGAGCCCGCCGGGCAGCGCCGGGCGGCGGCGGATGCGGTGGCCGTCGGCGCGGAGGACGGCGTCGACCGCGTCGCCGTCGAGGCGGCCGGCGCGGACCTCGTCGCGCAGCACCTCGGCGGCGTCGGCCGGTGCGAGCGCCGGTCGGTGCGGCCGGTCGCTGCCGAGGGCCTGGCAGACGTCGGCGGCGGCGAGGACGCGCGGGCCGATCGGGATCGAGGTCGCGTCGAGGCCGCGCGGGTAGCCCGATCCGTCGAGCCGCTCGTGGTGGAGCGCCGCACAGCGCCCGATCGCGGCCAGCGTCGGGGTGCGGGACAGCGTGCGCTCGGTCAGGTACGGGTGCGTCCTCGCCCGCTCCGACTGGCCGAGCGACCACGGTCCGGGGTGGCACCAGGTGCCGCTGGGGACACCGATCACCCCGAGGTCGTGGACGTGCCCGGCCCGCCGGAGGAGCGTCACGTCGGTGTCGTTGAGACCGAGGGTCGTCGCCGCCTCGGCGGTCAGCGCGGCGACGCCGCGGGAGTGGCCGAGGAAGGTCGGCGACTTGAGGTCGGCGAAGTCGCCCAGCGCGGCGAGCGCTACGTCGAGGCCCTCGTCGGTGAGCTCGGCGCCGAGTCCCGGGTCGAGGGAGATGACCTCCTCCCAGGCGACGAGCGCGTCGACGCCGTCGAGGATCTCGTCGGATCGCTCGCAAGCGACGTCGACGAGCTCGGGGTCGAACTGCGTGCCGCGACGGCGGCGGGCCTCGTCGAGCGCGGCCGGCGCGCCGGCCGAGTGCTGGAACGCCTCGAGGTGATCGGCGAGCTGGACGAGGCGGATCGTGAGGGCGAGGTCGGCGGCGCCGGCCTCACCGGGGACGCCCTTGCCGTCCCAGCGCTCGAAGGCCTGGAGGAGCGGGGCGTGCACGTCGGGGCCGAGGCCGAGCCGGTCGGCGAGCTCGCCGGCGGAGCGGCAGTGGTTCTGCATGACCTGCTGGACGGAGCGGCCGGCGGTGGCGAGGAACCGGCCGACGAGCGAGAGCCGGTGCGTGACCGGCGTCCCGCGACCGAGGTGGTCGATGACGAAGCGGGCCATCGTCATGCCGACGAGGTCGTCGTCGTGGGAGTCGGCGTAGAACTGCGTCTCGTCGCCGAACAGGTCGGCGAGCTCGCTGGTGTCCGCCGCGCAGCCGACCCAGGTGAGGAGCGAGGTGTAGAAGGTGGCGGCCCGGACCTCGGGATCGACCCCGGCGGCGTCGGCGAGTCGCATGGCGATGACGGTCTGGCGGAGCACCCGCTCGACGGGGCGCCCCATGCCGAGGTCGGCGACGAGCGACAGCGTCGCCACCAGCTCCGACAGCTTCACGGCGGGCGGCGCCGGGGCGTCCATCGGGCGCGATCATCGCGCCGCAGCGGCGGCCCGTGCGGGTCGGTGGGCGCCCGGCGCTCGCCGTCGTCCGGCGACGCACATCGGCGGGGCCGTAGCGTCGGCGACGTGGAACCGAACCGATCGATCCCGACCGCGACGGTCGTGCCCGTGCTCACCTACCCCGACGTCCGGGCCGCGGTCGACTGGCTGACCGACGTCTTCGGGTTCCGTGAGCGGCTCCGCATCGGGGAGTCGCACCGGTCGCAGCTCTCGGTCGGCGACGACGGTGCGGTGATCGTGGCCGACGTGCGCGAGGGCCGGGTCCCGCCGAGCGGCCCGGTCAACGGGTACGTGATGGTCCGCGTGGCCGACGTGACGGCGCACCACGAGCGGTCCGTGGCGAAGGGCGCCCGGGTGCTGATGGCGCCGACGGACTTCGAGTACGGGGAGCGCCAGTACTCGGTCGAGGACCTCGCCGGGCACCGTTGGATGTTCACCGAGACGCTCGCCGACGTGGACCCCGCAGACTTCGGCGCCGAGCTCGTCTGATCGTCCGTGCCCGGACGCGACGAGGAGCCTGCCCCGGCGGGCTCGCCCCCC
>JAEVZA010000389.1 GCA_023392475.1 Actinomycetes bacterium | reverse complement strand
CCCACCCGCGGCCCCCCCCGGGGCCCCCCACAACAGAACGGTGGTGGGGTGGGTCGCACGCTCACGGGTTCGTGACCTCCGCGTCGGTGTACCCGGCGGGCTGCGAGTCGCCGCGGAAGTCGACGGCGAGCCACGCGGCGCGGTCCCGGTTGCCGCCGTACACCGGGTCGCCGTACAGGGACTCGCAGGCCTGGGTGAACACGAGCTCGCGGAAATCCTCGGCGGTCGCGCCCCACCGCGCCGCCCGCGCCCCGTCGTCGAGGTCGGCGAAGTCGTCGCCGAGCACGACGAGGCCCTCGTCCCACGTGGCCGTCCACGCCGCGATGCGGGTGCGCCACGCGTGCGCCTCCCACGGGCCGAGCTCCAGGTGCTCGCCGAACGACGCCTCGCCGCCGTGGCGGCCGGAGAACGGGCCGCCCGCCCAGATGCGCGGCGGGTCGACCTCGAACGCGCCGAGGAGGCCCTCCACGTAGGCCGCGCCGCCCGCCTCGCCGGCGCCGGGCGAGACCCCGTCGCCGGGGATCGCGTGGTCCAGCGCGGCGGCGACCGTGCGCCGGCGCGCGTCGTCCCAGCCGGCGCTCACCCGAGCCGCCCCACGCCCGTCAGTCCCGGACCAGCTCGTACGCGGCGTGCTCGCCGAGGGTCGCCGTCCAGCCGGGCGGCACCACGATGACGGTGAAGCGCTCCTCGATCAGCGCGGGGCCGGGCACGGTCGAGCCGGCCGCGAGCCGGTCGCCGTCGATCACCTCGGCGTCGACGAAGCCGTCGCCGACGTACATCTCGCGCCGAGGGCGCCGGACCGCGTCGAGCGGGTCGCTGCCGGTCGCACCGAGCGACGGAGGCTTCGGCGTGTGGCCCTGGACGAGCGCCCGCACGCCGCGGACCACCGGCTGCTGGTTGCGGAAGGCGAAGCCGCGATCGGCCTCGTGCGCGTCGTGGAACGCGCCGGCGAGGTCGAGCAGCGACGTGGCCGTGAGCGGTGAGTGGGGCGGTTGGATGCTCATGTCGAAGTTCTGCCCGGCGTACGCCATCTGGACGAACGGCTGCGCCGTGACGGCGCCCTCGTCCAGGCCGACGGGATCGAGCTCGGCACGTGCCTCGGCGACGAGCTCGTCGAGCAGCTTCTGGAGGTGCTCCGGGTCCACGCGGGACAGCGGCTGCACGTGCGAGCGCTGCACGTCGACGCGGTAGTCGGCGACCAGCAGGCCGAGCGCCGAGAACACGGGCGCGGCCTTCGGCACGATCACCCGGCGCACGCCGAGCTCCTCCGCGACGGCCCACGCGTGGACCGCGCCGTTGCCCCCGTAGGCGATCATCGCCAGCTCGCGGGCGTCGGCGCCGTACCCGGCGAGGACCCGGCGGGTGGCGTTCGCCATGTTGGCGTTGACGATCCGCTCGATGCCCCAGGCGGCGTCGACCACGTCGAGGTCGAGCGGCCCGGCGACGTCCCGGCGGATGGCGGCCTCGGCGGCGTCGACGTCCAGCGTCATGCGACCGCCGGCGAAGCCCTCCCGCGGCAGGTAGCCGAGCACGGCGTCCGCGTCGGTCACCGTGGCGCGGTCGCCGCCCCGCCCGTAGCACGCGGGGCCGGGCTGGGAGCCGGCGGACTCGGGTCCGACGAGCAGGCTGCCCTGGCGCACTCGGGCGATGGAGCCGCCGCCCGCGCCGACGCACTGCACGTCGACCATCGGGAGGCCGATGTAGTAGCGGTAGCGCCAGTTCCAGTCGGCCTTCACCTCGGGCCGGCCGTCGCGCACGAGGCAGATGTCGAAGCTCGTGCCGCCCATGTCCACGGCGACGAAGTCGGGTGCCCCGGCCGCGTCGGCCGCACGGGCCGCGCCCATGACGCCACCGGTCGGGCCCGAGCCGAGGAGCGTGACCGCGTGCTCGGCGACGTACTGCGGGGGCATGACCCCGCCGGTCGACTGCATCAGGAGCAGCTGGCCGTGGTAGCCGGCCTCGCGCAGCCGGTCGCCGAGGCGGTCGACGTACGAGGTGATGCGCGGCGCGACGTAGGCGTTCACCAGCGTCGTCGACGTGCGCTCGAACTCCGGACCCCGTGGCATCACCTCGTGCGAGAGCGTCACGCCGGCGACGTCGGGGAACTCCTCGAGGATGATCTCCCGCGCCCGCCGCTCGTGGGCGGGGTTCACGTACGAGAACAGGAACAGCACGGCGATGGACTCGACGCCCAGCTGCTTGAGCCGGCGGACGCCGGCGCGCACCGCGTCCTCGTCGAGCGGCTGGAGCACGTTGCCCTCGTGGTCGACGCGCTCGGGGACGGGGATGCGGGCGCGGCGGCGGGCGATCGGCGTGGGCGCCGGGTACGCCGGGTCCCAGATCTGCTCCTTGTGGACGCGCCGCATCTCGATCTCGTCGCGGTGGCCCTCGGTGACGATCAGCCCGGTCTCGGCGCCGTCCATCTCGATCATCGTGTTGTCCGCGGTGGTGGTGCCGTGGACCACGACGTCCAGGCGGGCGCAGAGCTCGTCGAGCGCCTGCCCGGTCCGGCCGGCGAGCAGCTCGATGCCGGTCATCACGCCGAGGGACTGGTCCTCCGGCGTCGTCGGCGTCTTGTCCAGCAGCACCTCGCCCTCGGGCGTGATGCAGATGAGGTCCGTGAAGGTGCCGCCGACGTCGATCCCGACCCGGAAGCCGGTCACGCGCCCGCCCCCTCGCGGCGGTCGGAGCGCAGCGCCGCGGTCGCGTCCTCGTCCACGGCGAGCGTGAGGTCCTCGAGCGACCCGGTGAGGACGACGCCGTAGTCGCGGGCGGCGCCCTCGACGGAGACGTACTCGTCCAGCACGTCGTCGAGCACGGCCTGCGGGTCGCGGTCGAGCGGGTCGCCCCAACCGCCACCGCCGCCGTAGTCGTAGTTGATGAGCTGGCCGGCCGAGATCGGCACCCAGTCCGCGGTGTGGGGCACGACGAACTCGTCGTCCGAGCCCCAGCGGATGGTCATGCGGTTCGGGGCGCCGGGCCTGCCGCCGGCGATGCCGGGCATCGGGTACTTCATGCCGACGACGTACGTGTAGACGGTGGCGTCGACGAGCACCTCCTTCACGTAGTGGCTGCCGCACAGCCCCCGCCACTGGCCCGGTCCCCCCGAGTCGGTGCGGTAGTCGCGGCTCCACTGGACGTGGGGGTAGAGGCTCTCGTTGATCTCGGCGGTCGCCTTCCAGAGGTTGCCGAACGCCGCGGCCTGGCTGCCCCAGGCGTCCATGCCCTTCGCCGCGTTGCACCAGCCGGCGTAGACCTCGGCCGAGTGGTCCGTGAAGCGCTGGCCCGTCCTCGGGTCGACGCCGACGATCACCGTCGGCATGCCGGTCTTGTAGACCTGCGGCACGGCGCGCTCCGGCAGCACGTGCTGGAGGGCGAGGGCGATGACCTCGGCCACCTCGGCGCCGGGGTGGTGCGTGCCGGCCGAGACGGGGTGGCCGGGCTCGGGGTTGAGCAGGCAACCCTGCGGCACGACGAGCTCGATCGACTCGAAGAACCCCTCGTTGTGCGGGATCTCCGGATCCATCATGGCGGCGATCTGGGCGACCGTGTACCCGCGGGTGTTGCCGAACGTCGACCAGCTCTGGAGCTCCTGGCGCGTGTCCGTGCCCGTGTAGTCGATGCGCAGCCGGTGGCCGTCGACGGTCACCGCGACGTGGAGGTGGATGTCGGTCACGCCGCGCGGGTCGTGGTCCACCCAGCAGTCGGCCTCGTAGGTGCCGTCGGGCCAGGAGGCGACCTCCTCGCGGAAGCGCTTGGCCGCGTAGTCGATCATGAAGTCGACCGACTCCTCGACCTCCTGCACGCCGTGGCGGTCGATGATGTCCTGCAGCCGCCGGGCGCCGAGCTGCGCGGCGCCGATCTGCGCCCGGATGTCGCCGAGGAAGTCGGGCAGCCGGTTGTTGACCTGCAGCGTGTAGAGGACGTCTCGCCGCTCCTCGCCGCGGTCGACGACCTTCATCACGGGCCAGCGCACGCCCTCGCCCCACACGTCGGTGGCGGTGACGTTGTACCCGCCCGGGACGCCGCCGCCGGTGTCGCCGTGGTGGCACTGGATCGAGCAGATGAGGACCATCCGCCGGTCGCCGGACTCGTCGGTCGCGAACACCGGTGCGAACACGTTGTAGTCGGGCAGGTGGCCGCCGCCGTGGTACGGGTCGTTGGCCACGAACACGTCGCCCTCGCGGAACTCGTCGACGCCGAGGAAGTCGAGCGCGAAGCGCACCGGCAGCGTGGACGTGAGCATGAACTGCGGGATGCCGACCGACAGCGCCGCGAGCCGGCCCCGGGCGTCGAGCACGGTGGCGTTGCGCTCGTTCGACTGGTTGAGGATCGGCGTCGTGGCCGTGCGGCTCACGTAGTTCGCCATCTCGAAGCAGACGGTCTCCATGCCGCCGCGGATGACCTCGGCCGTGACCGGGTCCACCTTCGGGTCGTCGACCGTCCGCGGCCGCGCCCCGGCCAGTGCGACCAGGTCGACGCCCCCGCTGCCCGTGGCCCCGTTGCTCGTCATGGCGGCCCACCTCCGTGCGTCGGCTGCAGCCCGGCGACGGCCCGCGCGCCACGCGAACCTGACACCGGCGTCAGGTCGATCGTACACCCCGGACGCGATCGAGCCCCTCCGGGGGGTTCCGAGGGGCTCGATCGGAGTTCGCTGTCGGTCGACCCGGGTTGCCCCCCGGTGCCCGGACTGGGATCGGGCACCGGGGGAACGCCGAGCGGCTGTGTCAGCTCGGCGAGATCGTGAACGCGATCTCCTTGGAGTCCAGGTTGTTGGACCGGACGTTGTTGGTGACCCGGACGTACCCCGTCGTGTACTTGGCGACGCCGGCGGGCGCCGTGTCGGAGGCGGCGAACAGGCCCCACAGCTCCTCGGCCGGGTCCTGGCCACGGAAGACGTCCACGTCGGTGACGCCCGCACCGGTGGTCGTGCCGTTCGGCGTGACCTCCTGGAGCATCCCGCAGTCGACGGCGACGTTGAAGGTCGGGTCCGCGATGCTCTTCTTGCAGACGTTGACGAAGATCAGCGTCGAGGGGGTCTGGTTCTTCCACCACACCTTGACGGTCTTGGTGCCCGGGTTGGACGGGATCACGACCGGGCTGGAGGACACGAGGGCGACGTCACCGGCCGGCGCGGGCTGCGCCACCGAGATCGTCTTGGACGCCGTCTGCGCGAGGTCGTCGGTGACGGTCAGCGTGACCGAGTACGGGCCGGCCTGGCGGTACGTGTGGGTCGGGCCGGCGCCGGTCCCGGTCGAGCCGTCGCCGAAGTCCCAGGCGTAGGTCGTGATCGAGTGGCCGGCCGCGGCGGTCGAGCCCGCCGAGGAGAACGCCACGGGGAGGCCGTAGTAGCCGGGGGCCGTCGGCGTCGCGGCGGCCGCGGCCGTCGGGCCCGCAGGCACGGTCGACGTGGTCGTGGTCGACGTCGTGGTGGTCGAGGTCGTGGTCGTCGTCGTGGCCTTCGGCGGCGTCGGCGGCACGCAGGCCGCGACCACGAAGGTCGTGGCGAGCACCAGGCCGACCAGCGCGCCCAGGCGCAGGTGGGAACGAGATCGCATCGGGATGTCCTCCAGGGGAGTTGCTCGGTGGGCGGCGCGGGGCCGCCCGGGGGGTTCGCCTCCGACGGAGGCCTCGGAGTTGTAACAAGGCCGATGGGACGGGCGAGGGCCGCCAGGACAACGGCGGGTGAACACTTCGCACCCACGCCCCACCGTTCACCCGGCGTTCCCGTGCGCGTCACTGGGACGTCCCGGAGCGGCCCGGACGGCCCACCTGACACGTGTGTCAGTATCTGGGCCGTGGCTGCCGTGGTGCGCGAACGGGTCGAGGGCCGGGTGCTCGTCGTCACGCTCGACGACCCCGACCACCTCAACGCCTACGACGGTCGCACGCTCAAGGCCGTGGCCGCCGCGTGGGAGCGCCTCGACGCGGACCCCGAGCTCCGCGCCGGCGTGCTGACCGGGGCGGGGGAGCGCGCCTTCTGCGCGGGGGCGGACATCGCGGCGGTGGCCGGCGGCGGCTTCGACGACCCGCCGTACCCCGAGCTGGCCGAGAACCTCGCGGCGAAGCCCGTGGTGGCGGCGATCGAGGGGCTGTGCCTCGGCGGGGGGATGATGGTCGCCTGCGGCTGCGACCTCCGGGTCGCCGGGCGGTCGGCGACCTTCGGCCTGCCCGAGGCCCGGTGGAACCTGCCGGCGCAGTGGCTCGGCGCGCTGTCGCGCCAGCTCCTGCCGGCCCACGCGCTCGAGCTCGCGCTCGTGGGCGACGAGCGCCTGCCGGCGGCGCGGCTCTACGAGATGGGCTGGCTCACGTCGGTGTGCGACGACGGCGGCGCGCTCGATGCCGCCCTCGCGCTGGGTGAGCGGATCGCGGCGATGGCGCCGCGGGCGGTCCGCCACTTCAAGGAGCTGGTCCGGGAGGGGACGTGGGGCGCGCCCGACGCGGTGGTCGCCCGCGGCCTCGAGCAGTCGATCGAGCTCATGGGCATGGCCGACACCGTCGAGGGCGGCGCGGCGTTCGCGGAGCGCCGGCCGCCGGAGTACCGGGATGCCTGACGGACCGCAGCCGCCGGGCGCGCGGAGGCTGGGCGCGGCCGACTGGGACGCGCTGGCCGACCGGGTGCGGGAGCTGGCGCCCTTCGTGTTCGGCCCCGACGTCCCCGACACGCCGCTGCACCGGGCCGAGGGCACCCGCTACCTGCTCCGGTTCCTGGCCGCCGGCATCCAGGACTGCGTCGAGTACATGGACCCCGACGACCCCGAGTTCGTGCGGTTCATCGACCCCCGCATCTCGTGGGGGTTGGACAACCCCGACTGCAACTACCAGCTGTGCGGCATCGATCCGGCCGGGACGTACCGGATCTGGGGCGACCCGGGTGAGGCGCTCGCCGTCGAGCTCCAGGTCAACACCGGGCACTTCGCGGACGGGCGCGCGACCGAGTGGCGCTGCGTCCGATCGTGGAGCCGCTCGGACCTGCCCGCCGGTCCCGACGGCGGCATCGACCTCGTCGTCGAGCCGTCCGAGCCCGACGCCAGCTACCTGTTCCTGCGGCAGTACTTCGGCGACTGGTCGGCGCGACCGGCCGCGCTGTGCGTCGAGCGGCTCGACCGACCGCTGCCGCCCCCGCCGCGCGCGGAGGCCGAGGTCGCCGAGAAGCTGGACCTCCTCGGCGTGTGGCTGACGGCCGGCACCAGGTGCTGGTGGGACTGGGGCCGCGCCCTCGCCGAGGGCGAGCCAGGTCCGATCCAGCCGTTCCTCCCGCCCGCCTCCGCGACCGGCCTGACGGGCCAGGCCTACGGGATGGGTGGCTACGCGTGCGGTCCCGACGAGGCGGTCGTGCTCGAGGTGCGCCCGCCCGACTGCCGCTACTGGGGCGTCCAGCTGGCCACGTGGTTCTGGGAGACGGCGTCGGTCGGGTCCCGGCAGATCTCGCTCAACCACACGCAGGCGGTCGTCGACGCCGACGGCGTCGCGCGGATGGTGGTCGCGCAGCGCGACCCGGGCGTCCCCAACTGGCTCGACGCCGCGGGCTACGAGCGCGGCACCGTCGCCGTCCGGTACCTCGACGCCGACGACCTCCCCGAGGTCGGCTACCGCACCGTCCCGATCGACGCGGTGCGCGACGAGTTGCCGACGGGCACCCCCGCCATCGGTCCCGACGAGCGCGACGCCTCCCTGCGCCGGCGGCGCGCGCAGCTCCAGCGGCGGCTCGGCCGGTGAGCGCGCCGGTGGCGCCGCCGCCCCGCTTCGTCGTGGGCACGGGCCGGTGCGGCTCCACGCTCCTGTCGCGCATGCTGGCCGAGCACCGTGACGTCGTGAGCCTGCACGAGGTGTTCACGGGGCTCGACTGGGGCCGGCGCTTCGCGCCGGGGCTCCACACGGGCGCCGAGGTGGCGGAGATCCTCTCGACCCCCGACCCGGTGACGCGGGAGGCGCTGAGCCGCGGGTACGACGCCGACGAGGTCACGTACCCGTTCCGGGCGGGCGACCGCTACACGCGGGACGACCCGCTGCCCTGGATCCTCGTCTCCACCCTCGCCTACCTCTCCGACGACCCCGACGGGCTGTTCGACCGCACGGTCGCGTGGCTGCGGTCGAGGCCGGAGGCGACGATGGCCGAGCACTACCTCGCGCTGTTCGCGTGGTGGACCGTCGGCGCGGGCGGCACGGCCTGGATCGAGCGCTCCGGGTCGTCCGTCGACTACCTGTCGGACCTCGCCGGGCTCTTCCCCGACGCCCGGTTCGTGCACATCCACCGGGACGGCCGCGAGGTGGCGCTGAGCATGCGCAACCACGCGATGTACCGGTTGGCGGTGCAGCTGACCTACGGGATCGTGCCCGACGGCGCCGATCCCGACGACACGTCGCCGGAGGGGCACGACCGGCTCGTCCGCGGCTGGCTCGAGGGCACGCCGCCGATCGACCTGTACGGCCGCTACTGGTCCGAGCAGATGGAGCGGGGGAGCGCCGCGGCGGCGGCGCTGCCGCCCGAGCGCCTGCACACCGTCTCCTTCGAGGCGCTGGTCACCGATCCCGAGCCGCACCTCGCGGCGATGGCGGCGTTCTTCGGGCTCGACGACGACCCGGGCTTCGTGGCGCGTGCCGCGTCGCTGGTCCGCGGGGTGCCGCCGGGCCGCGCCGGGTCGCTCGACGAGGCCGCCCGCGAGGCGCTCGAGGCCTCGTGCGAGCGGGGACGGGCGGCCCTCGCGGCATCCACCTGACGCACGTGTCAGGTTTCTCGTAGGCTGCGGCGCATGACTGCGGTACGGGAGTTCAAGGACGTTCGTCGTGGGGCCGAGCACCGGGTGCTGCCGGTGGACGAGTTCATGCAGGAGCTCGAGGGCATCCAGGCGTCGATCTGCACCACCCGCAACCAGGTGTGGCAGCACGTGGCCGACGGGACGCTCTCCGAGGCGTTCCTCCGCCGCTTCTGCAAGGAGTACTACTTCCTCGGCGTCACCTACACGACGGAGTTCGGCTCCCTCGTCGCCAACGCGCCCGACGCCGACGCCCTGTCGCTCGACGACTCCGAGCACTTCGCGCACTGGCTCCAGAACCTCGCCGACGAGACGGGCTACGCGGGCGACGACAACCACGTGTCCATGAAGCTCGACTGGGCGCGGATGCTGGAGATCCCCGACGAGGAGCTCCTCGCCTACGTGCCGATCCCCGAGACGCTGGGGGCGGTCCTGGCGACGCTGTACTACATGCGCCGCAGCTACGAGGAGGGCCTCGCCGCCTTCGGGTGGGCGGGCGAGCGGTTCGCCGCGTCGACCGGCTACGCCAAGCTCATGTACGAGGGCATGCGCGACCACTACGGCATCGAGGTGCCGAACTTCCACGTGCACGCCTACGCCGAGGCCGACCACGGCGACGCCGCCGACTACCTGCTCCGCCAGGTCGTCACGAGCGGGATGGTGCAGCACCGCGTGCGCCGTGCGATCACCCACGTGTTCACGCTGCGCAACGCGCGTGCGATCGCCCTCAACCGCTGGCTCGACGAGCCCGACGCCCTGCGCTGACCCACCCGTCACGGCTGACACACCCGTCAGGCACGCGCGGCGTCGGTTCGAGCCCGCGCGTTCCCATGACGATCCGCGCTGCTGTGCAGCACGAACAATCGTCAGAACGCGGGCCCTCCCGTTCCCATGACGATCCGCGCTGCTGGGCAGCACGAACAATCGTCAGAACGCGGCGCGGTCAGAAGCCGGGGAAGACGCGACGGAGCTGGTCGAGGGCGGCGGCGTCGCCGGTGACGGCGTCGGGCGTGTGGTCCGGATCCAGCCGGCCGTACACGAGCCGCACGAAGGACTCGACCGGCATGGTCACGTCTGCGTCGTCGCCGGCGCCCTCGTCGAGGGCGTAGCGGACGCCGTCGGCCCCGACGTCGACGGTGGCCACGTGGCCGCCGTCCGTCGTGGCGACCGTGATCCGCCGCGGGTCGCCCTCCGGCCGGGCGGCGAAGCCCGCGATCATCGCCAGGCCTCCGAGCACCGCCTCGGCGCCGTCGGCGTCGAGCACGGCGTCGGGGTGGAGGGCCACGTCGACGTCCCACTCGTGGAGCTGGTGCTCGTTGTTCCGCATGGCGACGAACGTGTCCCAGTCGACCTCGACGGGCCCGAACGCGGTGCGGAACCGGGCCCGGTCCTCGACCGGGGTGCTCCCGATGAGCTCGAGGAGGCGGGCATCCGCGGCGAGCGCGTCGTCGACCTGGGCCCGCGGCGACTTCGCGTTCCACTCGTCCCACACCGACGGGTTGAAGTCGTCGGGCGTGTCGACGCCGGCCAGCGAGTCCTCGATGCGGCGGGCGGAGATCACGGCGCCCGACCCGAGGTGCGACAGCACGTCCGCGATCGTCCACGCCGACGGGTAGGCGGAGCCGGTGATCGCCTCGTCGTCGAGCGGGCCGACGAGGGCGGCCAGGCGGTCGACGGAGGCCCGGAGGGCGGTGGGGGTGTCGGTCATGCGGCGGACGCTACGTCCGGCCCCTGCGCCGCGACCACGCGCCCGAGGACCCCGAACCGTCGTTCTGTTGTGCGGAACCGAGTGGATCCACTCCGTTCCGCACAACAGAACGGGGATGGGGGCAGAACGGGGGGTGGGGGCAGAACGGATGGCGGCGGGTGCCGGTCAGCCGGCGCCCCACATCTGGCCCCGCACGAAGCCGTAGATGTTCGTGAAGTCGGTGACGGCCTTCTCGGGCAGCGCCACGACGCCGCCGAGCGCCTCGGCGCCCCACATGATCTGCGCGTTGTGCTCGACGACCAGCGCCGAGTGCAGGGCGTCGTCCACGGACTTCCCGATGCAGACCATCCCGTGGTTGGCCATGAGGGCGGCCGACCGGTCCTTGAGGTGCGACGAGACCTCGGTGGCCAGGCCGTCCGTGCCGCTCTGGCGGTAGTCGGCGCACGGGACGTCGCCGCCGATGTAGATGACGAACTCGTCGATCCCGGCGGGGATGGCCCGCTGCGCCACGGCGAACATCGACGCGTATCTCGCGTGGCAGTGCACCACGCCCTGCACCTCGGGGTAGCTGCGGTAGCACTCGAGGTGCAGCGACTTCTCCGACGTGGGCGAGCGCTCGCCGTCGATCGTCTCGCCGTCGAGGTCGACGAGCACCAGGTCGGCGAGGGTCATGTCCCGGTACGACAGCGACGACGGCGTGACGATCACCCGGTCCTCGGCGACGCGGCCGGAGACGTTGCCCGCCGTGCCCTCCACCAGCCCGCGCTCGTACATGAGCTTGGCGGCGGCGAGGACGTCGGCCTTGACCTGGTCGATGTCGGGCATCAGAGGGCTCCTCGGGTCACAGGACTTCCGGGTTCACGCAGTGCAGCGGCCGCTCGCCGGCCAGGAGCAGCGCCACGTCCTCGGCGAGCATCGACGAGTGGTTGGCCTCGGTGTCGAACGTTGCCCCACCGATGTGGGGCGTCAGCACGACGTTGTCCATCTCGATCAGCGGGTGCCCGGCCGGGAGCTGCTCGCCGTCGAAGTGGTCCAGGCCGGCGGCCGAGAGCTTCCCCGACTGCAGCGCCTTCGTCAGCGCGTCGAGGTCGTGCAGTCCGGCGCGCGCCGAGTTCACGTACACCGCGCCGTCGCGCATCGCGTCGAACCGGCCGGCGTCCATCAGCCCGAAGGTGTCGGGTGTGACCGCCGCGTGCATCGAGACGACGTCGGCGGCCGCCAGCATCTCGTCGAGCGAGTCGTGCGTGGCGTCGGGGTTGAACGGGTCGTAGGAGACGACGTCCATGCCGAGGCCGGCGAAGCGCCAGGCCGCCGCACGCCCGACGGCGCCGAGGCCGACCAGCCCGACCGTCCGTCCAGCGAGCTGCCACGCCCGGTACCGCTGGTACGGGATCGTGTCGTCCCGGAAGACGCGGCCCTCGCGCAGGTCCCGGTCGGCCGGCACGACGAAGCGCGAGGCGGCGAAGGTCAGCCCGACGGCGATCTCGGCCACGCCGTCGGCGTTGCGGCCCGGGGCGTTGAGCACCGGGATGCCGCGTGCGGTGGCACCCGCGACGTCGACGTTGTTGGGGTCGCCCCGGCAGGAGCCGATGGCGATGAGGCCCGCGTCCATGATCTCGTCGCCCATGACGAAGTCGGACTCGACGATCAGGACCGTGGCGCCGACCTCGGCGACGCGCTCGGCGAGCTTGGCCCCGTCCCAGATGCGCAGCGGCACGTGGTCGATCCACGGATCCAGCACGACCTCGACCACCTCCCGCAACCGGTCGAGGCCCGGGCCTCGGAACGGGGCGGTCACCAGTGCGACGGGGCGGTCGGAGCTCACGACCCGAAACCTAGGCCGGACCTGACGTCCGTGTCAGGTGGCGTGGGGCGGCCCGCCGCCCGCAGCGGTCGGCGCCGCTCACGGGGCGGCGCCCTCGACCTCGGACCGCAGCGCCCGCCGGTCGACCTTCTCCATCGGGGTCAGCGGGAGGGCGTCGACGAGCAGCAGCCCCTCGGGCAGCTTGTGGTGGGCGAGGCGGTCGGCGGCGAACTCCCGGAGCGAGTCGAGGGTGGGCGCGTCGGTCCCGGACCGGACCACCACGACGGCGGTGCCGACCTCGCCCATGACGTCGTCTGGCCGGGGCACCACGGCGACGTCAGCGACGGAGGGGTGGGCGGCGAGCACCGCCTCCACCTCCATCGGGTACACGTTGTACCCGCCACGCACGAACATCTCCTTCGCCCGGCCCGCGAGGTGCAGCCGACCCCGCTCGTCGAGGTGGCCGAGGTCGCCGGTGCGGACCGCGCCGTCGGGCCAGAACGCCTCGGCGGTGGCGTCGGGGTCGCCGTGGTAGCCGGCCATCACGGCCGGCGAGCGGAGGCTGACCTCGCCCACCTCGCCGACCGCCAGCGGTCGACCGCCCTCGTCGCGCACCGTCAGCTCGACGCCGTCGTGGGCGCGGCCGACCGACTCGACCGCGTCCTCGGGCGGGTCGTCGAACGCGGTGCCGACGCCGATGCCCGCCTCGGTGCAGGCGTAGCGCACCGCGAGCGCGGCGCCGAAGCGCGCCCGGGCCTCCTCGATCAGCGCCGGCGTGGCGGGACCGCCGCCGATGATGATCGCCTGGACGGCGGAGAGGTCGAGGTCGTCGAGCTCCGGGCGCCGCAGCATCAGCGCCACCTGCGTGGGGATGCCCGCCACCGCCGGCATCCGGTGCCGGACGGTCAGCTCGAGCGCCTCCTCCGCCCGCCACCGCTCGAGCAGGTGCGTGGTGCCGCCGCGGTGCAGGTTGCCGGCGAGCTTGGTCGTGGGGCCGAGGTGCGTGAGCGAGGTCCCCGAGAGCGCGTGCGACGGCGGGCGACCGGGCTCGGCCCAGACGTGACCGGTGTCGACGCCGCAGATGAAGTCGATCTGGCGCCCGCAGAACACGGCGCCCTTCGGCAGCCCGGTCGTGCCGGAGGTGAACACGACCGCGATCGGCCGGTCGGGGTCGTCGGGCAGCACCGGCGGCGCGGCGCCGCGCTCCCGGACGCCGTCCAGCGCGTCGTCGGGCCCCGACGTCGCGGCCGGGTCGACGG
>JAEVZA010000049.1 GCA_023392475.1 Actinomycetes bacterium | reverse complement strand
CCGCCTCGTCGGGCGCCCGGCCGTCCGGCTGCGACCCGGCGACCCCGCCGACGTCACGGTCCTCGACGACGACCTGCGGGTGCTCGCCACGTTCGTGGCCGGCCGCACGGCCTTCGCCCGCTGACGGACGCACCGTGGCCGGTGGCCAGGACCGGTGGTCCGGGCGCCGTGCTTGACCGGTCGGTCAAGCACGGGAACACTTCCGCCATGCCGACCGCTCGGGCCAACGGGATCGACGTGTTCTACGACAGCTTCGGGTCGGAGGACGACCCGGCGCTGCTCCTGGTGCCCGGGTTGGGCGCGCACTCGATCGGCTACGACGACGCGCTGTGCGAGGCCGTCGTGGCCGAGGCGGGCGTGCGGCTCCTCCGCTACGACAACCGCGACGTCGGGTTGTCGACCCACCTCGACGGGGCGGAGGTCGACGTGCTCGCCTCGCTCACCGCGGCCGTCGGCGGCGAGCCCGTGGCCGCGCCGTACACGCTGTCGGACATGGCAGCGGACGGCATCGGCCTCCTCGACGCCCTGGGGATCGAGCAGGCGCACGTCGCCGGTTCGTCGATGGGCGGGATGATCGCCCAGACGATGGCGATCGAGCACCCCGAGCGCATCCGGTCGCTCACGTCGATCATGTCGACCACGGGCGAGCCCGACGTGGGCACCCCGAACCCGGAGTGCCTGACGGGGATCATGGCGATCATGGCGCCGGTGGAGGGCCGCGAGGAGCGGATCCGCCAGAACGTCGACCTCGCCCGCCTCATCGGCACCCCGTCGGTGTTCGACGAGGCGCGTGCGCTCGACCGGGCCACCCGCTTCGTCGACCGCCGGGACGACGCCGACGGCGTGGCCCGCCAGATGGTGGCCATCCTGGCGTCGGGGTCGCGCGCCGACGGGCTCCGCACGATCGACCGACCGACCGTGGTGCTGCACGGCGACGTGGACCCGCTCGTCGACGTGAGCGGCGGCCGGCGCACGGCCGAGCTCGTGCCCGGCGCCCGCTTCGAGCTGCTCGAGGGCATGGGCCACGACCTGCCGCCCGCGTACTGGGACCGGGTCGTCGCCGGCATCGCCACCGCCGTCACGGCCGTCGGCGCCTGACGCGCGCAGCACGGACGACGGACCGACAACGACCACGATCGACAGGGGGATCGCGAACATGGGGCCACTGGCCGGGCTGAAGATCATCGAGGTGGCGGGCATCGGGCCCGGACCGTTCGCGGCGATGATGCTCGCGGACATGGGGGCCGACGTGATCCGCGTCGACCGCGCGGACCGTGCGGCGGGCGGTGACCCGGCCACGCCGCCGTCGGACATCCTCAACCGCGGCCGCCGGTCGATCGCGCTCGACCTCAAGTCGCCCGAGGGCGTGGCGCTGCTCCTCGACCTCGTCGCCGAGGCCGACGGCCTGGTCGAGGGCTTCCGGCCCGGCGTCGCCGAGCGGCTCGGCTTCGGTCCCGAGGTCTGCGCCGAGCGCAACCCGCGGCTGGTGTTCGGCCGGATGACCGGGTGGGGCCAGGACGGTCCCTACGCCCCGACCGCCGGGCACGACATCAACTACATCTCGCTGGGCGGCGTGCTCGCGCACCTCGGCCGCGCCGGCGAGAAGCCCACGCCGCCGATCAACCTCATCGGCGACTTCGGCGGTGGCGGCATGCTCATGGCGTTCGGCATGGTCTGCGGCATCCTCGAGGCCCAGCGCTCGGGCACCGGCCAGGTCGTGGACGCGGCGATGATCGACGGCTCGGCGACGCTCATGATGATGATCTGGGCGTTCCAGGCGATGGGCATCTGGAGCGACGAGCGGGGCACGAACCTGCTCGACACCGGCACGCACTACTACGACACGTACGAGTGCTCGGACGGCGGCTTCGTCTCGATCGGCTCGATCGAGCCGCAGTTCTACGCCGAGCTGCTCCGCCTCAGCGGCCTGGAGGAGGCGTACACGTCGCGGGGCGAGGCCCTGCCCGCGCAGATGGACCGCGCCGCGTGGGGCGACATGAAGGAGCGCCTCGCCGAGATCTTCCTGACCCGCACGCGCGACGAGTGGTGCGAGGTGATGGAGGGCACCGACGTGTGCTTCGCCCCCGTGCTCACGATGCAGGAAGCCACCCGGCACCCGCACAACGTGGCCCGGGGCAGCTTCGTCGACGTGGCCGGCATCACGCAGCCCGCGCCGTCCCCGCGGTTCAGCCGGACCTCGGCCGAGATCCAGCGGCCGCCGGCGCACGCCGGTCAGCACACCGACGAGGTGCTCGGTGACTGGCTGGGCGCCGACGAGGCGCGCGTGGCGGCGCTCCGGTCGTCGGGCGCGGTGGCCTGACGCTCCGCGCACGGCGGCGCTCGGGCGGGTCCGGCCGTCGGGGCGGCACCGGAGGCGCGGGTTAGCCTCGCCGACGTGTCCACCCTGGTCTGCTTCCACGCCCACCCCGACGACGAGTGCATCGGCACCGGCGGCATCCTCGCCCAGGCCGCGGCCGCCGGGCACCGCACGGTCCTCGTCGTGGCGACGAGGGGGGAGCGCGGGGAGATCGTGCCCGACGTGCTCGCCGACGGCGAGCAGCTGTGGGAGCGGCGCATCGCCGAGACGTTCGAGTCGGCGCGCCTGCTCGGCGTGAGCCGCGTCGAGTTCCTCGGGTACGTGGACTCCGGGATGATGGGGGAGGAGTCGAACGACTCGCCGTACACGTTCTGGACCGCGGACGTGGACCAGGCGGCGGACCGGCTCGCCGCGATCCTGCGCGAGGAGTCGGCCGACGTGCTCACCGTGTACGACGACCACGGCCTGTACGGCCACCCCGACCACATCCAGGTGCACCGCGTCGGCGTGCGTGCGGCCGAGCTCGCCGGCGTCGACCGGGTGCTGCAGGGCACGATGAACCGCGACGTGATGGCGGAGGGCATGGAGCGCCGCCGCGCGCAGATCGAGGAGGCCATCGCCAACGGCGAGCTGCCCTCGGACACGGAGCTGCCCGAGGGCCCCGACGACCCCGACTTCGGCAAGCCCGCCGTCGAGATCACCCACGCCGTCGACGTCCGCGAGTTCACCGAGGGCAAGCGCCTCGCCATGCGGGCGCACGCCAGCCAGATCGCCGACGACTCCTGGTTCCTGACCATGGAGGAGGAGATCTTCAGCGAGGCCTTCGGCACCGAGTGGTTCATCGAGTGGGGCCGGACGCGCCCCGAGGGCGGCGAGTTCCTCCCGTCGATCTGGGACCCGGCCTGAGCTGCCGGTCCCCGTCCTCGGCCGCCCCGTCCCGTCCCGTCCTGGCCCGCCCCCGCGCCCGTTCTGTGTCGCAGAACGGGGCCCCGGGGCCCCGGGGGCGCCCC
>JAEVZA010000009.1 GCA_023392475.1 Actinomycetes bacterium | reverse complement strand
CCGCAGGAGCGCGGCGGCGATGTGGCGCCCGATGCCGCCGGCGCCGCCGGTGACGACGGCGACCGCGCCGCTGGGGTCGATCGGTCCGGGTGCGGGTGCGCCGTCCTCCGCTGCGGTCATCGGCCGGGCCACTCGAGGCCGTACTCGTCGAACCACCAGCGGGCCTCGCGCACGGCGTCGGGCGCGGTGCGGAGGTCGGGGTCCTGGTGGAGGCGAGCCGGCGTCGGCCCGATGCCCGCCGCGACCTCGCCGAGGCCGACGGCGTCGAGGCCGTAGCACTCGATCGCGTTCAGCCCGAGGAGGCGCCTCGTGTCCTCGATCGAGATGTCCCGGAAGTCGGTCTCGAGGCGCTCGACCGTGTGCGGCCACGAGCCCTCGGGGTGCGGGTAGTCCGTGCCCCACATGAGGGCGTCGACGCCGTTGACGTGGCGGCGGCGCAGCTCCACGCGGCTCATCGTGGAGGCGCCGATGAACACGTTGGTGCCGAAGTACTCCGACGGCAGGCGCGAGATCAGGCCCTTCGTCCGGGCGTTCAGCTTCTTGACCTTCGGGTTGGCGCCGAACGTGGTGTCGGCCTTCCAGAGCAGGTCGCCGACCCACCACGAGCCGCACTCCACGACCGCGTAGCGGAGCCCGGGGTGGCGGTCGAAGGCGCCGGAGAGGAGGAGCTGCCAGAGGGCGCGGTGCGTCCAGAACGGCACCTCGAGCACGAACTGCGCCCAGTTCTCGTTGTAGGACGGCCAGTCGCCCTCGCCGGAGTGCGTGTGCACCACCAGGCCGGCGTCCGCGCACGCCGCCCAGAACGGCTCGTAGCTGCGGTGGCCGTAGCTCGGGTGCTCGTGCCACATCGTCGGGATCATCACCCCGCGGATGCCGGGGGTGCCGGCCAGCAACTCGACCTCGCGCACGGCCTCGTCGACGTCGTGGATCACCGGCACGAGCGCGACGCCGGCGCGGCGCACCGGGTTCGTCGCGCAGAACTCGACGAGCCAGCGGTTGTGGGCGCGCGCCCCGGCGAAGGCGAGCTCGGGGTCGGTGATCTGCCCGGCGGCGAGCCCGGCGCCGAACGGCGGCGACTCCTGCCCGGTCACGGAGTCGCCGTCGGCGAAGATCACCTCGCCGGCGATGCCGTCCGCGTCCATCTCCTTGTCGCGCACCTCGGGGTCGAACGCGCCGCGGAGCCCCTCGGCGTTCTCGCCCTCCCACTGGGCGACGTACGCGCCGTTGACCTCCTCGACCATGCGGCGGTGCTCGTGGCGGGACCGCACCCACTCGTCGAACTGCTCGTGGAAGCGGGCGTCGAGGTACTCGCGGTACTCCTCGACCTGCAGGCCGGCGTGCGTGTCGGACGACACGATCACGTACGGCGCCTCGCGGTCCTCGTCGGCCATGGCGTCCCCCCGGTTCGATCGGTGCGTGCCGGCGATGTGCCGGCGAGCGTGGTGCGCTCGCGCTTGAACAGTGTGCAAGGAACCTTGCACACTGTTCAAGTGGATCGGGACGAGGTGGTGCAGCGGGCGCTGGAGCTGGTCGAGGCCGGCGGCGCCGAGGCGCTCACGATGCGGAAGCTCGCCGCCGAGCTGGGGGTCACCACCACCACGATCTACTGGCACGTCGGGCGTCGGGAGGACCTCGTCGTGGCGCTCATCCGGCGCCTCGCCGAGCAGCAGGCCGCGGTGGAGGTGGAGGGCGGCACGGCGCGCGAGCGCGTCATGTCCGCCGCCCGCAACATCCGCACGAACGCCCTGGCCCACCGCAACGTCACCGCGCTCGCCTCGCAGGTCGGGGCCACGACGCTGCTCGAGCTGCCGCTCGAGGTCACGCTCGCCGCGGAGCTCGAGGCGGCCGGCGTCACCGGCGACGACGCGCGGGACGCGCTCCGCTCGGTGCTCATCTGCATCGCCGGCTTCCTCGTCGGCGCCTGGCGCCCGGCCGACGCCGCGCCGCCCGAGCTGCGCCCGGGCGCGCTGTGGGCCACGGTCGACGATCCGCGCCTGTCCGCCCCTACGGTGGCGGCCATGACCTCGCACGCCGACCTCGACGACCTGTTCGAGCGCACGCTCCGTGCGGTCGTCGACGCGCACGTGCCGGAGACCGACCCGACCGACCGAGGGGGAGCGAGTGCCTGACGCGCCGATGACCACGCCCGGGGAGGTGGGCGGCCGGCCGAAGCTCGTGCTGCGCTACCCGACCGAGCCCGAGCGCCTGGCCGCGCTCCTGCCCCCGGGGCTCGAGCCGGTGGGCGAGCCGGTCGTGCAGATCGGCGTCTACTGCGTGCCGGTGCACGGCGAGCCGGAGCACGGCATCAGCACTCGCCTCCCGGCCCGCTTCGACGGGGTCGACGGCCAGTACACGCTCGGCGTCGGCATCGACCAGGAGTCGGCGATCTTCGTGAGCCGCGAGACGAACGGGCAGCCGAAGTTCCCGTGCTCCGTCGCCTACTACCGCCTCGGCGACGAGGTCGTCGCCCGGTGCAGCCACCAGGGCCGGACGTTCCTCGAGTACACGGGCACCGTCGCCGGCGACGGCACGGCGCCCGGCGCCGGCCTGCCCCGCGCCGGCGACGAGCTGGTCGAGGACGAGTGGTGGATCAAGGCGTCGCGCGCCGTCGGCGGCGTCGAGGGCGAGTACGACCTGCCGCCGCGCGTCGTGCGCGTCCACAGCGAGGGCGTGGTCACCCACGTCGACGCGGTGGACGGCGACCTGCTCCTGCACGACAGCCCGTGGGACCCGTACACCGAGCTGCTGCCGATGACCGGCGCGGCCGTCGCGGCGCTCGTGACGACGCGGCACACGGCCCGCTCGATCACCGTCGCCGGCCCGCTCGACGCGGCAGCGTTCTGGCCGTTCGCGGACACGATCGGCGGCTCGCGCTGGCCCGGCGAGCGCGGCGCGCCACCCGCCCGCCGCCGCGCCGCGACCGTGGGGGCGACGTGAGCGGTCCGGCACGGGGCGAGATGTCCGACGAGGAGATCGAGGCGGCGTCGCAGGTCACGATCCCGCTGCACGACCTCCTGGCGCTCGACTTCGAGCGGCCCGACCACGGCGCGCGCACGTCGGAGGTCACCATGCCGGTCGCGGCGAACGCGCTCGGCTTCACCGGCGCGCTGCACGGCGGCGCCATCGCGACCCTGGTCGACCTCGCGTGCGCCCTCGCCGCGGCGCGCTTCAGCGGGTTCAACCCGCTGAAGGAGTCGCTCGTCACCGCGGACATGCACCTGCGCTACCTCGGACGACCACGCTCCGACGAGGTGGTCGCGAAGGCGCGGGTCGTGAAGGCCGGCGCCCAGCTCATCGTCGTGTCGTGCGACGTGGTGGGCGGGACCGACGACGACGGCGCCGACCACCTCGTCGCCACCGCCGACTTCTCGGCCATGATCGTGCCGCTGCGCCTGCCGATGACCGCCGGGTCGGAGGGCGAGCCGGGCGATCCGGAGCTCTGACAGGGGGACCGATGACGGACACCGAACGGGCCCGGCCCGACGTGGAGGGGCCGCACGCCGACGGGCCCCGCAGCCCGATCCTCCCGAGGACGACCGCCGGGCGCCAGCGCGACGACCTGGTGGTCCGACCGGACCGGGTCGCCGCGTCCCGCGGCTCGACCGACGCGCCGGAGTGGCTGCCGTACCAGCTCGTCGACCGGCCGGAGCCGCCGCCCGTGCCGAACGGGTGGTACGCGCTCGCGTCGTCGGGTGACGTCGTGCCCGGCGAGCCCCTCACGGTGATCGCGCTGGAGCGGGAGCTCGTGCTCTTCCGGGACGCCGACGGCGCGGTGCACGTGCTCGACGCCTACTGCCCGCACATGGGCGCGCACCTCGGCGGCGGCGACGTCGAGGGCGGGACCCTCGCGTGCCCGTACCACGGGTGGCGGTTCGGCGGCGACGGCACGGTCGTCGAGATCCCCTACAGCGACGGTCGCATCCCGTCGCGGGCGTGCGTGCGCAGCTGGCACGTGCTCGAGCGGAACGGGATGGTCCTGTGCTGGTACCACGCCGGCGACGCCGCGCCCGCGTACGAGGTGCCCGAGATCAGCGAGGTGGCCGACCCCGCCTACACCGACGCGGTGCCCTACCGGGGCGAGCTGGTCGCGTCCCTGCAGGACATGGCCGAGAACAACATCGACTACACGCACTTCTTCTTCGTGCACGGCCGGGCCGCGCTCGACGACTCCACCTCGAGGTTCACGACGGACGGCCCGTTCTCGACGGTCGTCGAGACCTTCGAGGACGAGGGCCTCGAGTTCACCCGGTACACGTACGGCCCCGGCATCGCGCTGCTGCGCGTGCCCGGCCTGATGACCGTGCTCACCGCGACCACGGCCATCGACCGCCGCCACGTCCGGCTCCTCTGGCACTTCCACCTCCCGCCCGAGACGGCAGGGCTGGCCGAGGAGATCGTGACCGGCGTGGTGGGCGCGCACGGGCTCAGCGCCGACGCGCCGATCTGGCGGGACAAGGTGTACCGGGAGCGCCCGCTGCTCGTGAAGGGCGACGGGCCGATCGTCGAGTTCCGGCGCTGGTACTCGCAGTTCTACGAGGGCGCCTGAACCCACATCAGGCCGCGGTGCGCGTGGCCGCCTCCGCCACGCAGAACGCTCCGAAGGCGAACAGGCCGACGGCGAGCGCGCCGAGGAGCCACGGGCCCCACGCCGTGCCGGCGAGCTCCTGCAGCGCCGCCGACAGCCCACCGGCCTCGTTCGGGTCGTAGGTGATCGCCGCCTGCAGCAGGAGCAGGCCGACGACGGCGAACACGACCGAGCGGGCGCCGTAGCCCACCTGCCCCATCCGCACGATCGGCCCCGAGTCGGTCGAGAGCCGCTTCGTGAACCGCGACTCCACCGCGTGGTGCCAGAACGTCACGGCCGCGTACCCGATCACCGCGAGCCCGACCGCAGCGACGATCCACCGCCCGCCGGGCCAGTCGAGCACGACCCCCGTCGCCCGCCGCTGCGCCTCGCCGTCGCCCGACCCGCCGGACGGTGCCGGCCCGCCCCACGCGGCGATCGTCATCTTCAGCGACGCGACCGCGAGCGCCAGGTAGATCACCGCCTGCCCGGCGAAGCGGACCCGGTCCTTCGCCTCGTCGCCCTCGACCGGGTCGCCCACCACGACGTCGGCCGCTCTCCACGCGGCCAGCGCGAACAGCGAGCCGGTGAGCAGCACGAGCAGGAACTGCCCGAACGGCCGGCCGGCGATCCAGGCGATGGCGCCCCGTGAGGAGGTGTCCCCCTCGGGCGAGCCGAGCGCCAGCTGCAGCGCCAGCAGGGCGATGGTGGCGTAGAGCACGCCCTTGCCGACGAGGCCGGCACGCCCGAGCGCGTCCTTCCAGCCGGCGGCCGGGTGGTGCGCGGTCCGATCGTGGTGCAGCGCGTGGGTCACGGCGATCTCCTTCCGGTGGGCCGCACGTACCCGGCCGCCTGCGCCGCGAAACGCCGGACCGCACACGGCCGAACCCGTGCCACTCCACCCCGATCCCCCGGCCACGTCGCGTTTTGAAAGCATTTAAAAA
>JAEVZA010000004.1 GCA_023392475.1 Actinomycetes bacterium | reverse complement strand
GGACCGGACGGGGCAAGGTGGCCCTGGCCGTCCTCGCCCTGGTGGTCGTGGCCGTGCTCGCGGGCCTCGCCGCCTACTTCGTGGTGTCGCGCAGCTCGGGGGACGACCTCACCGCCACGGTCGACCGCTGCGTCATCTCGGCCGACGGGACGCTCACCGCGTCGGGTCGCCTCACGAACTCCGGCGGCGACGCGCAGCAGGCCCGCATGACGATCGCCTTCCAGGACCCGTCGGGCGGCAAGCGCGTCGATGGGGCGACGATCACCGTGCCCGTCAGCGGCAACGGCTCGTCCACGTGGCGGGCCTCGGGCAACGCGGACGCGGACGTGCAGCGGGTCACCTGCGTGGTGACCGGGGTCAGCACGGGCTGAACGGGCCCCATCGGGCCGGCGGCCGTGCATCTGACGCCCCGTCAGATGGGCGGGTACCGTCTGGCCCCATGAACCTCGACCTGTCCGCCGAGGAGCAGGCGTTCCGCGAGGAGGCCCGCACCTGGCTGCGGTCCAACCTCCCCACGGAGCCGCGCCCGCCCGAGGGCCAGCCCATGCGCGAGTTCGACCTCGCCTGGCAGCGCACGCTCTACGACGGCGGCTGGGCCGGGATCAGCTGGCCGAAGGAGTACGGCGGCCGCGGCCTGACCGACATCCAGCAGATGATCTGGTACGAGGAGTTCGCCTCGGCCGACCCGCCGTTCACGCTCAACAACTCGTGCACCTTCGTGGGCAACAACCACGGCGGGCCGACGATCATCGTGAACGGCACCGAGGACCAGAAGTCCGCCTACCTGCCGTCGATCCTCAAGGGCGAGCAGGTCTGGTGCCAGGGGTTCTCCGAGCCGGGGTCGGGCTCCGACCTCGGCAGCCTGAGCACCCGCGCCGAGATCGACGGCGAACACCTCGTCGTCACCGGCCAGAAGACGTGGACGAGCTACGCGCACGTCGCGGACCTGCAGGAGCTGCTCGTCCGCACCGACCCCGACGCCCCCAAGCACAAGGGCATCACGTGGGTCGTCTGCGACATGCGCACCCCCGGGATCGAGATCCGCGAGATCCGGACGATGAGCCACGTCACCGACTTCTGCGAGGTCTTCTACGACGAGGTGCGCATCCCGCTGTCGAACGTCGTCGGCGGCCTGCACAACGGCTGGCGCACCGCGATGTCCACGCTGAGCTTCGAGCGGGGCACGGCGTTCATGGCCGACCAGGTCGAGCTGGCGGCCGAGGTCGAGCGGCTGATCGAGGAGGCGAAGGTCCGCACCGGTCCCGACGGCCGGCGACCCGCCATCCAGGACGAGGAGCTGGCACGTCGGCTCGCGGTCGCCCGCGCCGAGGTGGACGCGCTGCGCGCGATGACCGTCGCCGGCATCAGCCGCAACGCCCGCACCGGGGTGCCCGGCGCCGAGGGCTCGATGATCCGCCTCTTCCACGGCGAGCTGCACCAGCGCGTGTACCAGCTGGCGCTGGACATCATCGGCGCCGACGCGGTGCGGCTGACGCCCGTGGACGGCGAGGGCACGTGGACCGGGCCCTACCTGCAGTCGTTCGCCTACACGATCGGCGGCGGCACCACGGACATCCAGCGCAACATCATCGGAGAAAGGGTGCTCGGGCTGCCCCGGGCATGACGGAGCGATCGACCATGGACCTCCTCCCCACCCCCGAGCAGGACGAGATCGTCTCGACCGTCCGCTCGCAGCTGGACAAGGACTTCGACCTCAACGCCCTCTCGGCGCTCGACGGCGCGCCCTCGGTCGTCGATCGTGCGCTGTGGCGACGGTGCGCGGAGCTGGGCTGGTTCGGCCTGGGCCTCGACGAGTCGCTCGGCGGCGTCGGCTACACGCTGGCCGAGGAGGCGCTGCTCTTCGCCGAGCTCGGCGCGCACGCCACGCCCGGACCGTTCCTGGCGACGGTCCTCGGCGCCCGCCTCGCCGCGGCCACCGGCGCCGCCGACCTCGCCGCCGAGCTGCTCGGCGGCGACCGCGTCGTCGTGCTCGCCGAGCCCGAGGGCATCGGCGCCGTGGGCGCCGAGGTCAGCGGCACGGTGCGCATCACCGACCACGGCGACGCGGACCTGCTCCTCGTGGTCGGCGCGGAGGGCGTGGCGATCGTCGACGCCTCGGCGGCCGACGTCGTGGCCCAGCCGTCGCTCGACCCGCTCGTCCCGCTGGGCGTCGCGAACCTCGACCGCGTGCCGGCCGTGGTCCACGCCGTGGACGCGGATGCCGCGGCGCTCCACCTGCGCGGCACCGTCCTGGTGGCCGCCGAGCTCGCGGGCATCGCCGCCGCCACCGCGGCGCAGTCCACCGAGTACGCGAAGGACCGCGAGCAGTTCGGGCGGCCCATCGGCTCGTTCCAGGCAGTGAAGCACCGCTGCGCCGACATGGCGGTGCGGGCCGAGGCCGCCACGAGCCTGGTCCGGTACGCGTCGCTGGCCGTCGCGGACGGTCGCCCCGACGGCCCGTTCCACGCCGACGCCGCCCGCACGGTCGCCGGCGACGCGGCGCTCGCCAACTCGCAGATCAACGTGCAGAACCACGGCGGCATCGGCTTCACGTGGGAGCACACCGCGCACCGCTACGTGAACCGGACCCAGTTCCTGCTCCGCACGCTGGGCGACCGCCGCACCCACCTGGCCGCCCTCCTCGCCGAGCCGGCGCCCGCCTGACGGAGGCCGCGGTGCCCGACGACCTGCTGGCGCGATCGCACCGGCTCATCACGGGTGAGCTGTCGATCGACGAGCACCACCCGGTGCTGCCGTCCGGCTCCAGCACGCTCGTCGAGCTCGGCGACGGCCTCGCGTTCGTCGAGAGCTTCGCCAACGTCACCGCGGTCGTCGACGACGACCGGCTGCTGCTCGTCGACGCGGGCGGCGTCATCCACGCCCGCCAGGTGCACGAGGCGGTGCGCTCGTGGACCGGCGCCCCGCTCGAGGTCGCCGTGTACACCCACGGCCACGTCGACCACGTGTTCTCGGTCCCCCTGTTCGAGGCCGAGGAGCGCGGCCCGGCGCCGCGCGTCGTGGCCCACGAGCGGGTGGTCGACCGCTTCGACCGGTACCGGCTGACGGGCGGCTACAACGGCGTCATCAACCAGCGGCAGTTCCGGCTCGCCGCACCGTTCTTCCCGTCGGAGTTCCGCTACCCCGACGAGACCTACCGCGACCGGCTCGACGTCACGGTCGGCGGCGTGACCGTCGAGCTCCACCACGACCGCGGAGAGACCGACGACCACACGTGGGCGTGGTTCCCCGACCGCAAGGTGCTCTGCACCGGCGACCTCTTCATCTGGGTGTCGCCGAACTGCGGCAACCCGCAGAAGGTCCAGCGCTACCCCGCCGAGTGGGCGGCCGCCCTCCGGACGATGGCCGACCTCGGCGCCGAGCTCCTGCTGCCGGGCCACGGGCTGCCGATCGCCGGTGCCGAGCACGTCCGCGGCGTCCTCACCACGAGCGCCGAGTACCTCGAGTCGCTCGTGGAGCAGACGCTCGCGCTGATGAACGAGGGCGCCCGCCTGGACGACATCCTCCACACGGTCCGGGCACCCGCCCACCTGGACGACCTCCCCTGGCTGCGGCCGCTCTACGACGAGCCGGAGTTCATCGTCCACAACCTCTGGCGCCTCTACGGCGGCTGGTACGACGGCAACCCCGCGCACCTCAAGCCCTCGCCCGACGCCGCGCTGGCCGCGGAGCTCGCCGTGCTGGCGGGCGGTGCCGGTGCCCTCGCGGCGCGCGCCGAGGAGCTGCGAGCCGCCGGGGACCTCCGGTTGGCGGGGCACCTCGCGGAGCTGGCCGCGCTCGCCGCGCCCGACGACGCCGCGGTGCACCGCGTCCGCGCCCGCGTGTTCGCCGAGCGCGTCGACAGCGAGCCCTCGCTCATGGCACGCGGCATCTTCGCCTGGGCGGCCGACGAGTCGGCCCGACGGGCCGACGACCCCACGGGGGGTGCGGCGTGAGCGCTCCCGGCGGCCGCGCCACCGACGGCATCGTGATGGGCGCGGGTGAGCTCCACGACTTCATGACCGGTGCCTTCGACCGGCCGCTGGACTGGGAGATCGAGCGGGTCGACCTCGACGGGGTGCGCGTGCGCCAGCCCGTCCGCGGCGGCGACCTCCGGCCGGGCGGGACGGTGTCCGGTCCGACGCTCATGGCGCTCGCCGACGGCGCTGCCTACATCACGATCCTCTCCCGCATCGGACCAGCGGCGCTCGCGGTCACGACGAACCTCAACATCAACTTCCTGCGACGACCGCGGCCGGTGGACCTCGTCGCCGACGCCCGGCTGATCAAGCTCGGGCGCACGCTCGCGCTGTGCGAGGTGCTCCTGTACTCCGACGGCGGCGACGCCGCCGACCTCGAGCGCCCGGTCGCCCAGTCCGTCGTCACCTACTCGATGGCCCTGCTGGCCACCAAGGACAGCCACACCAACGACAGCCACACCACCGACCGCCACACGGAGGGCACGCCATGACGATCCTGGACCGGTTCCGCGTGGACGGGAAGGTGGCGCTCGTGACCGGCGCCGGGCGCGGCATCGGCCGCGCCTCCGCGCTCGCGCTCGCCGAGGCCGGCGCGGACGTGGTCGTCGCGTCCCGCACCGCGGAGCAGGTCGAGGAGGTGGCCGAGCTGGCCCGGGCGATGGGCCGCCGCGCCGAGCCCGTCGTCCTCGACGTCATGGAGCTCGAGCGGTTGGGTGAGCTCGTCGACGCCGCCACCGGGCGCCTCGGCGGGCTGGACGTCCTCGTCAACAACGCGGGCGGGTCGTTCCCCCGGCCGCTGCTCGAGACGAGCGTCGGGGCGTTCGAGCGGGCCTTCCGCTTCAACGTCACGACCGCGCTGGAGCTCACCAAGCTCGCCACGCCGGCGATGCTCGCCCGTGGCGGCGGTTCCGTCGTCAACATCTCGTCCGCCATCGGGCGCCTCACGGACCGCGGCTTCGCCGCGTACGGCACCGCCAAGGGCGCGCTCACCCACCTCACCAAGCTGATGGCCTGCGACCTGTCCCCGCACATCCGCGTGAACGGCATCGCCGTCGGCTCCATCGCCACCTCCGCGCTCGAGACCGTCCTCACCGACGACTCGATCCGCACGGCGATGGAGGACGCCACCCCGCTGCGCCGCCTGGGCCAGCCGGAGGACATCGCCGCCGGCGTGCTCTACCTCTGCTCCGACGCCGGGTCGTTCGTCACGGGCAAGCTGCTGGAGATCGACGGGGGCACCGAGTCGGCGACCCTCGCGCTCGGCCTGCCCGACCTCGAGCCGCCGGCCGGCTGACGGGTCGAACGGCCCGGTGGGGCCGGGGCGGGCCGTCGATAGCCTGGTGCGGGATGCCACGCGCCGCGCCGGAGGGCTCCCGTGACCGGTTGGCCGACTTCGAGCGGCTCCTCAACGGCCTCTTCGCGCGCTTCGTCGCGGTCGACGCCGACGGCATCGAGGACGCGCTCCGCACCAGCCTCGAGGAGCTCGCCGGGTTCGTCGGCGCGGACCGCAGCTACCTGATCCGCTACGACCCGGGCGGCGCCACGAGCTGGATGACCCAGGAGTGGTGCGCCCCCGGCATCGAGCCGAGCTGGGAGCAGGAGCAGGGCGTCGACCCGTGGGCCGCGCCGCGCCAGCACGAGCGGCTCGCCCGCCTCGAGGTGAACGAGATCACCGACGTCGCCGGGCTGGGCGACGGGTGGGAGGCCGACCGCGCCTACCTGGACGAGCAGGGCATCACCGCGATCCTCGAGGTCCCGTTCTCGCTCGACGGGCGCCTCGCCGGCGTCATCGGGTTCGACTGCGTGTCGAGCGCCGTCACCTGGCGGCCGGAGGACGTCACCGCGCTGCGGGCCGTCGCGTCGCTGCTCGAGCAGGTGCTCGCCCGCAGCCTCACCGAGTCCGCGCTCGCGACCACCGTCGAGGAGCTGCGCGCCGTCTTCGCCGAGGCACCGGTCGCGCTGCTGCTCATCGACCCCGTCGGCGTCGTGCTGCGCGTCAACGAGGCGGCCACGACCCTCCTCGGCATCGGCGAGGACGAGCTCGTGGGCTCGACCGTGATGGAGTTCACCCACGAGGGCGACATGCGCCGCGCCATCCCGGTGTGGGCGCAGTTGCTCGCCCCCGACGGGCCCGACGACAACACGACCGAGGCCCGGCTCATCACCCCGACGGGCGAGCGGTGGCACCGGGTCGACAGCCGCGCCGCCCGCGACGAGGACGGCGACCTCATCTACACCACCGTCCACCTGACCGACATCGACCAGGCCCGCCGCGCCACCGCGGCGCTCGACCGGAGCGAGCGGCGCTTCGGCACGCTGGTCGAGAACCTGCCCGACTCGGTGATGCGCTTCGACCTCGACGGCGAGGTCGTCTTCGCCAACGCCACGGCCGTGCGCATCCGCGACGACCTCCGCGCCCGCGGCACGGTGATGGCCGGTGACTGGCCCGCGCTCCCGCCGCACGTCCGCCCCCGGTTCCGGCGGGCCATGACCGCCGCGATCGAGCGCCGGGAGACCCACACGCTCGAGTACGACCTGGGACCGGCGGGCGACGAGACGTGGAGCGAGTCCACCTTCGTCCCCGAGGTCGGACCCGACGGCGAGGTCGAGTCGGTCCTCCTCGTGGCGCGCGACGTCACCGAGCGGCGCCGGCAGGAGGCCGAGCTCGCGCACCGGGCCACCCACGACGACCTCACCGGGCTCGCCAACCGCGCGCTCCTGATGGCGGTGCTCGACCAGGCCGTCGAGCGGCTGGGCACCGACCCGGGCCACCTCTCGCTGCTGTTCCTCGACCTCGACCGCTTCAAGGTCGTGAACGACTCGCTCGGCCACGCCACCGGCGACGAGCTCCTGTGCCAGGTCGCCCGGCGCCTCGGCGGCGTGCTCCGGCCGGGCGACGTGCTCGCCCGGCTCGGCGGCGACGAGTTCACGCTCCTCCTGCCCGACGCGGACGTGGACACGGCGTGCGCGGTGGCGGCGCGCCTGCAGGACGCGCTCCGGCCGCCCGTCGACGTCGGCGGCACGACGTTCGAGGTCACCGCGTCGATCGGGGTCGTCGAGACCGACCGCCCGACCCCGCCCGCCGACCTGCTGCGCTGGGCCGACGCCGCCATGTACCGGGCGAAGGAGCTCGGCCGGAACCGCGTCGCCACGTTCGACGACGTGCTCCGGGCCGAGGTCAGCGAGCGGATCGAGCTCGATCGGGAGCTCTCGCACGCCCTCGAGCGCGACGAGCTCGAGGTCCACTTCCAGCCCGAGGTGGACCTGCTCACCGCGCGGACCGTCGGCGTGGAGGCGCTCGTGCGCTGGCGCCACCCGACCCGCGGCCTGGTGCCCGCCGTCCGGTTCGTGCCGCTGGCCGAGGAGAACGGCACGATCGTGCCGCTCGGCCGCTGGGTGCTGGCCGAGTCCTGCGCCGCCGCCGCGGGCTGGATCGCGGACCGGCTCGTCGACGAGGACTTCGTCGTGCGGGTCAACCTGTCGGCCCGCCAGCTCGACCAGCCCGGCCTCGCCGACGAGGTCGCCCGGCTCCTCGAGCTCACCGGCGTCGAGCCCGGCCGGCTGTGCCTCGAGATCACCGAGACGGCGCTGATGCGCGACGCCGCCGTCGGCCTCCGGGTGCTCACCGAGCTCCGGGCCGTCGGCGTCCGCCTCGCGGTCGACGACTTCGGCACCGGCTACAGCTCGCTGAGCTTCCTGAAGCGCTTCCCGCTCGACGTGCTGAAGATCGACCGGAGCTTCGTCGACGGCCTGCCCGACGACGCCGAGGACACCGCGATCGCCACCACGATCCTGCACCTCGCCCGCTCGCTGGACCTCGACGTCACGGCGGAGGGCGTCGAGACCGAGGAGCAGCGCCGGGCGCTGCTCGACCTCGGGTGTGAGCGGGCGCAGGGCTACCTGTTCGGTCGGCCGATGCCGGCCGAGGACCTCGTGGCGCACCTCACCTCGGGCGCGGCCGACCGGGTAGACATCGGTCCATGAGCACCTCCGACCGGACGCCCGCCACCGTCGACCGATGCCTGCGCCTGGGCCACGGGTTCGCCGAGGCCGAGCGGCCCGACGTCGTGGCCGCGCTGTCGGGCCTCGACGCCCACCTGGCCGCCGAGTCCGCGGACGTCGTCGACCTCGACCTCTCGGTGAAGGACCGGGACGCGGCGCAGCAGCGCGTCACGCTCCTGTGCCGCATCGCGGGGCTCCCCGAGGTCGTCGCCACCGCCGAGGAGCGAGACCTCCACCGGGCGCTCACGCGGGTGCGCGACGAGGCGGTCCGCCAGGTCACCGACGAGCGGACGCGACGCCGGCCCGACCACCGGAGCTAGCGCCCGCTCACACCTCGTCGAGCGGGCGGCGGTCCGCGGCGACCGGCTGGCGCCCGATCCGCAGCGGCGACAGCTCGGCGTCCACGACGAGGCACGTCGAGCGCCCGGTCACCGCGACGCCCGACCACGGATCGGCCCCCTCGTCGACCGCCGCGGCGTGCGCGGCCCACGTGTCCCAGTCGGGCACCGACCACAGCGCCACCACCTCGTCGTCCGCGCCGAGCGCCGTCCGGAACGCGCCGACGAGCCCGAGGCCCCGGGCGGCGTTCGCCTCGGCCACGGGGCCGACCGCGGCGTCGCACGCGGCTCGCGCGCCACCGGGCACCACCCCCACGAC
>JAEVZA010000454.1 GCA_023392475.1 Actinomycetes bacterium | reverse complement strand
AGGTAAGGTTCTTCGCGTTGCCTCGAATTAAGCAACATGCTCCGCCGCTTGTGCGGGCCCCCGTCAATTCCTTTGAGTTTTAGCCTTGCGGCCGTACTCCCCAGGCGGGGCACTTAATGCGTTAGCTGCGGCACGGATCCCGTTGGTTGAGACCCACACCTAGTGCCCAACGTTTACGGCGTGGACTACCAGGGTATCTAATCCTGTTTGCTACCCACGCTTTCGCTCCTCAGCGTCAGTTCCGGCCCAGAGTGCCGCCTTCGCCGCTGGTGTTGTTCCTGATATCTGCGCATTTCACCGCTACACCAGGAGTTCCACACTCCCCTACCGGACTCTAGCCACAGCAGTATCAGGTGGCGTCTCCAGGTTGAGCCTGGAGGTTTCACACCCGACTTACCGAGCCGCCTACGAGCTCTTTACGCCCAATAAATCCGGACAACGCTCGCCCCCTACGTGTTACCGCGGCTGCTGGCACGTAGTTGGCCGGGGCTTCTTCTGCAGGTACCGTCAATTTCGTCCCTGCTGAAAGCGGTTTACAACCCGAAGGCCTTCATCCCGCACGCGGCGTTGCTGCGTCAGGCTTTCGCCCATTGCGCAAGATTCCCCACTGCTGCCTCCCGTAGGAGTCTGGGCCGTGTCTCAGTCCCAGTGTGGCTGATCGTTCTCTCAAACCAGCTACCCGTCGTTGCCTTGGTAGGCCGTTACCCCACCAACAAGCTGATAGGCCGCGAGACCCTCCTAGAGCGAAATTCTTTCCTCGGTCGGCCATGCGACCATCCGAGGGTATGCGGTATTAGCTCGAGTTTCCCCGAGTTATTCCCCACTCCAGGGCAGGTTTCTCACGTGTTACTCACCCGTTCGCCACTAGGTCTTCCGAGAGCAAGCTCTCATGGACCTCGTTCGACTTGCATGTGTTAAGCACGCCGCCAGCGTTCGTCCTGAGCCAGGATCAAACTCTCCATCAAGACCTCGGACCCGCTTCCGGAGAAGCAGCTCCTCGATCGGAGAGCCGGCCAAGGTGACTCACCTCGGCCGACTGGCACAGTTCTGGCGTCAGTCCCCCGACGTCAGCCTCGAGAGGCCGGGTCGAAGGACGTCTCATCCGGAAAGTGCGTTGTTCTGTCTTTGAATTGAAGGGTCGACTCACGCGCCGGTCTCCCGGCGTGCGGTCGCCCGCACTCGCCTTTTGGCATCCTGTCTTCCGTTGTCAAGGAACGCTGGCCTCCACGAGGGGGGCACGAGCGGGAACGTGGCGGGCCGCTGTCCTCAGCGGACGACTGGCGAGCCAGGGGTTCCGTCCCCGTTCCGGCGCCGAAGCTGCCGTGCGGGGCGAAGGAAGAGAATAGACGGGCCTGCTGGGGCCGTCAACCCGGGGGCGCGAGACGCACGTCACGTCCGGCGACGCCGCCGCGAACCGCCCTCAGGATGCCGCGCCGGCGGCGTCCGCGACCAGCAGGTGGTGCGCGCCCTTGCCCCGCCGCAGGAGGACGTACCGGCCGTGGAGCAGGTCGGCCTCCCCCACCGGAGCGCCGTCCCGTGCGGGCAGGGCCACCTGGTTGACCGAGTAGCCACCGGCGTTCTTGCGGACCTCGCCCTTCGACTTCGCGAGCCCGGTCGACACGAGCAGGTCGAGCGGGTCGGCGCCCACGACGCCGGCGCGATCGACGCGGGTGGTCGGCACCTCACCGGCGATCAGCTCGAGGGTGGCCTCGTCGACCTCGTCGATGGGGCGCCCGAACAGCACCGCGGCCGCGTGCTCGACCGGTTCGATCACGTCGGGGCCGTGCACGAGCGCCGTGAGCGCCCGGGCGAGGAACCGCTGCCCCTCCCGCCGCTCCGGGGCCGCGAGGTGGTCGGCCACGACCGCGGCGCACTCCTGCACCGGCACCGTGGTGAGGCGCAGCAGGAGCACGCCGACGTCCTCGTCGCCGACGTTCAGGAAGTACTGGTAGAGCCGGTACGGGCTCGTCCGCGCCGCGTCGAGCCAGATGTTCTCGCCCTCGCTCTTGCCGAACTTCGTGCCGTCGGCCCGCACGATCAGCGGGGCGGTCAGGCCGTGGACGGCGTCGCCGGTGCGCCGGCGCACGAGGTCGATGCCCGCGGTGATGTTGCCCCACTGGTCGGAGCCGGCCACCTGGAGGTCGCAGGCCAGGTCCCGGTGGAGCACGTCGAAGTCGTTCGCCTGCAGGAGCATGTAGGTGAACTCGGTGAACGAGATGCCCGACTCCCGGGCGATGCGGCTCCTGACCGAGTCCTTGGCCAGCATCGTGTTGATCGTGACGTGCTTGCCGACGTCCCGGAGGAACTCGAGGACCCCCACCCCCTCCGTCCAGGAGCGGTTGTCCACCAGGGTCGCGGCGGCCGGGCCGTCGAAGTCGAGGAACCGCCGCAGCTGGGTCCCCAGGGCGGCCCGGTTGGCGTCGAGGACGTCCGCGTCCAGGAACCGGCGCTCCTCGCTCCGGCCCGACGGGTCGCCGATCATGCCCGTGGCGCCGCCCACGAGGGCGATCGGCGGGTGCCCCGCGTCCTGGAACCGGCGCAGCAGCATGATCGACTGCAGGTTCCCGATGTGGAGGGAGTCGGCGGTCGGGTCGAACCCGCAGTAGACGGGGGTCGGTCCCTCGTCGAGCCGGGCCTCGAGGGCGGTCCGGTCGGTGTGGTCGTGCAGCAGGCCGCGCTGCTCGAGCTCCGCGAGCACGGCGGCGCCGCCGGGGCGCTCCGCGGTCGACATGGGTGCCTCCTGCGTGGGGTCGGACGGCCCTCGCGGGCCGGGGGATCGTACACCGGGCCTCTCAGGTGGCTGTCACCAGTTCGCGGCGCCCCGCGGCAATGATGGTCCGGCTCATGTCGACCTCACGACGGTGGCCCCCGGCGGTCCTGGCGGTGTTGGCGGTCGCCGTCCTGGCGACCGGCTGCGGCGCGTCCCGGGACGCCCCACCCCTCCTCCTCCCCGTGAACTCGGCGCCGACCGCGATCTACGACGCGAAGGGCCGGCTCATCACGGTGCTGCGGGAGGAGAACCGCTCGAGCGTCTCGCTCGACCAGATCCCCACCATCACGCAGACCGCCGTCGTGGCCATCGAGGACTCGCGGTTCTGGTCCCACCACGGGATCGACCCCCGGGCCATCGCCCGCGCCGCCAGCACGAACGCCGACTCCGGCGAGGCCTCCCAGGGCGGCTCCACCATCACCCAGCAGTACGTGAAGAACGCGCTGCTCACGCCGGAGAAGTCGCTGAGCCGCAAGATCGAGGAGGCGTCGCTCGCCCTGTCGATCGAGCGGAACTACTCGAAGCAGCTCATCCTCGAGCTCTACCTGAACACCATCTACTTCGGGAACGGCGCCTACGGCATCGATGCGGCCGCCCGCACCTACTTCGGGATCCCGGCCACCCAGCTGGACCTGCCGCGCTCGGCGCTGCTGGCGGGCCTCATCCAGTCGCCGTCCCACGACGACCCCCGCAAGCACCCCGAGGCGGCCCTCAAGCGCCGCGACGTGGTGCTCGCCCGGATGCTGGAGCTCGGCGACATCACCGAGCAGCAGCACACCGCGGCCGCCGCCACGCCCATCGACCTGGCGCCACCGCAGCCCCTCCCCGAGCAGGACCCGTACCCGGCGCCGCACTTCGTCGACGCCGTGAAGGAGTGGCTGCTCAAGGACTCCGACGTCCTCGGCAAGACGCAGGCCGAGCGGTACAACAACCTGTACCGGGGCGGCCTCCGCATCACGACCACGATCGACCTGGACGTGCAGGCGATGGCCGAGCGCTCGATCGCCAAGGTGCTCCCCAACCAGGGCAAGGACCCGAAGTCGCCCGACGCCGGCCTCGTGTCGCTCGACCCGCGCACCGGCTACGTCAAGGCGATGGTCGGCGGGTACGACTACTTCGGCACCCACGACTACCGGCAGACGAACCTCGCCCGCGGCGCCGGGCGCCAGACCGGCTCGGCGTTCAAGCCGATCGTGGTGGCGACCGCCCTGTCCAACGGCGTGTCGATGTCCGACCGCTTCAACGCCCCGTCGTCGGAGACCCACCGCCTCCCCGGCGGCCAGGTCTGGAACGTCAAGGGCGGCGGCATCGGCAGCGGCACCATGCAGCAGTGCACGGTGGTGTCCTCGAACACCTGCTTCGCCAACATCGTGCTCGACCCCCGCGTCGGGGCGCAGCGCTCGATCGACATGGCGCAGAAGCTCGGCATCACGTCGACCAAGCTGACGGCCAACCCGGCGGCGGTGCTGGGCACCAACAACGCGACGGTGGAGGACATGGCGTCGGTGTACGGCACGTTCGCCGACGACGGCGTCCACGTGCCCCCCGTCTACGTCACCCGCATCGAGCGGCCCGACGGCACGCTGCTCTACGAGCACCAGCACTCCCAGACGAAGGTGCTGGAGCCCGAGGTGGCCCGGGAGCTGTCCACGATCCTCCCGGGCGTCATCGAGGACGGCACCGGCACCTCGGCCAACATCGGGCGGCCGGCCGCCGGCAAGACCGGCTCGTCGCAGGACAACGTGGACGGCTGGTTCTGCGGCTACACCCCGCAGCTGTCGACGGCGGTGTGGGTCGGGTTCGCGAAGGGCCGGCCCGACAAGAGCGGCGTGATGCGCCCCGTGTCGATGCAACCGCCGAACACCCGCATCACGGTGTTCGGCGGCACCTACCCGGCACAGATCTGGGCGAACTTCATGAAGCTGGCGCTCGCCGACCAGCCGCCGCTGCCGCTCGTCGACCCGTCCACCAGCCCCGCCGCCACGACCACGGTCCCGCCCTCGAACCAGGAGCTGCTCGGGCCGATGCCCACCCCGACGCAGGACCAGATGCCCGACCTCGGGGGCATGGACGTGAAGCGGGCGATCGCCAAGGTGAAGGCCGCCGGGCTGGTCCCGCAGCGCCTGGACGCCGCGGTCGCCGGCGTCGCGCCGGGCACGGTCGTGGGCCAGAGCCCCGCCCCCGGCGCCAAGCTGGCCAGCGGGGCCACGGTCTACCTCGAGGCCACCACCGGGTCCTACGTGCCCACGACCCCGGTGCCCGACGTGCGCGGGTTCGGCGCCGGCCAGGCCGAGCAGCAGCTGGCGTCGCTCGGGTTCACCGTGCGGACCGAGGCCGTCCCGGCCCCGGCGGGTGCGCTCCGACCCGACGGCCAGCCGTACCAGCCCGGTCAGGTCTGGCGGACGACGCCGGCGGCGGGCCAGCGCTCCCCCGACGGCACGGTGGTCGTGGGCTACCAGACCGTCACCGGGGCGGCCGCACCGCCACCGGCGGCGCCGGCGCCGACGACCACCGCCAAGCCCCGACGCTGAGCCGGGCGCGCCGGCCCCGCCTCGCACCCGCCGGGGACCGGCTGGCAAGCTGTCGGTCGTGCCCAGCACCACCGTCCCCGACGTCGATCCGGACCTGCCGCCGGGCCTCGAGCCGGACCGCCGCAGCCCGAGGCGGCGCCGCATCACGTTCACCCTGGCCGCCATCTTCACGGTCGGGACGTTCGCGGTGTGGATCTACGCCTTCTTCTTCTACGACCCGGGCCTGATGATCGACGAGCTGGCGGACCGCACCTTCCCGAAGCAGGCCGAGCAGGTCTGCAAGGCGGCGATGGACCGCCTCGACCAGCTCCCGCCCTCGAACACCGCGACGTCGGCCACCCAGCGGGCGGACACCGTGGCCCAGGCCAACACGATCCTGGGCGGCATGGTCACCGACCTCCGCCCGCTCGTGCCGCAGGGCCAGGGTCGCATCACCACCGGCGTCGAGGAGTGGGTGTCGGACTGGCAGACGTTCCTCCACGACCGCGAGCAGTACGTGGACGGCCTCCGCCACGACCCCGACACCCGCTTCGAGGAGTCGAAGAAGGCCAACCGGCAGATCTCGCTGGCGATCGACTCGTTCGCCCAGGTCAACCGGATGGACAGCTGCGCGACCCCCGGCGACGTCGGCTGACCCCTCCCGACCGGCGCCCGGCGCCGTCAGGCGTCGAGCGCCGAGAACCCCGCACGGGCGAGGCGGACCAGCCCGGGCTCGTCCGCGAGCCCGCGGAGCTCGTCGAACGTCACCCAGCGCAGCCCCAGCGACTCGTGGTTGCCGCGCTCGACCGCCCCGGGCGGGGCGAGCACGACGAAGCGCAGGTCGAGGTGCAGGTGCTCGCCGAGCGGGTCGCCGTGGTCGACCGCGTGGACGTCGAGGTCCACCGCCGGCACGAGCACCCGGAGCCCCTCGATGCCCGTCTCCTCCGTCGCCTCCTTCAGCGCCACCCCGGCGAGCTCGTGGTCGCCGTCGGCGTGACCACCCGGTTGGAGCCAGCGCCGCAGCTTGGCGTGCAGCAGCACGAGGACGCGCTCGTGCTCCGCGTCGACGACGAGCGCCGAGCCGGTGAGGTGCCCGGGTGCGGTCGTGCGGTCGGCCAGCGACTCGCCGTGCTCCTCGAGCAGGGCCAGCACCCGCTCCCGCTCGGCCTCGCGGTCGGCACCGACCAGGCGTGCCGCCTCGATCCGGGCCCGCGAGCGCCCCGGGTCGCGGGTCGGGGCCAGGCGGGGGTCGCCGGCCGCGAGCAGCTCGCCCCGGACCGTCACGGCGCGACCACGGCGGGGCGACCGGTCGAGACACCGGGGTGCCCGGGGACCAGGTAGCGCCACGGGTGCTCGACCGCCTTCGAGATGCCGACGCGCGTGGTCGTGCGGGGCACGGGGGGCGGTGCCACGCCGTCGCGCAGCAGGCGGACCCTCGACGTGGGGTGGCACAGGTCGGCGCCGTCGTCCGCGCCGGTGATCGACAGCGCCGCGCACAGCTTCCCGGGCCCGTTGGCGAGGTCGACGTCCCGGCGGGCACGGGGGCGGTCGACGCGCATCTCCCCGATGCCGTCGAGCGGCTCCAGCGCTCGGACCAGGACCGCCTCCGCGAGTCCCTCGCGCCCGGTCACGACGTTGGCGCACCAGTGCATGCCGTACGACCGGTACACGTACAGGAGGCCGGGGCGGCCGAACATCGTCACCGTGCGCGGCGTCATGCCGCGGTGCGCGTGGCTCGCGGGGTCGATCGACCCCCGGTACGCCTCCACCTCCACGATCCGCCCGACGCGGTCGCCGACGGCCAGCAGCGCGTTGAGGAGGCGCGGGGCGACCTCGGTCGCGTCCCCCGCCAGCTCCCGCCGCGGGAACGACCGCCGTCGCCCACGTGCCGTCACGGTGCGTCGAGCCGGTCGCGCTCCTCGCGCAGGCGGGCGCGCAGCCGCTCGCGCTGGACGGCCACGGGCTCCGGCC
>JAEVZA010000366.1 GCA_023392475.1 Actinomycetes bacterium | reverse complement strand
AACCCATCCACGCTACGCCGACCAGTTTGGGGTGATAGCCGGCGAACCAGGCATCGATTGAATCGTTGGCGGTGCCGGTCTTGCCGGCGAGGTCCGTGCGCTTCAGGGTAAGCGCACGGCTTGCGGTTCCGAATTTCACCACGTCTTTCAGCATGCTGTCCATGAGGAAGGCATTGCGTTCGTCGATTACCCGGTTCGCTTCATCGCCGGCGAGATCGGGGCGTGCTTCCGACAGGACGCGGCCCTCGCGATCCGTTACCTTGGAAATGAGGTAGGGATTGATTTTGAAGCCGCCGTTGGCGAATACCGCGTAAGCACTCGCCATTTGCAAGGGAGTCACGGCGCCGGCGCCAAGCGCGAGCGTGAGATAGGGCGGATTCTTATCCGCGTCGAAGCCGAAGCGCGTCGAAAATTCCTGGCCGTAGGGGGCGCCTATCTTGTGCAGGATGCGGATCGAGATCATGTTTCTCGACTTGGTCAGGCCGCGGCGCATGCTCATGGGTCCTTCGAACTTGCCGTCATAGTTCTTCGGCTCCCATGCCTGGCCGCCGGTCTGACCGGCATCGAACCGGATCGGCGCATCGTTGATCATGGTGGCCGGCGACATGCCCTTTTCCAGCGCGGCAGAATAGATAAACGGCTTGAACGATGAACCCGGCTGCCGCCAGGCCTGCGTGACGTGATTGAACTTGTTGCGGTTGAAATCGAAGCCGCCGACCAGGGCGCGGATGGCGCCGTCTTCGGTACTGGCCGCAATAAAGGCCGACTCCACTTGCGGCATCTGGGTGATCGACCAGCCGTGGTTTTCCTGAATGACGCGGATGATGGCGCCGCGCTTGACGCGCCGGTTGGGCGCCGCCTTGTCGCTCAGGAGATTGGCGGCAAAGCTCAAGCCATTGCCGGCGATGGTGATCTCCTCGCCCGAGGATAGAACCGCCTTCACGCTCTTGGGCGAGGCTTCCAGAACGACGGCCGCGACGATGTCGTCACTGTCGGGATGTTCCGCCAGTTCGACTTCGATGGCATTGTCGGCTTCTTCCTTGGAAGCCGGAATTTCCATATAGCCTTCGGGGCCGCGGTAACCGTGCCGCTTCTCGTAATCCATCACGCCGCGTCGTACGGCGAGATAGGCGGCGTCCTGATCGGCTTTCGTGATCGTGGTATAGACGTTCAGCCCGCGCGGATACGTCTCATCCTTGAACTGGTCGTAAACCAGCTGGCGCGCCATTTCTGCAACGTACTCGGCATGCACGCCAAATGCACTGCTGTCGGTCTTGATCTTCAAAACCTGGTTCCTGGCTTCCTCGAACTCGGCTTCATTGATGTAGCCGAGCGAGTACATGCGCTGCAGGATATATTGCTGGCGAGCCCGGGCGCGCTTGGGGTTGGCCACCGGGTTGTACGCGGAGGGTGCCTTGGGCAGGCCGGCCAGCATTGCCGCTTCGGCGATGGTGATGTCGCTAAGGCGCTTGCCGTAGTAGATCTGGGCGGCCGAGGCGAAACCGTAGGCGCGCTGGCCCAGGTAGATCTGGTTCATGTAGACCTCAAGAATCTGGTCCTTCGAGAGATTCTGCTCGATCTTCCACGCGAGGAGAACTTCGTACAGCTTGCGCTTGAGGGTCTGCTCGCTCGACAGAAAGAAGTTGCGCGCCACCTGCTGGGTGATGGTGGAGGCGCCTTGGGTCGAGCTGCTGGTCAGGTTGTGCAATGCCGCGCGCACGATACCGATGTAATCCACACCGCTGTGCTCGAAGAAGCGGTCATCCTCGATGGCCAGCACCGCCTTTTTCATGATGTCGGGTACGTCCTGAATGCGCACCAGATTGCGCCTTTCCTCTCCGAATTCCCCTATCAGCACGTTATCGGCAGAGAAGACCCGCAAAGGAATCTTGGGGCGGTAATCGGTCAGGGAATCCAGCGCCGGCAGATTGGGATAAGCCATCGCCAAGGCAAAGGCAAGAAGCAGGGCGCCGATCAAGCCGAGTCCGGCCGCTCCCCCGCCGAGGATCCATGCTGCCTTGGCGAGCGGCGAACGGGGGCGCTTGGCCGACTTGGTCGCCTTTTTGCGGGCGTCGGAGGATTTCTTGGAAGTCATGCTGCGTAAGGAAATCGGAAATAGGTTCGCCGCATTATAGCGGCGCGCCTGAGGGCGAACGCCGTTTGAGGATCTTCGGCTTAGTAAAAAACAGAGTGGGGTTTTGGCAACGGATTTACAAATTACCTGAAGGAAATTGCTTTACACCATGGAAGGCTTGTTGCTAGGATTTAATGTAACCTTGGATATATGTCGCCTAAATATTGGTTTTTAAACGACTTTTTTGTGCGAATCCTGAAATCATTCGATTCGACAACAAAATGGGCGCTGCGTTCACGCAATAAATCACATTCTTCGGGAGAGCGAACTTGGCTCTAGATCTGGGATTCCTGATCGGCAAGACGAATCCGCCGCTGGTCGGGATGGACATCAGTACCTCGGGAGTGAAGCTTGTTGAGCTTTCCGAAACAAGCAAGGGGGAATACCGGCTCGAGCGCTTCGCTACCGAGCCTCTGCCGCGTGGCGCCGTGGTGGACGGCAATATCGAGAACATCGAGCAGGTGTCCGAGGCTGTGCGCCGCGTGTGGAAAAAAAGCGGTACGCGCGCAAAGCACGTGGCCTTGGGGATGCCGCCGGCCTCCGTCATTACGAAAAAAATCATCCTGCCGGGCGGGCTTAACGAAGACGAACTGGAAGTCCAGGTCGAAAGCGAGGCGAATCAATACATTCCCTTTGCTCTGGATGAGGTCAGCCTCGACTTCGATGTGATCGGTCCTGCACAGAACGCGCCGGAAGACATCGAGGTGTTGTTGGCAGCCACCCGCAAGGAAAAAGTGGAGGATCGAGTGGCGGTCGCTGAGGCGGCCGGGCTGAAAGCCACGGTCATGGACATCGAATCCTTTGCCGCGCGCGCCGTGATCGATCGCCTTACCGCGCAAATGCCAAATGAAGGAAAGGGGCAGATCGTTGCGCTGTTTCAGATCGGAGCTCAGGTCACGCATGTCGCCATGCTGCAGGATGGACAGACCCTTTACGAGCGCGAGCAGCCGTTCGGCGGCCATCAACTGACGCAGGACATGGTGCGGTCTTACGGACTGTCCTTTGAGGAGGCGGAAGCCAAGAAGCGCAGCGGCGATCTGCCCGATGGTTATGAAAACGAGATGCTGCAACCCTTCCTGGAAAATGCCGCACTCGAAGTCACCAGAGCCATTCAGTTCTTCTTCACTTCTACTCCCTATACGCATATCGACCAGATTTTCCTCGCCGGCGGCTGCGCAGTCATTCCGGGAATGGTCGAGATCGTCGCCGAAAGAACCAAGACATCGACGTCCACGGTAAGCCCATTCAAGGGCATGCAACTGGCGCCGAACATCCGCGAAAAGCAGTTGCGCGCGGAAGCGCCCGCCTACCTGGTGGCATGTGGGTTGGCGATGAGGAGGTTTGACTGATGATTAAGATCAACCTCCTGCCGCATCGAGAGGAAAAGCGCAAACAGCGTAAGGCGACCTTTTTCCGCATGCTCGCGCTGTCGGGAGTGCTGGGGGCTGCCATCGTGGTTGCAGTAGCCGGCATTTTCGCCACGCAAATCGCCAATCAGACCAGCCGCAACGACTTTATCAAGGCAGAAAATGCGCGGCTGGATGGGCAGATCAAGGAGATCGCCACGCTCAAGCAGGAAATCGAGGCATTGAAGGCGCGCCAGCAAGCCGTGGAAGATTTGCAGAGCGATCGCAATCAGCCGGTTTACCTGATGGAGGAACTGGTCAAGCAGGTGCCGGAAGGGGTCTACCTGCGCTCTTTTAAGCAAGACAACCAAAGAGTAGTCATCAACGGCTATGCGCAGTCGAATGAGCGCGTTTCGGAGTTGCTGCGCAATTTCGGTAACAACTCACCCTGGCTGGAGCGCCCCGATCTGGTCGAGATCCGTTCGACTTCAGTGGGCGTGGCCAAGGAGAGCCGGCGCGTGTTCGACTTCACGGTCAATGTGGGCATCAAGCGTCCTCGCGACAAGGAACAGGCCGCGGAGGCGGCCAACACCGCGGCGAAGAAATCCTGACACCAAGGCAGATAGCGGATCATGGCGGATTTGAACAATATCGGAAATGTCCTCGCGGCGCAGTTCCGCGGTCTGGAAGGGCGGCATCCCGGCCAGTGGCCGCTGATTCCGCGCCTGTTGTGTGGCGTAGGCGTCCTGCTTGGCGTGCTGGCTTTGGGCTGGTTTGCCTATCTCGAAGGTCAACAGGAAGCCTTGGAAGCAGGTCGTCAAGAAGAAGAGCAATTAAAGGCTGCATACAAGAGCAAAGTACAGCAGGCGATCAACCTCGAAGCGCTGCGCAAGCAGAAGGCTCAGGTTGGCGAATACGTGGCGACACTCGAGAAGCAGCTGCCGAGCAAGGCCGAAATGGACGCACTGCTTTCGGACATCAACCAGGCCGGCCTGGGACGCGGCTTGCAGTTCGAATTGTTCCGACCCGGTCAGGTAGTCGTAAAGAATTACTACGCCGAGCTGCCCATCAC
>JAEVZA010000399.1 GCA_023392475.1 Actinomycetes bacterium | reverse complement strand
ACGGGGGCGCGATCGCGTCGGCGACGAGCGGCAGCACGCCGGTGGCGCTGAGGCGGTCGGCGTTGCCGGCGACGAGGCCGACGCGTTGTGGTTGCAGGTCGCCCGCGACGACCGTGGCCCCGCCGGCGGCCATCGCCGTCGCCTTGCCCCCGGGAGCCGCGCACACGTCGAGCACGAGGTCGCCGGGCCCGGCCCCGACCGCGGCCGCGACCCACTGCGAGGCCCGGTCCTGCACGTAGCCGTCGGCGCGGCGCTCCACCGTGGCCGGCTCGTCCATCGCCTCGAGCGCCGCGACCGCGTCGTCCTGGCCGAGGTCGGCGACGAGGCGGTCGACGATCCAGTCGGGGTAGCTGAGCCGCGTCGCGAGGTCGGGGAACTCGACCGGCGAGGTGGCCACCTTCCGGAGCACGGCGTTGGCGAGGCCGCGGAACCGCTTGGGCGCCGCGCCGACCGTGGCGGCGACGGCGGCGTGGTCGGGGATGTCGTCCCGGAACGCGAGCTGGTAGGCGCCGAGCCGGAGCGCGCGGCGGGCCGGTGCCGGGGGGTCCGAGGTCAGGAACCGGTCGACGAGGTGGTCGCAGGACCGCTGCCGCCGCAGCGACCCGTAGACGAGGTCCGTGACCAGCCCACGGTCCTGCTCGCCGAGGCCCGATCGCTCGAGCACCGACGGGAGGACGAGGTTCGCGAACGCGCCGTCGTCCTCGACGCGCGCCAGCGCCTCCAACGCCGCTCTGCGCGCCGGCACCCCGGTGTCACTCACGCGTGGTCCTCCACGGGGGCTGCGCCCCCGCACCCCACCGCTCCTGCGTCGCCGGCGCTCACGCGCCGAGCCGGTCGTCGGGGCCGGGGCGGGCGCCGTTCGCCCACGCCACGGCGTCCATCGCCGGCTTGCCGGGCGGCTGCACGGTGACGAGCCGCACCGCTCCCCCGTCGCCGCAACCGACGACGAGCCCGTCGAGGTGCCCCGGGGCGGGGACGGGCGCGGGCAGCGCGGGATCGCCGGGGTCCAGCCGCTCGACGGCGAGCACCTTGAACCGGTCGCCCCGGAACGTGGTCCACGCCCCGCCGACCCGGACCACCCGGTGCACCTGCACCGCCGGGCCACCCCAGTCGAGGTGCAGGTCCTCGGCCGTCAGCTTCGCCGCGTAGGTGATGCCGTCCTCCGCCTGCGGCTCGCTGCGGCCGAGGCCCGTCGCCAGCACGTCGACCAGCATCGAGGAGCCGAGCGCGACGAGCTCGTCGCGCAGCGCGTCGACGGTGACGACGTCGTCGATCGGGACCTCGGTGCGTGCGTGCACGCCCCCGGTGTCCAGCTGCTCCTCGACGTCCATCACGCACACACCCGTGCGGTCGTCGCCGGCGAGCACCGCCCGCTCCACGGGTGCGGCGCCGCGCCAGCGCGGCAGCAGCGAGAAGTGCAGGTTCACCATCGGGACGTGCGCGAGCAGGGGCGGCCGGATGATCCGCCCGTACGCCACCACCACGCCGAGCTCGGCGTCGACGTCCAGCACGTCGTCGGGGCGGTCGGTGACCGGCAGGCCCAGCTCGAGCGCGAGCGCCTTGACGGGACTGGGCGACGTGGCCCGGCCGCGGCCGCGGCGCTTGTCCGCCCCCGACACGACCAGCGCCACCTCGTGGCCGGCGTCGACGAGGGCCTGGAGCGGCGGCACCGCCACCCGGGGCGTGCCCAGGTAGACGAGCCTCACCGCAGTCGGAAGAACGACCGCTTGGCCTCGGGCTCCGGCTCGGGCTCGGCCATCTGGAGGCGGCGAACGGCGCGCTTGGCGTCCTTGCGCTGGTCCTCGTCGAGCCGCTCGAGCAGGAGCACGCCGTCGAGGTGGTCGAGCTCGTGCTGGAAGACCCGGGCGACGTACTCGTCGGCCTCGAAGCTGACGTCGTTGCCGTCGAGGTCGACGCCGGTGACGTGGATCTCCTTCGGGCGCACGATGTCCCAGTGCAGGCCCGGGACGGAGAGGCACCCCTCCGTGAACTCCCACTCGCCGCTCGACTCCGTGATGACCGGGTTGATGAGCACCTGGCCGCCCTCGCCCTCACCGAGGTCGTAGACGAAGAAGCGCTTCTGCACGCCCACCTGCGGTGCGGCGAGTCCGACGCCCGGTGCGTCGTACATCGTCTCGAGCATGTCCTCGGCCAGCTTCGCCAGCCGTCCGTCGATGTCGGTGACCTCGCTGGCGCGCTGCGTGAGCACGGGGTCGCCGACGATCCGGATGGCGTAGGGGGCGGACATGCGCCCAAGGGTACCGTGCTGCACGTGCCCTCCCCGAGCCACCCGCGGCCCCCCGACGGGCACTACTTCACCGAGGAGCCGGGCGTCGCGTCGCGCCCGTCGGCGGTGCGGCTCGACCTCCCCGACCTCTCGCTCCGGCTGGCGACGGACCGCGGCGTGTTCTCGGGGACCCGCGTCGACCCCGGCACGAAGCTGCTGCTCCAGGAGCTGCCGGCCGTGCCGTCGTGGCCGGCGGGCCCCGCCGTCGACGTCGGGTGCGGCTACGGGCCGATCGCCGTCACCGTCGCCGTGCGCGACCCCGGGCGCGAGGTGTGGGCGGTCGACGTCAACGGCCGGGCGCGCGACCTGTGCCGGGCGAACGCGGTGGCGGCGGGAGTTGCCGGCCGGGTGCGGGTGGCGGCGCCCGAGGAGGTGCCCGACGACCTCCGCGTCGGGCTCGTCGTGTCGAACCCGCCGGTGCGGGTCGGCAAGGAGGTCCTGCAGGACCTGCTGCGGCACTGGCTGGGCCGGCTCACCGACGACGGCGAGGCCTGGCTCGTCGTGCAGAAGCACCTCGGGGCCGACTCGCTCGCCCGCTGGCTGCGGGACGACCTCGGCCACGACGTCGAGCGCGTCCGCTCCCGGCAGGGCTACCGCATCCTCCGCGTCGGCCGCCCTCCAGCGACATAGGGGTCCTCAGTCCGCCCCGCGGAGAAATAGGGGTCCTCGATCTCGTCCTGCGTGACTGGGGATCCGCAGATCCCGAGCCTGCGGACTGAGGACCCCTATTTCCCTGGGCCGGCCGATCGCGGGCGCAGGCGCTGGGGTGGTTCGCCGGGACATCGGGGTCACCGGTCAGCGGAGGCGGGCCGGGTCGACGCGGAGGCGGAGGCGGCCCGGCGGGCGGTCGACGGCGGCGAGGGCGTCGAGCAGGACCGACGGGTGGTCGGCCCGCAGCAGCCAGCGGTCGTCGTCGGGGCCCTGCACCTCGACGCCGAGCGGCGCGCCCAGCCGCTCGACGAACGCGGGCGCGGCCTCGCCGCCGACGACCGCGATCGTGGCCGCCGGCGGGAACCCGAGCACCTCGCGCCGCTCGGCCTCGCGCACGGCGACCCGGTCGGGGTCCGCGTGCAGCCCGGCCTGCACGACCTCGTGCTCCGGGAGGCGCGTCTGCACCACGACGCGACCACCCGACACCCGGCCGCCGACCAGGCGCGACGCGACCACGAGCAGCCGCAGCGCCTCCTCGGCGGCCCGGTACCGCGGCGCCAGCAGCTCCTGGTCCAGGTCGAGGAAGGCGACGAGACCCGCGTCGGGCACGCGGTGCAGCACGGCCTCCGTGCCGATGAGGACCCGCTCGTCGGGGACGCCCGGCCCGCCGCCGGCGGCGGTCACCGTGGCCACCGGCTCCTGGACGAGCGCCTCGAGCTCCTCCCCCGCCCGCGTCACGCCGAGCCGCAGCAGCGACAGCGCGGTCGAGCCGCACCGCAGGCACACCGACGGGCGCCGGGTGCCGCAGCGGTCGCACACCAGGTCGAGCTGGTCGGTGAGGTGCACCGCGGCGTCGCAGCGCTCGCACTCGGCGACAGTCCCGCAGCTGCGGCACGCGAGGAGGCGGGCCCGTCCCGTCCGGTTGAGCACGCACACCACCCGTCGACCCTCGCGGGCCACGTCCCGCATGGCCTGCACGAGGCGCGACGAGTAGAGGCCGCTCCGCCCGACGTCCTCGTCGCGACGGTCGACGACCTCGAGCGGCGCCCACCCCGATCGCGCCGCGGCGCGCGAGGGCCGCAGCAGGGTGCCCGCGGCACGCGCCTCCAAGGACGGCGCCGCCGACACGAGCAGGCACGGCACCTCCGCGCGCCGGGCCCGCTCGATCGCCACCTCACGGGCGTGCCACGTGGGCGACGACTCGTTCTGGAGCCCCTCGTCGTCCTCGTCGAACACGACCACGGCGGCCAGCGCGGGCAGCGGCGCGAAGGCAGCGGCGCGACCACCCACGAC
>JAEVZA010000325.1 GCA_023392475.1 Actinomycetes bacterium | reverse complement strand
GCGGTGCTCGCCGGAGCGCTCCGGCGCCCGGCCGTGCGGGGGATGGCGGTCGTGTTCGCCTGCTTCCTGGTGGCCGAGCTCGGCGCCTGGATCGCGGTGACCACCGTGGCCTTCTCGCACGGCGGGGTCGACGAGGCGTCGCTCGTCGTCGCGGCGCAGCTCGCGCCGGCGGCGCTCGCGGCGCTCGGTGTGAGCCGCCTCGCCCGGCGGGTCGGCACGGGGAGGCTGCTCGTCGCCGGGTCGGTGGCGCAGGCGACGTGCTCGGCGGGGATCGCCGTCCTCCTCCTGGCGGGAGCGCCGGTGACGGCCGTCTACGCGGTCGCGGTGGCCGGCGCGGTGTGCGTGGTGACGACGCGGCCGACGCTCGCCGCGCTGATGCCCACCGTGGTCGACGGGCCGCGTGAGCTGACGGCGTCCAACGCCCTCCTCGGCTGGATCGAGGGCCTCGGCACGCTCCTGGGCCCGGCGGTGACCGCGGTCGGCCTCGCGCTGTGGGGGGAGGCGGCGCCGTTCGTGGCCTTCGCCGCCCTGTGCGCGGTGGGCGCGGCCGTCGCGTCACGCGTCGTGCGGGGCGCCCGCCCCGACGCGGTGGCCGTCCATGCAGAGCTCGAGGCGTCGGCGGTCGCAACCCCGGGGAGCGCACCGATCGACCCGTGCGCCGAGGATGCGGCGCCGCCCGACCCCGACCAGCGCCGTGGCGTGCGGACGGTGCTCCTCGTGCTGGCCGCCGCGTCGTTCGTGCTCGGTGCGCTCGACGTGCTCTACGTCGTGCTCGCCGTCGACGTGACCGGCGGGACCGAGGCGCGGGCGGCCTGGCTGAACACGGCGTTCGGCGTCGGCACGGTCCTCGGCGGCGCCGGATCGGCGCTGATGATCGGGCTCGCCCGCCTGTGGCCCGTCGTCCTCGGGAGCGCCCTGGCGTCGTCGGCCTCGCTCGTCCTCGTCGGGGCCGACACCTCGGTACCGGCGGTCGCGGCGGCGCTCGTGCTCTGCGGCGTCGCGGGCGCCGGCCTGGTGGTCTCCGGCCGCACGCTGCTGCAGCGGCTGTGCGACCTCCCGTCGCTGTGCCGCGCCTTCTCGCTCGCCGAGTTCGCCGGCATGTCGATGCTGCTCGTCGGATCGGTCGCGGTGCCGTCGCTCGTCGACGCGCTGGGTGCCCGCTGGTCGCCTGCCGGCGTCGCGGCGGTGGTCGGCGTCGTCGGCCTGCTCGCGGCGCCCTCGCTGGCGCGGGCGGAGCGCACCGCAGCGGCCTCCATCGGGCACGTCGACGAGCTGCGGGTGGTACCGCTGTTCTCGCTCCTGCCCGCGCCCGCGCTCGAGACCCTGGCCCGCCAGTGCCGGCCGGCCTCGCGCCGGGGCGGCGACACGATCCTGCGCGAGGGCACGACCGGCGACACCTACTACGTGGTGACGGCTGGACGCGTCGAGGTGCTCGTCGGCGGCGAGCACATCCGCACGATCGGGCCCGGCGACGGCTTCGGCGAGCTGGCGCTGCTCCACGACATCCCACGGACGGCCGCGGTCGTGGCGCTCGAGCCGGTCGAGCTGCTCACGATCGACCGCACGTCGTTCCTCGTGGCCGTCACCGGCCACGCCCCGACGGCGGAGCGCGCGGACGAGGTGGCGCGCCGGCTGCTCGGACCACCGCCGCGCGGTCGCACCGTCGCACCCCCGCCCGACCGGGGACCGCGACGTTAGGGTGCGGTCGTCCGATCGACGAGCGAGGGGGCCGGCATGAGGACGCGCGCCGCGGTGATCTGGGGCCTGGACGAGGACTGGCGGATCGAGGAGATCGACCTCGACGACCCGGGCCCGGGCGAGGTGCTCGTGCGCACCCGGGTCGCCGGGCTGTGCCACTCCGACGAGCACGTCGTCCGGGGCGACATGGTCCCGCCGAACGAGGTCGCCGAGGAGCTCGGCCTCCAGCCGGCCTTCCCGATGATCGGGGGTCACGAGGGCTCGGGCGAGGTGCTGGCGGTCGGCGATGGCGTCCGCTGGGTCGCGGTCGGCGACCACGTGGCGACGTCGTTCTTCCCCGCCTGCGGGCACTGCCACTTCTGCGCCACCGGACGCCAGAACCTCTGCGACCTGGGCGCCAAGACGTTCGCCCCCGGGATGATCACCGACGGTCGCGACGCGCACCGCCTGCCCGACGGCCGACCGGTCGGCACGCTCGCCAAGCTCGGGACGTTCGCCGAGCACATGCTCGTGTCGGAGGACTCCCTCGTCCGCATCGAGCCCGACATCCCGTTCGTCCCCGCCGCACTCGTCTCGTGCGGGGTCGCGACGGGCTGGGGTTCGGCGGTGAACCGCGCCGAGGTGAAGCCCGGTGACACCGTGGTGGTCGTCGGCACCGGCGGCGTCGGCATGAACGCGGTGCAGGGCGCGGCGATGGCCGGTGCCAAGCACGTGGTCGCGGTCGACCTCGTCGAGTGGAAGCGCGAGCAGGCGCTCACGTTCGGGGCCACCCACGCGTTCGGCTCGATCGAGGAGGCCGCGCCGAAGGTGCTCGAGATGACGTGGGGCCGAGGCGCCGACGCCGTGATCCTCGTGCCCGGGCTGCTGACCGGCGACCTGATCGCCCCGGCGATGTCCATGGCGTCGAAGGGCGGCACGGTCGTGGTGACGGCGATCGCGAACATGCTGGCCACCGAGGTGTCCATGTCCCTGTTCGAGCTGGCGATGTTCCAGAAGGAGGTGCGCGGGACGATCTTCGGCTCGTGCAACCCCCGCAGCGACATCCCGGAGCTGCTGTCGATGTACACGAACGGGAAGCTGAAGCTCGACGAGCTCGTGACGCGGACGTACCCGCTCGACGAGATCAACCAGGGCTACGACGACATGCGCGAGGGCCGGAACATCCGCGGGGTCATCGTCTTCGACTGACCCGGGCCGCGGCCCGCAAGCTCAGGCGGGAGGCGGGATGCAGCACCAGCCGCGGTTGGTGAGCTCCGTGGCCAGCACGTCCGCGGCGAGCCCGACGACGAGCTCCTCCTGGCGCTCCCGCTCGCGCCCGGTGGGCGGTCCGTCCTCGACGTCCACGCCGCGCACCTCGGCGGCCGCGGAGAGCCGCTCGATCAGCTCGGTGGCCTCGGGGCCGGTGAACCGGCCGGCCGCCTGGCGCTGCGTGAGGTCCAGCGGGTGGCGGGCCTCCTTGAACGAGGCGTACCCGTGCGCGGCGAGCAGCTCGGTGAGCTCCGCCAGCTGCCTGGCCGGCGCGGGCGGTCCGGATGCCTGGCCGAAGGCCATGGTGCTCCTGTCCTGGTCGGTCGTGATGGGGGTCCGTCGTTCGATCGCCGTGACCGGTCCGGGCCGGGCACCGACCCGGTCGGCGACCGGGCCACCAACCTAGGCAGCGGGTCCGACAGCGGCGCGGAGGGCGCCGCGGTCAGGTCTCCAGGGGCCGGACGATCGCGGCGAGCTCGCCGAGGTGGTCGCCGACGGGCCCGGCCGGGTCCGTCAGCGGCACGCACACGAACTTCGAGAACCCCGCGCCCACGAACTCGCCGATGCGGTCCACCAGCACCTGCGCGCCGGCCGCCACGAGCTGCGACGGGTCGACGCCCGGTCGGCGGGCGGCGAGCAGGGCGAGCACCTCGTCGGGCACGGCGTCGAACGAGTAGGGCAGCAGCGCCCCGAAGTGCTCCGGGTCGACCTCGCGCCCGTGCTCCGCTGCCGTCCGCTCGACGACCTCGCGACCGGCCGCGGCCTCGGACGCGCCGACGAAGGACGGCAGCCAGCCGTCGGCCAGGCGCCCGATCCGTCGGAGCTCGGCCGGGGCGATGCCCCCGAGCCAGACGTCGGGCGGGTCCTGCGCCGGGCGCGGTCGCACCGACGCGCCCTCCAGGTGGTAGCGGGGCCCGTCGTGGTCGACGCGGTCCTCGGTCCACAGACGTCGGATCAGCGGGAGCGACTCGTCGAACCAGGCGGCGCGCTCGCGGCGCTCGACGCCGAACGCCTGCTGCTCGCGCGGGTCCACGGCGCCGAGGCCGAACGCGGGCAGCAGCCGGCCGCCGGAGAGGCGGTCGAGGGTGGCCAGCTCCTTCGCGACGAGCATCGGGTTGCGGCCCGGGAGGACCATCACGGACATGCCCAGCTTGAGGCGCCGCGAGCGCCCGGCCGCCACCGCCAGCGCGACCACCGGGTCGGGGCACTCGCCCGTGATGCGCTCGGAGAGCCAGAGGCTGTCGAAGCGGTGCTCCTCGAGCGCGTCCACCAACGCGCCGAAGGAGTCCTGGTCGTTGAGCGACGTGCGCACGCCCAACCCGAAGCCGATGCGGACCTTCACCGAGCCACCTCCTGCGCGCCTCGCGCGCCGCCATCCTGCTCCGTCAGGAGGCGCGGTCGGCGGTCGCGTCCGCCGCGCGGCGCCCCGCGTCCACCGCGCCGAGCAGCCGGGCGGAGCACCCGGCGAGGTCCGTGGGCGGCACGACCTCGTCGATCAGCGTGCGGGCGATGGCCCGGAACGCGTCGGCGGCGGGTCCGTCGCCGAGCGACACCGGCCGCCCCTGGTCGCCGCCCTCGGCGACCGCGGGCTCGATCGGGATCGTCCCGAGCAGGGGGACGCCGGCCTCCGCGGCGAGGCGCTCGCCGCCGCCCGTCCCGAACAGCCGGTGCTCGCGACCCGTGTCGTCGACGTACACGGACATGTTCTCGATGACGCCGGCGATGCGCAGGAAGTTCTTGCGGCCCATGTCGACGACGCGCACCGCGACCTTCTGCGCGGTCAGGGCCGGGGTCGTCACCACGATCATCTCGGCGCGGGGGAGCAGCTTGGCGAGCCCCATCTGGACGTCGCCGGTGCCCGGCGGCATGTCGATGAGCAGGTAGTCGAGGTCCCCCCAGTCGACGTCCTCGAGGAAGTGCTGGACCGCGCGGTTGAGGACGAGGCCGCGCCACATGAGCGCCGAGCCCTCCTCGTCGACGAGGAAGCCCATCGACACCACTCGCAGGAGCCCCTCGCCGACCGGCAGCTCGTTCGGGCGGATGCGCGCGCCGCCCTCCGCGGTCGTGCCCGCGGACGGCGCCGCGGCCTGGAGGCGGCCGTCGAGCCCGAGCATGCGCGGCACCGAGAAGCCCCAGATGTCCGCGTCGACGACGCCGACGGTGAAGCCCTCGGACGCGAGCGCGGCGGCGAGGTTGACCGTGACCGAGGACTTGCCGACGCCGCCCTTGCCCGACGCGATCATGATGACCTTCGTCGTGGGCGGGATCGCGGTGGACTCCGGTCGCTCGGCGATGTTGCGGCGGGCGCGCTCCATGGCCGTGGCCTTCTCGGCCTGGTCGAGCTCCGTCCAGTCGAGCCGCACCGCGGTGATGCCGGGGAGCGAGCCGACTCGCGCGCGGACGTCCTTCTGGATCTGCGCGCGGAGCGGGCAGCCGCTCGTGGTCAGCGCGACCGTGACGTGCGCCGTGCCGTCGTCGTCGACGCGCACGCCCTTCGCCATGCCGAGCTCGACGATGTCGGAGCCGAGCTCGGGGTCGATCACCCCGCGCAGCAGCCCCATGACCTCGTCGGGGGTGGGGAGCTCGCGGTCGGACGCCATCACGGTCGATTTTACCGGTCGGCGCCGTGTTATCTCGGTCGCGGCGGGTAGCCTCCGTCACGTGGGCCCGTCCGAGCACCGCCTGGACCTGCTGAAGACGCTGGGCGACAACACGCGGTACGCGATCTACCTCGAGCTCGCCCGCTCACCGCGCCCGCTCTCCACGTCGGAGATCGCCGAGACGCTGCAGCTGCACGCCAACACCGTCCGGCCCCACCTGGAGCGGATGCGCGACGTCGGGCTGCTCGAGGCCCGGCCGGACAGCCGCGGGGCGGTGGGGCGCCCGCAGAACCTCTACTCCCTCGCCGCCGACGCGCCGTCCCTGGGACTCGAGCCCCCGGTGTTCCCGATGCTGGCCCGCATGCTCCTGGAACTGGCGGGCGACGCGGGGGTCGCCGGCGAGCCGGCGGCCGCGGCCGGTCGCTCCCAGGGGCGTCGCATGGCCCACCGCGCCGCGCCCGTCCGCCGCCCCTGCGTCGAGGCCGCGGTGGACCTCCTCGCCGAGCTCGGCTTCGACCCCGCCGCGGTGGAGGGCGACGGGGCGACGACCGTGGCGTTCGGCCACTGCCCGTTCGCCGACCTCGCGGCCTCGAACCCCGACCTCGTGTGCTCCCTGCACCGCGGGCTGCTCGAGGGGTTCGTCGAGGAGGTGGGCGGCGGCCACGTCGAGGACTTCCACGACCTGTCGGACCGCTCGCCCTGCCGCGTCGACCTCGTCGCCGATCCGCCCCGGGCCTGAGGGCCGGCACCCGCCGCCTTCGTGACCGGCGGATCGGTCGGTACACTGGCACCTGAATCTCGTGCGCCCAGCGTGGAGGAACCCGACGTGATCACCCTGACCGACAGCGCCGCCAGCAAGGTCAAGCAGCTCATCGAGGCCGAGGGTGAGCCCGACCTCGCCTTGCGGGTCGCGGTGCGCCCCGGCGGCTGCTCGGGGTTCGCGTACGAGATGTTCTTCGACTCCGACGTGGCCACCGACGACCTCACGGCCGCCTACGGCGACATCAAGGTGATCGTCGATCCCTCGAGCGCCCAGCTGCTCACCGGTGCCACGCTCGACTACAAGGACGGCCTCGAGCAGTCCGGGTTCGCCATCACGAACCCCAACGCCGAGCGCACCTGCGGCTGCGGCCAGTCCTTCAGCTGATCGCCCGGCCCGCTCAGCGGGCGAGCGCCAGCATCTGCGCCATCTCGGCGCGGTCCACCGTGACGTCGCCGCGCGCCACGACCTTGCCGGTGGCGTCGGTGACGAACAGCACGGGCTCGAAGCGCAGGTCGTAGGCCTGGGGCACCGGCGCCAGGGCGGCGTCGCTGAGGTCCCGGACCGCCTTCGGGTCCTTGTAGACCTCGTTGTGCAGCACCGCGAGGTCCGTCCGCGTGCCGACGGCCTCGATCAGCAGGTCGAGGACCGGGCCGCAGACGGCCGTCTGGCAGTAGGCCGGCGTGGCCACGAGCAGCACCACCGGCTTCCCCTTGCCGACGACGTCCTGCAGGTTGAGCTCGTGGAACGGGCAGGGGGCGACCCGGCTGCACAGGGGGTCGACGTCGAGGCTGCGGGCCGTCGTGGGCGAGTCGACCGGCGGGAGCGGCTCACCGACGACGGGCGGCCCGATCTGGTCCGCGTCGTAGATCTGGATGGACGAGTCGAGCCGCTCCCCGTCGTACTCGGCGTAGACGTCGTAGACGCCGGTCGCCGGGAACTCGAACGTGAACGGCAGGTAGGCGCGCGGCACGCCGTCGCCGTGCGGTGCCACCGACACCGGGCTGCCGATGCGCCGGCCGTCCTGCTCGACCGTGAAGGTCACGGGGCCGTCGATCCGCTGGAGGGGGACGCCGTCCGGGTCCGAGATCAGGTAGGGCAGGCGGGTCGGCACCGCCACCGCGGCGTGGGGGACGCCCTGGGGGAACGCGGCGAGCAGCGCGTGGTCGGCGGTGTGCGCCGTCGCGACCCGGGTGTCGGGATCGTCACCGCACGCACCGAGCACGAGCCCGCCGACGGCCGCCGCGCCCAGGGCGGCGCCGCCCCGGAGGACCGCGCGCCGGTCGGGGAGCGCACCGCGACCGGGCCCGGCAGGGCGCGGGCGGGGGTCGTGGCGGTGCGAGGTCACGGGAGGGGAAGGTACCGTCCTGGCCCCGCCGCGACCCAGCGGCGGGGCGCGGGTCGGAGAGCGGTCTCAGACCGGCACCGGCCCCCATCCCGACCTCTGGAGCGAACGTGACCGACGCGGACGACGCCGCCCCACCAGCGACCGCACCGGGCGGGACGACCGTGTCCTTCGAGCTCGACGGGCGCGCCGTGGCGGTGCCCGACGACGGCGGCTCGCTCCTCGACGCGCTGCGCGGGCCGCTCGGCGTGCGCTCGGTCAAGGACGGGTGCTCGCCCCAGGGGCAGTGCGGCTGCTGCACCGTGTCGGTCGACGGCGCCCCACGCGTGTCGTGCGTGACCCCGGTCCGCCGCGTCGCGGGCCGGTCGGTCGGCACCGTCGAGGGCCTGCCCGCCGACGTGCGGGCGTCGTGGGCCGATGCCTTCCTGGCGTGCGGCGCCAGCCAGTGCGGGTTCTGCACGCC
>JAEVZA010000254.1 GCA_023392475.1 Actinomycetes bacterium | reverse complement strand
CTCGTGGTGGTGACGGCGGAGGAGCCGGCGCCCAGCGCCGTCGACGCCGACGACGAACCACCCATCGGCCGCGCCGGCTCGTCGGAGGAGGGGCCGTGAGGGCGTCGCGCCTCCTGCTGGTCACGGTCGTCGTGCTGGTGCTGCTCGGGCTCGTCGCCTGGTGGGGCGGCCAACAGGCCGAGCGGTCGACGATCGACCGACCGCCGGTCCCCGCCGCCTCGTCCGGCAGCACCCTGTCGTCCACCTGGTACTGCGCCGCCGCGACCGCCGCGGTGCCCACGGGCCACGTCGTGTGGGTCACGAACCCGACGTCGAAGCCCGTCACCGTGCGCGTCACCGCGTACGGCGCGGACGGCGCGAGGCCGGCCAAGGACGTGGCGGTGCCGCCCGACGCGCCGACCCCCATCGACGTCGCCGCCACCTTCGGCAGCTCGGAGCTGTCGGTGATGGTCGAGTCGCCGATCGCCTCCCTCGTCGTGGACCACGTGCTCGCGGACACCGCCGAGCTCGGCGACCGCGACGCGTGCGCCACCTTCTCGTCGGGGGAGTGGTACTTCCCGGCGCTGACCACGACGCGCGACGCGGGCACCCGACTCACCCTGTTCAACCCGTTCCCCGGCGACGCCGGCGTCGACGTGCAGGTCGTGCTGGACACCGGGGTGCGGGTCCCGACCGCGCTCTCGGGCATCGTCGTCCCGGCCGGGACCGCGAAGGTGGTCGACCTCGGCCAGGCCGTGCAGCGCCGCGACCAGTTCTCGGTCGCGGTGAAGCTGCGCTCCGGCCGCGTCGTGGCCGAGGTGGCCCAGACCTTCGACGGCTCCGGCCCGGCACGTGGCCTGCGCCTGTCCCGCGGCGTCCCGTCGGCCGCCGAGCGCTGGTCGTTCGCCGGTGGGTTCACCGGCGCGGGTGCCGCCGAGACCCTCGTGATCCAGAACCCGAACCGCGAGCGGGCGGAGGTCCTGATCCAGGTCACGCCGTACGGCGGTGCGTCGGGCGCACCGGAGCCGCTGCGGGTCGAGGTGCCGGGCCTGCGCTACTCCGTCGTCGACCTCGGGGCCGAGAGCCGCATCCCGGGCGTCGGCTACCACGCCATCGGCGTCGAGTCGGACCGACCCGTCGCCGTGGCCCGGACCAACACGATCACCGACGGCGCGCCGCCGTCCGAACCCGGCGTCGTCGGCCGGCCCGACCTGTCCCACGGGGTCGCGATCGCGACCGGGACACCCGTCGCGGCCGCCGACTGGGTGGTCCCGGCGATCGACCAGGGCGCGAACCCGCCGCCGGTGCTGCTCGTGCACAACCCGGGGTCCGGCATCGCGGTCGTCGACGCCACGGCGCTCCGGGACGGCAAGGCCACCCCCGTGCCGGGCATCGACCACCTCGAGGTGCCGCCCGGCGACAGCGTGGCGGTCCCGCTGACGCAGCCACCGGCGGGGACGGTGGCGGTCCGGGTCGAGTCGTCGGCGCCCGTGGTCGTCGAGCGCCTCACGACCTTCGTGGCGCAGCAGGACCTCTCGATGGACCTCGCCGTACCGTTCCGCACCGGCGGCTCGCCGCTGGTGGCCCTCGCCGGCTGACACGCGCCGCCGCGCCGCCGGGTCGCCGCAGGTCGGGCACACTCTTCGGGTGGAACGCATCGTCGTCGCCCTCGTGCTGGCCGGGCTGGCCGTGGCCGTGGCGCTGCTGCTCCAGCGCCGGCGGACGGACGCCCCGACCCAGCCGACCGGCACGTTCGAGGCGCCGGCGCAGCTGGACCGCGCCGACTTCGTCCGCCCCGACGCCCCGTGGCTCGTCTGCGTGTTCACGTCGGCCACGTGCTCGACGTGCGGCGAGGTGTGGTCGAAGGCGGAGCTGCTCGACGCCGAGGAGGTCGCGGTGCAGGAGGTCGAGGCCGTCGCCGACCGCGAGCTGCACCGGCGGTACGGGATCGAGGCCGTCCCGATCGTGGCGATCGCGGACGCCGACGGCGTGGTGCGCTCGTCGTTCGTCGGGCCCGTGAGCTCGACCCACCTGTGGGCGGCGGTCGCCGAGCTGCGGGAGCCGGGCTCGGTCCCTGCCTCGTGCGCCGGCGAGGACGCCGACGGACGGGCCGGGTCCGAGCCCGGTGCCGCCTCCCCGCCTCGCTGACCCCGGACGGCCCCTGTTCCGTCCGGGTCGCGGGCCGGGCTCAGGCGACCGTCAGCCCCAAGGGCGCCTGCTGGGAGTAGGTGGGGAAGATCGTGCCGAGGCGGCTGCCCGCGTCGCAGCGCACGGCGAGCACCTCCGACAGCACCTGCCGGTAGTCGTTGAGCACGGCGAGGTCGCCCTCGGGCCCGTTGGCGACGGTCGAGGGGAAGGCCCCGTAGACGCCGCCACGGACGTTGCCGCCCAGGGCGAACATCACGCTCGCCCGGCCGTGGTCGGTCCCGCCGGAGCCGTTCTCGTCGATCGTGCGGCCGAACTCGGTCATGGTCACCAGCGTGACCTCGGACATCGCCGCGCCGAGGTCCTGGTAGAAGGCCTGGAACGCCTTGGCCACGCCGGTCGCCCGGCCACGGAAGTAGCCGGCCGGGTCCTCGGGCGCCCCCTCCTCGCTGTGCGTGTCCCAGCCGCCGTAGTCGATCGCCACGGCCCGCAGACCGACGTTGCCCCGGATGAGCCGCGCCACCTCGCGGAGGTTGGACGACAGGTCGTCGGTCCCGTAGGTGGCGCCGTTCTGGGGGCCGGGGTCGGTGGGCAGCGAGGCCAGCAGGTTGACGACGTCGAGCGTGTCCGCGCCCGACTCGTCGAGCAGCTCGGTCCCGTGGCGGTAGAGCGACAGCAGCGCCGTCTTGGCCTGCGTGTTGTTCGGGAAGCCGCGGACACCGAACCCGCCGATCGAGCTCATCGAGAAGGCCGGGGCGCTGCCGCGGAGCATCTCCTGGAGGGTCGACCCGCGACCCACGGCGCTCAGGCGGTCGGCGCCGGCCACGCCCCCCAGGTAGCGGTTGAGGAACCCGCTCGTGACCGAGAGCGAGCTGCTGCCCCGCTCCCAGTACTGCTCGGACTCGAAGTGGCTGCGCGTCGACGACTCGGCGGCCGGCATCCCGGCGGCGTGCACCACCGCGAGGTGCCCGTCGGCCCACGCGCCCTGGTGCAGCGGCTCCATGCCGGGGTGCAGGGCGAACGTGCCCGACAGGTCGAACGGCGCCACGTTCCCGCCCGCGTCGAGCGGGAGGCCGGCCTTGCCCGTCGGGTCCGTGAACTCGGCGGGGGCCTTGACCCTGATCGTGGGCCGCAGCGCCTGGTAGGTCGGCATCACGTACGGGGCCACCAGGTTGAGGCCGTCCATCCCGCCGCGGAAGAACACGACGACGAGCACGTCGCCGGTCGACGGCGACTCGGGCGTGGCGAAGGCCATCGTCGAGCCGAGGCTGGTCACGCCGAACGCGGCCGCCCCGGCGCCGACGATCCCCATGAAGCTGCGGCGGCTGACCCCGCTGCGGCACGTGCAGCCGTCGTCGGTGCCGTCGTGCGGGTGATCGAGGTCGGTGGTGGTGATCGTCATCGTCGGTCCTCCGTCAGCGCCGCTGGAAGCTGGGGTGCGCGATCAGCAGCCCGAAGGCGGCCGACAGGTTGGTGGCGTTCCCGGTCAGGGTCGACGCCGCGGTGGTGGGCGTGACGCCCGCCGCGGTGGCGATGGCGTCGGCGTCGGCCTGGGGGAGCGGGTACTGGAACACGCGGTCGGCGAGCGCCACGAGGAGCTCCCGCACGGTCGCCGGCAGCGGCGCCGGCAGGAGCGACGCGAGGTCGACGACCACCTTCTCCGGCGGCGACGTGTCCGTGAGGCGGTTGCGGGCGAGCCGGGCGCCGAACTCCCACCGCTTGAGCAGCCCGTCGGCGGACACCCAGTCCTCGGCGCGCTCGGGGTAGCCGTCGGGGGTGGTGCGCTCGTTCAGCGGCTGGCCCAGGGCGTCCGCGGTGTCGCGGAGCCGCTGGGCCGCGTGGCCCGTCGGGAGCGGGTTGACGACCGCCCCGGTGGCCCGGAGCGACGAGTAGAGCCACTCGATCGGCCGCTTCACCTTCACGTCCTGCGACGCCCGGAACTCCGCCGACAGGAAGAGCGCCCGCAGCACCGGGCGGATGGCGGTGTCGTTCGCCGTGTACACGGCGGCGAGCCGGTCGACGAGGCCGGTGGGCGGGTCGTCGGCCACGAACCGCCGGCACAGCTTCCAGCAGATGTGGCGGGCGGTCGACGGGTGGCGGGCGAGGAAGTTGAGCAGCGAGTCCCCGTCCGCCTCGCCGGCGGCGCCGCTGGTGCGTGCCGGCCGCGACCACTGGCCGCCGAGGATCGACACCGCCTCCCGGGAGGCGTACCCGGTGTAGAAGCGGTACGCGTACTGGGTCGCGCCGGCCGTGTAGTTGATCGACCGGCCCGACATGACCTTGGCCACGCCCCGCACGTCGGCCTCCGAGTACACCTGCTGGCCGTCGATGATCCCGAGGGTGTGCAGCTCGAGGATCTCCCGACCCCAGTTCTCGTTGACGCCCTGCGACGAGAAGGCGTTGGAGATGTAGTTGTCGAGGTACACGAGCATCGCCGGGCTGCGGGCCGAGGCGAGCATGAGGTCCGCGAACCGGCCCAGCGCGTTGGGGCGGATGACGTCCCGGTCGTCGCTGGTCTTGAGCTGCGTGAGGTACTTCGCCGACCGCCACACGGTGAAGTGGTTCGACCAGAAGTCGCACATCACCTCGTAGAGCTGGCGCTCGGAGTACACGGCCCGGAGGAGCATCGCCGTGTCGAGCTCCTCGAACAGCAGCTGCTCGTCGGTGCTGCGCTGTGCGTCGTTGTCGGCGTTCGACCTCGCCAGCGTCGTGTAGCCCGTGAGGAGCGACTCGGCGGTCGCGCCGGTCGCCGCCAGCTGCTCGTCGATCCAGGCCTCGGCCCCGATCGCGTTGATCCGGTCGACGACGGACCTCGTGGCGCCGAACGTCGCCCGGTCGGCGAGGGTCCTCGCCTGCGCGATCGGCCACGGCACGGGCGGCGCCACCACGGGTGGCGGGGGTGGCG
>JAEVZA010000341.1 GCA_023392475.1 Actinomycetes bacterium | reverse complement strand
GCCGAGCTCGGTGCCGGTGCCGGCCACCCCCGGGCCCATGCAGACGACGACCGCGTCGGCGTCGAGCACGTGCGCCGCCAGCCCGAGCGCGGACGGGACGCCGAGCGCCTCGAGGTCGCCGCCGAAGGCGTGCCCCGCGGTGACCGTGCCGGCCACGAGGCCGCGCTCCCGGAGCGCGACGACGAGGTCCGAGAGGGCCAGGGGCAGCGCGGCCCCGTCGGTCATCACGTAGGCGAGGCGCCGGCCGGGCGCGGCGTCGGCGAACCCGAGCGCCACGAGCGCGAGCTGGCTGTGCACCGTGCCGACCACCACGGGCACGCCGCCGAGCGGTCGGTCGGCCTCCGGGTGGGCGAGCTCCGACGTGCCGACGTCGCTCTGCAGCGACGTGTAGCGCAGCTTCATCACGTGGTCGGGCCCCGGGTGCTCGAAGCCGTCGCGGGCCAGGTTCCAGTGCACGACGTGCCAGCCCCCGGTCCCGAGACCGAGGTCGACGGCGGTGGTGTTCAGGACGACCGGGTCGCCCACCTCGCAGCCGCCGACGAGGTCCGTCAGCGCGTAGGCCCGGGCGACGGCGCCGGCGTCCCCTCGGCCGTCGTCGTCCACGCGGACCTCGACGCGCTGCAGGCCGGGCCGCTCCTCGATGATCCGCGTGACCTCGGCCCGACGGAACGTCGGCATCAGGCGGCGCCGGCGGGGGTGTTCCGGATCGGCGCGGGCTCCCGGACGGGCTGGCCGCGGAGCGAGCCCGGCGGCGGCAGCTCCTCCGGGTGGCCGGTGTCCACGTCCCACACCGGCAGCACCAGCGCGCTCGCCCGCGCGCCGCCGTGCCCGACGAGGTGGGACGCGCCCGCCTCGACGGGCGCGTCGAAGCACCAGAACGGGTGGTCGCGCCCGGGGGTGCTGATCGCGAGCCGCAGGCGCGACCCCGGTCGCAGCACGTGGGTGACGGGGTGGATCGGCAGGCGGAAGCGGATCCACTCCCCCGGCACCAGCGGCGCCAGGTCCTCCGGCGTGTACGTGTAGTCGACGGTCACGTCGTCGGAGCGGTCCGGATCCTCGACCCGGTGCACCGGCCGGTGCCAGCCGCACTGGAGCCGCTGCTCGTGGCCGTCGGGCCGGATCTCGGTGAGGGTGGCCTGCACCGCGGTGTCCTCGGTGCCGGGCGCGAGCCAGAGGTCGACGTGGCCGGCGCCGGCGACCACGACGGGCGCCTCGAGCGGTGCCGTCTCGTAGGCGGCGCGGTGCGCGTCGTCGAAGCGCGTCCAGGTGATCGGCACCTGCGGGAGCGTGAACCGGTTGAGGTCGTCCAGCAGCTCCATCGAGTACGCGAGGTCGCCGGATTCGAGGTCGTCCTCGTAGCGGTCGGCGCCCTCCGCCGCGGGCGGCTCGTCGGCGAGCGAGCCGTCGGCGTCGAGCCACCACCGGCGAGGTGCCGTCCCGGGCGGTGGGAACGAGGTGGTCGCCACCTCGTGGCGGTGGGCCGTGGCGCCGGCGACCTCGTGGCCGGCGCCGTTGTCGAACAGGATCCGCACGGGCGGCTCGGCGAGGTACTCCGCGAGCGCGGCGTCGACGTCGTCGCCGTGGTGGGCGAACCGGTCCGGCTCGAGGTCGGTGGAGAAGCCGAACACCTCGGCGAACTGCATCGGGGCGAAGGTGCGGATGAGCTCCGGCACCTGCGGCACGCGCCGCGCGACGTGGAACGACAGGAACTCGAACCACCGGAGGATCACCATCGGGCTGTAGCCGTCGGGGTGGTGCCCGTTGAAGACCGTGAAGCGGGTGTGCGGGCTGGAGGAGAAGCCGCCCAGCATCTGCGCGAAGCGGCTGCCCGTCTGCTCGTCCTGCCAGGCGCCGGTCAGGTAGACGGGCACCTCGATGCGGTCGACCAGCGTCGCCACGCGGCGCGGCTCGAGCGCCGGCCGGAAGTGCTCGATGGCGCGGCCGAAGCCCTCGAAGTCGAAGTTCTGCGACCGGATCTCCTGGTTGCGGGCCGCGACCTCGTCGCCCCCGTCGATGCGGCGCTGGTCCCAGGACTGGCCGCCGGCGCGCGTCTCCGCATCGCGCATCGCGAGCCAGGCGCGGGTGAAGCCGGAGTTGTAGACGCCGCCGGGCCACTGCTGGCGCCAGAGGTCGTCGATCACGGACAGCGGGGTGATCGCTGCGAGCGACGGCGGGCGGGTGGCTGCGACGTACAGCTGGCTGATGCCCGGGTAGCTGAGCCCGACCATGCCGACCTTCCCGTGCAGCACCCACGGCTGGCGGGACACGGTCTCGATCACGTCGTAGCCGTCGGCGGCCTGGGCGGGGCTGAACACGTCGAACACGCCGCCGGAGCACCCGGTGCCGCGCATGTTCACGCCGACCGTGGCGAAGCCCATGAGGTTGGCGAGCAGGGTGCCGGGCTGCGGCTCGTCGGGGTCCGACGGGCTGTAGCCCGAGTACTCGACGACGGTCGGCCAGGGCGCCGGGCCGTAGAGGTCCTCGTTCGGGAACCGGACCATGACCGACAGCTGCACGCCGTCGCGCATGGTCAGGTAGCCGTAGCCCTCGGGAAGGTCCTGCTCGAACCGGGACGCGTCGGGGACGTCGTCCACGCCGAGCACGCGCACCGGCTCGCCCTCGACGGTGTAGTCGCCGGGCTCGAGCGTGTGGCCGTGGGCCAGCGCCTCGGTGAGGTCCTCGGGCGAGGCCATCACCCGCGGCTCGTCGGGCACGTACGCGAGGTGCGCGTTGCCCGCGTGGTCGGCCACGAGGGTCACCAGCTCCGCGCCGTCGGCCCGCCGCACGACGAGCTTCGTGCCCGGCGCCGCGCCCGTGACCGTCAGCGTCTCGACGCCACCCGTGATCTCCATCGCTCCCCCTCGTCGCCCGGTCTGCGTGCCCGGTGCTGCGATCCGCGACCGCTCGGTCGCGGATTGCAGCACAAAGCACGCCGGCGTGGGAAGCGCGGTGCGCTCAGAGGGACTCGATGAGGCGCTCGACGCGGTCGTCGTGGGCGCGGAACGGGTCCTTGCAGAGCACCGTGCGCTGGGCCTGGTCGTTGAGCTTCAGGTGCACCCAGTCGACCGTGTAGTCGCGCTTGCGCTCCTTGGCGCGGCGGATGAACTCGCCGCGGAGGCGGGCCCTCGTCGTCTGCGGCGGGGTGTCCACCGCCTCCGCGATGGCCGCGTCGGTGACCACCCGCTCGACGAGGCCGGCGCCCTGGAGCTTGTAGAAGACCGACCGCTTGCGGCTGATGTCGTGGTACTGGAGGTCCAGCAGGGCGATGCGCGGGTGGCTGAGCGGCAGGTCGTACTTCGCGCGGTAGCGCTCGATCAGGTTGTGCTTGGTGACCCAGTCGACCTCGCGGTCGAGCGACAGCGGATCCCGCTCGAGGCCCGACATCACGTGCTCCCACATCCCCAGCGCCTGCTTCTCCTGCGGGTTGAGGTCGTGGTTCTCGGCGTAGCGCAGCGCCCGGTTCAGGTACTCCGACTGGATCTCGAGGGCGGAGGCCTCACGGCCGTTCGCGAGCCGGACCCGGCGCGTGCAGGTGATGTCGTGGGAGATCTCGCGGATCGCACGGATCGGGTTCTCGAGCGTCATGTCACGCAGCACGACGGACGGGTCCTCGAGCATGCGCAGGATCAGCGACGCCGCGCCGACCTTCAGGAAGGTGGCGTACTCGCTCATGTTCGAGTCGCCGACGATCACGTGCAGCCGGCGGTAGCGGTCGGAGTCGGCGTGCGGCTCGTCGCGCGTGTTGATGATCGGCCGCGACCGCGTGGTGGCCGACGAGACGCCCTCCCAGATGTGCTCGGCGCGCTGGGCGAGCGAGTACTGGGCGCCGCGGGCCGTCTGCAGGACCTTCCCGGCCCCGGCGTAGATCTGGCGGCTGACGAGGAACGGGATGAGGACCTCGGTGTAGTGCGTGAGGTCGTCGTGGCGGCTCGTCAGGTAGTTCTCGTGGCAGCCGTAGCTGTTGCCCGCGGAGTCGGTGTTGTTGCGGAACAGGTAGATGTCGCCGCGGATGCCCTCCTCGGCGAGTCGCTGCTCGGCCGACTCGAGGAGCTGCTCGAGGATCCACTCGCCCGCCTTGTCGTGGGCGACGAGGTCGGCGAGCGAGTCGCACTCCGGGGTGGCGTACTCGGGGTGCGAGCCGACGTCCAGGTAGAGCCGGGCGCCGTTGGCCAGGAAGACGTTCGAGGACCGTCCCCAGGACACGACGCGGCGGAAGAGGTACCGGGCCACCTCGTCGGGGCTGAGGCGGCGCTGGCCGCGCAGCGTGCAGGTGACGCCGTACTCGTTCTCCAGGCCGTAGATGCGTCGGTCCATGACCGGGTCAACCTACCTCCGTCCACGGCCGGAGCGGCGTTGGCCCTCGGGGTTACGCTTCGGCGGTGGAGATGGTCGTCGTCGCCACGGTCGGTACCCGCTTCGAGGCGGACCTGCTGGCCGCGAAGCTCGGGGCCCACGGCGTGCTGTGGGAGATCCGCTCCCGCGAGCTCGTGCCGGTGACCCACCCGATCGGGTTCCTGGACGTGATGGTGCCGGTCGACGAGCGCTGGGCGGCCGAGGAGGTCCTGGCCCCCGACGAGCTGCCCGTCATCCAGGACGACGGCACGACCCGGCCGCCGCCGAGCGCCCGGGCCGGGGTGCTGACCCCCGCCATGCGGTCGCTGCGCCTGCTGCTCGCCGTGGCGCTGCTGGTCCCCGTCGGCACGTTCCTCGCCCTCTGGGTGGCCGACGCGCTCCGCTTCCTCGACGTCGTCCGCTGACCCCTCCGGGTTCGACCTGCTCGCCGGATCCCGTTCTGTTCGGCGAAAGCGGGTGGAAGCACCCCTCCTCGACGAACAGAACGGGTGGGGAGGGGTGGCGCACTCAGGCGAGGAGGGCCGCGACCTCGTCGTCCTCGACGCGGCGGAACGCGCGCCGGCCGTTGCCACGGGCCAGGACCGCCACCTCGAGGTCCTCCGCGGCGAGCGTGCGGTCGGGCCCGGCCAGGGCCGTGACGCACGCACCGAGGGCGGCGCCGAGCGCGCTCCCCTCGGTCCACGCGGCGCCCATGCGCTCGCCGATGGCCTCGGCCTCACCGCCGAGCACGGCCCAGCCGGTCTCGTCGACGAGGGTGCCGTCGTAGAGGATGTGGAAGAGCTGGTCGCCGCTGGGCTCGTGGCCGACCTCGGCGACGAGGATCTCGACCTCCATCGGCTTCATCTCGTGGGTGAAGACCTGGCCGAGGATCTGGGCGTACTGGTTGGCGAGGCTCCGGGCGTCGACGTCCTCGCGGCTGAACGAGAACCCCTTGAGGTCCGCGTGGCGCACGCCGGCGATCCGGAGCTGATCGAACTCGTTGTACTTGCCGACCCCGGCGAAGCCGATGCGGTCGTAGATCTCCGACACCTTGCGCAGCATCCGCGACGGGTTCTCCGCGCAGAGCAGGATCCCCTCGTCGTAGGTGCAGGCGGCGAGCGCCCGGCCCCGGGCGATCCCCTTCCGGGCGTAGTCCGCCCGGTCCTTCATCATCTGCTCGGGGGCGACGTAGAACGGCATGCTCATGAGCGAGCCTCCGGCGAGCGAAGGAGCATCCCTGCAGGAGGGGTGGGCGGTCGGGGGGTGGAGGGCGGGGGCATGCTCATCGGTCCGCACCTCCCCGCTCGGCGGCGAGCCGTTCGAGCAGCGCCACGTAGCGCTCCTGCAGGGCCTCGTCGGGCAGGCGCTCGAAGCCGGCCGTGGTGATCGTGGCGACGACCGGGAAGATGCCGCGGAGCATGTCGGGCCCGCCGGTGGCGGAGTCCTCGTCGGCGGCCTCGAAGAGCGCCCGGAGCACGAGGTCGACGACGTCGTCCCGGTCGAGGCCCTCGCGGAACCCGAGCTTGACCACCGTGGCGGCGTGCAGGCTGCCGGAGCCCGTGGCCGCGTGGTCGTGCTCCTCGTAGCGGCCGCCGGTCACGTCGTACTGGAACAGGCGCCCTTCGCCTCGGGCCAGGTCGAAGCCGGCGAAGATCGGCACCACGGCCAGCCCCTGCATCGCTGCGGGTAGGTGGTTGCGCACCATCTGCGACAGCTGGTTGGCCTTGCCCTCGAGGCTGAGGGGCGCGCCCTCGACCTTCTCGTAGTGCTCGAGCTGGAGCTGGAAGATCCGCACCATCTCGACCGCGGGGCCGGCGGCGCCCGCGATGGCCACGCCCGAGTGGCGGTCGGCCGGGAAGACCTTCTCGATCGTGCGGTGGCTGATGAAGTTGCCCGAGGTGGCCCGGCGGTCGCCGGCCATGACGACGCCGTCGGCGAAGCGGACCGCGACGCAGGTCGTGCCGTGGGTGACGGCGAGGTCGCCGAGCGCGCCGGGCGGCACGGGCGGCGTGAGGCCGCTGCGGCGGACCAGCTCGGCGAAGTTCGGCCCCGGGTCGTCCTGGGGGGTGTAGAGCGGGAGGTTCACGGGGCGCAGGCTACCGGGTGGGCGCGGCGACACCGTTCGGCCGCGCGGGCGCCACGACGGGCTACTCGCCGCCCTTCTGGATGTAGGACTTCACGAAGTCCTCGGCGTTCGTCTCCAGCACGTCGTCGATCTCGTCGAGGAGCTCGTCGAGCTCCGCCTTGATCTTCTCCCCCGCCTCGGTGGAGGCCGGTGCTTCCTCGACCTCGTCCTCGCGACGCTGCGGTGCGGGCTTCTTCTTCTGTTCGCGCTCTGCCATCGGTCAGACCTCCGCGGGCATCGTGGACCTCCGCGTCACGGCCACCGTACCGCGGGCCCCCGGCGACCAGCGCGCACTTACCGGGACCCGTGCGGTGGCGGGCCGGTCAGCGTCCGAGGCGCTCCAGGAGGTCCGCCGCGGACTCCGCCTCGGCCAGCAGATCGCCGACGAAGGCCTCCGAGCCGCGGCCGGGCTCGAGCATCGGCACCCGCTGGAGCGACGAGTCGCCAGTGTCGAACACGATGGAGTCCCAGTTGGCGGCGACGATGTCGGACGCGAAGCGGCTGAGGCAGGTGCCGCGGAAGTAGGCCCGGGTGCCCGTGGGTGGATCGGTCATGGCCAGGTGCACCTCCTCGTCGTCGGTCAGGCGCTCGAGGCCGAGGCGCCGGGACAGCGACGTGCCGGGTCGGAGATCGTGGTACTGGAGGTCCATCGCCGCGAGGCGGGGGTCGGACCACTCCATGCCGTCCCGCTCTCGGTAGGCGGAGAAGAGCCGGTACTTCGCCACCCAGTCGAGCTGGTCGGCGAGGGACATCGGGTCCGACTCGAGGCCCGACAGCACCGACTCCCACCGTGCCAGCACGGCGTCGCCGACGTCCTCGGGCCCGAGCGCCTCGAGGCCGCGCGACGAGGCGTAGTCGCGCGCCCGGCCGAGCAGCTCCCACTGGAGGTCGAGCGCGGTGCGGCGCGAGCCGTCGGCCATCTCCAGCGGCTCCTGCAGGCCGACGTCCCACGACACGGCGTGCATCGCGGGCACCGGCCGGGCGAGCGAGCGGGGCTCGCCGAGCACGTCGTCCTCGATCATCGCCAGCACGATCGCCGTCGTGCCGAGCTTCAGGAAGGTCTGGACCTCGCTCAGGTTGGCGTCGCCCGTGATCACGTGCAGGCGCCGGTACTTCTGCGCGTCCGCGTGCGGCTCGTCACGCGTGTTGATGATGGGCCGCTTGAGGGTCGTCTCGAGCCCGACCTCCTCCTCGAAGAAGTCGGCCCGCTGGGTGAGCTGGAACGGCACCTCGTCGGTGCGCATCCCGGGCGCCTCGGAGCCGACCTTCCCCGCGCCCGTGAACACCTGCCGCGTCACCAGGTGGGTGGTGGCGTGGGCGACGATCCGCCCGAAGGGCACGGCACGGTCCACGAGGAAGTTCTCGTGGCACCCGTAGCTGTTGCCCTTGCCGTCCGAGTTGTTCTTGTAGACGACGATCTCCTGGCCCTCGGGCAGGAGCGTGCGGGCGGCCGCCATCGACCGGACCAGGATCTCCTCGCCGGCCCGGTCGTGGACGAGCGCGGTGCGGGGATCCGGTGCCTCCGGGCAGGAGTACTCGGGGTGGGCGTGGTCGACGTAGTAGCGGGCGCCGTTCGTGAGCACCGCGTTCACGAGGTGCGTCTCCACCTCGGGCGCGAGCGACAGGAGCAGCGCCTCCTCGCGGGCGTCGTTGCCGGGCGACTCGTCCTCGAAGTCCCAGCCGACGCGCTGCGTGCGGTGCGCGCCGCGGGAGGACTCCAGCGCGGCGAGGTAGGCGTTGATGAGCATCGACGACGCGGAGATGGGGTTCGACTCCCCCGCCCCGCGGACGAGGATCCCGTACTCCGTCTCGATGCCGCAGATCTTCGGGATGGCCAAGGCGGTCAGGCTACCGGCGCCGCGGCGGCCGTCGGGTCCGAGCCCCGGGACCGCCTACTTCACGACGGTCAGCGTGACGGCGGGATCCGTCCGGAGGTACTCGATCGAGGCCGACCGCCCGCCGTTGGTGCTCTCCTGACCGAGCGCGAACGACGAGTAGATCGCTCGCTGGGCGCCGGACAGGTCCTGGAAGAAGGTCAGCCCACCGGGCCCGGATCGCCCGTTGGAGGTGGCGATCCACGGCCCCGTCGGGTCGCTCGTGCACGGACCCGTGGGCGAGGCGCACCGGGCGATGCCCGTCGAGTAGCCGGCCTCCCACCACCGACCGGCGGAGTACGCCAGCAGGTAGTTCCCCTGCTTGCGGTCGTAGACCATCGACGGGTTCTCGATGAAGAACTGCTCCCACGGCTGGACGCGCCCGAGGATGGCGACCGGCCCACCGACGATGTTCCCGTTCGCGTCGAGCGGCATGGACTGGATCGGCGTCTCGGTGTTCCCGAAGGCGGCGAGCAACCACCGGTTGCCGACCGCGTCGGTGAACACGTCGGGATCGAGGGCGCCGTGGCCGCCGGCACCGCAGTGGACCGGCAGCGCCTCCGGCACGAACGGCCCGAGGGGCGACGCGGCGATCGCCCGGCCGATGCACTGCGGGTTCCCGGGATCGGACGGCGCGACCCGGTCGGCCGCGAAGAACATGATCCAGCGGTCACCGAAGCGGGCCACGCTCGGTGCCCACAGCTGCGTCGACGAGGCGGCCCAGGCCGGCTTCACCGGCATGCCCTCGACGGTGAGCGAGTTCTTCTCGGGGAGCGAGTAGGCCCGACCGAGGTCCGTGAGCCGGGTCACCGGCGCGCGCTTGTCGTTGTTCGAGCCGTAGATGAAGTACGCGCCGTCGGTCGCGACCGCGGAGGGGTCCGACGTCTCCGGCAGGCGCACGGCGTCGACGCCGACCTTGGCGACCGGCCCGAGCGGCACCTGGCAGCCGGCGGCGGCGAACGAGCAGAGCACGACGGCGGCGAACAGCCCCGCCGTGCGGATCCCGCGACGGGACCACGGGTACGACGACCTGCGCATGGCAGCTCCCTTCCTCATGCCCCCGCCGGCAACCTACTCGGGTGCGGCCGCCGGGGCGCCCCTGACCGGCCCGGGGTCGTCCCGCACCGCGGGACGCTCGGCCAGCCACGCCGCGAGGTAGCCGATCCCGACGCACATCAGCAGGTCGAAGGGCCCGCGCAGCCGTGGCACCGAGACGAGCACGAGGGAGACGAGCACGAACTGCCCCGCGATGGCCAGGGCCGGCCACGTCCGCCGGTCGCGCAGGCGCAGCGCGGTGCCGATCGCACCGGCGACGACCACCAGCGGGAACACCCACAGCGTGCTGTCACGGAAGCGCGGATCCCTGCCGTCCACGAGCTCCGCCTCGGACGCGCGGTGACCGGGCACCTCGAGCATGGTCTGCGCGCCATCGACCACGCGCTCGGCCACCGAGGACGGGTGCTCGCGCATCCCCTCCAGGCCGATCTCCACGAGCCGGTCGCTCCAGGCGCCCTCGTCGGGCTCGAGCGCGGTGACGCCGTGCTCCGCGTACCAGCCCGTGCTGCCCGTCGGGTCGAAGAAGCCGCCGGACTCCTGCGCCGGTGGGCCGTAGATCGCGGCCAGGGTGAACCCGTCGGACGTCACCAGCTTGGGCGTGCCGACCTGGACGGCGTTGCGGATCGCCCACGGTGCCACCACGAGGACGCAGACGCCGGCAGCGGTCGCGGCGCGCCGCCAGCCGACCGTGCGCCAGAGCACCACCGCCACGACCAGCAGCACGAGGTAGGCGTTCGGTCGGGTCAGGAGCAGCATGCCCGTGAGCGCGCCCGCCACCACGGGTCGACGAGCGTCGAGCGCGAGCAGCACCCCGACCACGAGCAGGAGGCCGAGCGGCTCGCTCAGCGCGATCGTGTCGTTGGCGACGAGGCTCGGGAGCACGGCCACCGCGAGGCCGGCGACGAGCCCGGCGCGGTCGCCGGCGATCCGGCGCGCGTACGTGACCGCCAGCGCGATGACGCCGAGCCCCAGGAGCAGCGACAGGAGCCGCGCGGGCCACAGCACGTGGTCGCCGAGGAGCCGGGTCGGGACGGCGAGGAGCATCGGGTACAGCGGCGGCCGGAACGCGGTCGCGTGCTCCACGCCGCTCGGGAAGGTGGCGGCGAACCCGTCGCCGCGGGCGATCGAGCGGGCGAGGGCGACGTACTGCGCGGCGTCGGAGCGGGGCACCCAGTCGGGGGAGATGACCGCCCAGTGCACGGCCCGGACCACCGCACCGACCGCCACCGGCACCAGCCAGACGGATCGCCGGGCAGGCCGCGGCGGCGCCTCGACGGCACCTGCACCGGGTTCGTCCGGCTCGACGACGGGGACGGCGGTCCGCACCCACCGACTCTACGGAGCGGTCGCGCCGATCCCTCCCGGCCCGCCCCCGGCCGCGCGGCACCCCGGCGACGCGCCGGGATCGCCCGGCGCGGCCGGGCTCAGAGGTACTGGCCGGTGGCCACCGCCTCGATGGACCGCCCGCCGGTGGCGTCGTCCTTCGTGTCGTCGTGGACGAGGGTGCGGACGTACACGATCCGCTCACCCTTCTTGCCGGAGATCTTCGCCCAGTCGTCGGGGTTCGTCGTGTTCGGCAGGTCCTCGTGCTCCTTGTACTCCTGGTGGATGGAGTCGACGAGGTCCTGCACCCGGATGCCGCGGGCGCCGCCGTCGAGCTCGCGCTTGATGGCGAGCTTCTTCGCACGGCGCACGATGTTCTCGATCATGGCGCCCGACGAGAAGTCCTTGAAGTACATGACCTCCTTGTCGCCGTTCTGGTAGGTCACCTCCAGGAACTGGTTGGCCTCGTCGGTGCGGTACATCTCCTCGACCGTCCGCTCGATCATCGCGGCGACCGCCTTGTGGTCGTCGCCACCGCCGAGCGAGTCGATCTCCTCCTGCGCGAGCGGCACCTCGGTCGTGAGGTAGCGGGAGAAGATCTGCGAGGCGGCGGCGTCGTCGGGCCGGTGGATCTTGATCTTCACGTCCAGCCGGCCCGGCCGGAGGATCGCCGGGTCGATCAGGTCCTCGCGGTTGGACGCACCGATCACGATCACGTTCTTCAGCGTCTCCACGCCGTCGATCTCGGCGAGGAGCTGCGGGACGATCGTCGCCTCCATGTCCGACGAGATGCCGGTGCCGCGGGTGCGGAACAGCGACTCCATCTCGTCGAAGAACACGATCACGGGGGTGCCGTCGGCCGCCTTCTCCCGGGCCCGCTGGAACACGAGCCGGATGTGGCGCTCGGTCTCGCCCACGTACTTGTTCAGCAGCTCGGGACCCTTGATGTTGAGGAAGTAGCTGCGGGCCTCGCGCCCCGTGGCCTCGGTGACCTTCCGGGCCAGCGAGTTCGCGACCGCCTTGGCGATCAGCGTCTTGCCGCAGCCCGGCGGGCCGTACAGGAGGATGCCCTTCGGCGCCGGCAGCGCGTACTCGCGGAACAGGTCCTGGTGCAGGAAGGGCAGCTCGACCGCGTCGGTGATCGCCTCGATCTGGTCGTCGAGCCCGCCGATGTCCGAGTAGTCGATGTCGGGCACCTCCTCGAGCACGAGCTCCTCGACCTCGGGCCGCGGCAGCTTCTCCAGCAGCAGCCCGGAGCGAGCGTCCATGAGGACGTTGTCGCCGGCGCGGAGGACGGCGCTCTCGAGGTGGTCGCCGAGCTCGGCGACGCGCTCCTCGTCGGCACGCCCCACCACGAGCGCGCGCCGCTCGTCGGGCAGGAGCTCCTTGAAGGTGACGATCTCGCCCGACACCTCGGCGCCGCGCACCATGACGACGTTGTACGCGTCGTTGAGCACGACCTCGGCACCTCGGCGAAGGTCCTCGGGCTCGATGCCGGGCGACACCTCGACCCGCATCTTGCGGCCGGCGGCCTGGACGTCGACGGTGCCGTCGTCGTTCGCGCCGAGCAGCGTCGCGTACGCGGACGGCGGCTGGGTCAGCTTGTCCACCTCGTCGCGCAGCGCGGAGATGTGGTCGCGCGCCTCGCGCAGCGTGAAGGTCAGCTTCTCGTTCTGGCTCACCGCCTGGGCGAGCTGGCCCTTCGTCTCGAGGAGGCGCTCCTCGAGCGTGCGGACGCGCTTCGGCGCGTCCTGCAGCCGGCGGACGAGGGAGGAGACCTCCTCCTCGAGCTGGGTCACCTGCTCCCGCAGCGCGGCGTTCTCGTCGACCTGGCCCACGTCGTCGCCGTCCACAGCACCTCCCGGTCGGTCCTCTCGGGGCGTTCCCGTGCAGGTGTTCTACCCCCGTCGGGCCCCGGATCGGCGCCATCGGTCCGACGTATGGGCAGGCTGCCGGCGCGGCGGCAGCCCGTGTGACGTCCGACCCCCTGAGTTTCCACCGCGATTGCCGTGCAAATTCGTCGCCGCGCGTAGACTGGGCTGCGTCGAAGTGTCCCCAGGCCCGAGCGGGCCGATGCGAAGGCAGGTTTCAACACATGGGCATGAAGGTCTGGATCGACCAGGATCTCTGCACCGGCGACGGGCTCTGCGAGGAGATCGCGCCGGCCGTCTTCACCTTGCTGGACGACGGCCTCGCCTACGTCAAGGAGGGCGACAAGGTCTTCAGCGACCCGGGCGGCGCCGAGGGCCTCGCCAACATCCCCGACGGTGAGCTCGAGGGCGTGATCGAGTCCGCCGAGGAGTGCCCCGGCGAGTGCATCTTCATCGAGGCCGAGTGACGCGGCCGGCCCGAGCGGCCGGCTGAGCACCCACCACGATCCACGACGGGGGCCCGCCGCCCCCGTCGTGTCGCGTCCGGCCTCCGGTCAGGGCGCCGACGTGGTCGTCGGCTGGGTGGTCGTGGTCGTGGGCTGCGTCGTCGTGGTGGTCGTCGTCGGCCGCGTGGTCGTCGTCGCGGGCCGGGTCGTCGTGGTCACCCGCGACGTCGTGGTGGCGACCGTGGTCGTCGTCGAGGACGTGGTGGTCGTGGTCGTGTCATCCGTCGAGTCGTCGTTGCTGCGCACGATGGCGAAGACGACGAGCGCGACGAGCACGACGAGCAGCGCGATGACGGCCCAGGCCCACCCGGGCACGCCACCGCCCTTCTCCGGCTCCGGCTGCCCGTAGCCCGGCGGCGGGTAGCCGCCCTGGCCGGGCGGGACCCCCGGCTGGCCAGGGGCCGGCGGCACGCCGGCCTGACCCTGGTACGGGTCGGCCTGCGGCATCATCCGGGTCGGGTCCTCGCCCGGGCCGGGCGTCGGCGGTTGCTGGTCGGTCACGGCGGCCTCCTGCGTGCGGACGGAACGGTCCGACGCTACCGACCGGGGTCAGCGGAGGCAGGGACCCGTGCCCACCGGCGCCGCGTGCGGCGCGCCGAGCAGCCTGCGCAGCTGGGCCTCGTCGAGCGCGTAGGCGACCCCGGGCCGGTCGGGCGCGATGGCAACGGCGACGCCGATGACCGACCCGTCCGCGCGCACGACCGCGCTGCCGGAGTCGCCCGGGCGCAGGTCGCTCGCGAGGACGAGGAGGTCGCGGTCCACGGTGTCGCGGTCGTAGATGTCGTAGCCGCGGGCGTCGAGCTGGTCGCCGACCTGGAACGGCGACGGGTGGAGGTCGCCGCCGCCCGGGTAGCCCAGCACGAGCCCGCGGTCCCCGTCCGCCGGCGCGGCGAGCGGGAGGACCGGGCGGTCCAGGTCGGTCCGCACGAGCGCGAGGTCGACACGCGGATCGAACGCCACGACCCGGCCCGAGGCGGTGTCGCCGTCGGGCGTGCGCAGCTCGAGGCCGTCGGTGCCGGCGACGACGTGGGCGTTCGTCGCCACCAGGCCCGGCGCCACGACGAAGCCGCTCCCCGACTGCACGAGGTCGCACGCCTGGCCCTGCACGCGGACCGTGCTCCGAGCGAGCCGGTCCAGGTCGGCCTGCGAGACCGGGCTCGAGGTGGGCGCCGGTGGCAGCTCGGGTGCCGGCCGCACGCCGGTGAAGAGCTCGGGGAAGTTGCCGTCGGCCACCTCCCGCTCGAGCGACGTCACGCCCGCCGGCGGCGTGGGCAGGTGGTCGATGCTGAACCGGGCGATCGCCGAGCTGCGGGCGGACGCGGACGCCCACCCGGGGGTCTCGGACATGACGGGCAGCACCAGCCACGCCAGCACCGCGACGCCGACGACGCCGAGCACGGCCCCGCCGACCTGGTCGAGCCGACGACCGGCCGGGCTCCGCACCGGCGCACGGAGCCGGCCCCCGATCGCGGAGCCGATGCCGTGGCCGACCGAGGCGATCAGGACGAACGCGAACAACCCCAGCACGAGCACCGCGGTGCGCGAGTCCAGGGCGAGTCGATCGAGCAGCCGCGGGACGGCGACGACCGCCAGCACCAGGCCGAGCCCCATGCCGATCCAGCCGAGCGCACGGGTGAGGAAGCCGAGCCGCCACCCGCCCACCGCCGCCAGGCAGGCCAGCAGCAGCAGGAGGAGGTCGAGCCCGTTCACGCGCCCAGGCGGGCGACGGTCAGGAAGCCCGTGTGGGCCACCATCCGGTGATCGGGGCGCACGGCCTGGCCCTCCACGTACCAGCCGCGCTGGAGCACCTCGGTGGTGGCCGCGGAGAAGAACCTCGATCGCGCCAGTGCGTCCCGGAGCTGGGACACCTGCGTCACGCTCGGCGTGTAGGCGAGCAGGATCCCGCCCGGGCGGAGCGACGCCTCGGCGTGCGGCACCACGCGCCACGGCTCCGGCAGGTCGAGCACGACGCGGTCGACGTCGCGCTCGTCGATGCCGTCGTAGCAGTCGCGCAGCTCGACCCGGTACCGGTCCATGACGGACGGACCGAGGAACCGCCCGACGTTCGCCTGTGCGCGCGCCGCGAAGTCCTCGCGCAGCTCGTAGCCGACGATGTCGGCACCGGCGCGCAGCATGCCCATCGACAGCGCGCCCGACCCCACACCGCTCTCGAGGACGCGCACCCCGGGCGCGATGTCGGCGAGGAGGAGGATGGGACCGATGTCCTTCGGGTAGATCACCTGCGCGCCGCGGGGCATCTTCAGGATGAAGTCGCTGAGCGTCGGCCGCACGACGACGAACGCCTGGCCGCGCGTGGTGCGCACCGTGGAGCCCTCGGGGAGGCCGATCACGTCGTCCAGCTCCACGTAGCCGGAGTGGGAGTGGAACTGCTTCCCCGGGATCAACGTGGCCTGGTACCGGCGCTCCTTGGCGTCGATGAACTGGACGAGGTCGCCCCCCTCCAGGGTCGCGGTCATGTGTCGGGGTTCCTCCGCGTGAGCGTCACCGGTTGCGCGAGCGGGTGGCCGCCGGCGCGGTCGACGAGGCGGCAGAACGCGCACACCTCGCCGGTCGTGGGCTGGCCGCACACGGTGCACGGCGTCAGGTGCTCGCGCTCGGCGTCCGCCTCCGGCTCGAACCGGTCGGCGGCGTGGCGCAGGAACGAGAAGTAGAAGTCGGCCTTCGACCCCGGGGACCGCACCTCGATGTCGTTCAGCGCGTCCTTGTAGCCGAGGTGCTTGTTCCCCGCCGCCATCGGGCACTCGTCGACGAGGTAGTCGATGCCGTTGATGATGCAGTACGCCGCGGTCTCCCGCTCCGACAGCCGCACGAGCGGCTTCACCTTCCGCGGGAAGCCGTCGCGCGCCGGGAGCACGGGGCGCTGGCGGCCGAGGTACTCCGTCTGCCAGTGGAGGACGTTGCCGAACAGCACGGCGGCCTCGTCGTCCAGGTTGTGGCCGGTCACGAGCACGTCGTACCCGCCGTCGATCGCGGCGCGGTCGAACACGTGGCGCTTGGAGAGCCCGCAGGCCGAGCACGGGGTCCGGCGCGCGGCCCGGGAGCCGGTCGGGATGTCGTAGCCGTGGTCGGCGGGCAGGTCGACCTCGATCAACGGGGCACCGCGGGACGCCGCGAAGGCGCGGGCGTGCTCACCGGACACGTCGCTGTACCCGCCGATGCCGAGGCCGACGTACAGCCCCTCGGCCCGGTAGCCGAGCCCGAGCAGCAGGTCCCACACCGCCAGGGAGTCCTTGCCGCCGGAGACCGCGACGAGCACCGAGTCGCCGGGCTCGAGCATGTCGAAGTCGTGGATCGCCCGCTCGACCTGCTCGCGGCAGTGCTTGGTGAAGTGCTCGCCGCAGAAGTTGGCGTTGTGGCGCTTGAGGTCGATCACCGCGGGACCGCGGCAGACGCGGCACTTCACGACGCGCTCCCCCGGGACGTGACCCTGCCCGGCCGGTTCATGCCGCACCACCCGAGATCACGGGGCGCACCTCGACGACGTCCTCGTCGACCAGCTGCTCGTCGCCCGGGACGATCGTGCCGTTGCGCACGACGAGGACGGACTCGCGGTTGATGTCGAGCCGCTCGAGCAGCACCGAGACCAGGACGGGCGCGTCCATGCGGACCTCCCGGTTCGGGTTGCGGAGTCGGACCAGCACGGCGCCCATGATCTCAGTCGTAGACGTGCGAGCGCGGCCGCCGGCCCCGCCCCGTGCGCGCCCGGACCGCGGCCATGCTCTCGGCGCGGGACGCGTCGAGCAGCACGGTGGTGGCCTCCAGCTCGCGACGCACCTCTGCCTGGCGGCGGGTGGGTCGCATCACGCGGTCGAAGCGCGCCCCGGCGGTCCGCTCCGCGTCGAGGGCGCGGGTGTAG
>JAEVZA010000063.1 GCA_023392475.1 Actinomycetes bacterium | reverse complement strand
CCGGCGGCACCGCGCCCCGCGCCGGCGGCAGGGTCCGGCGAGGGGTCCGGGAGGCGCTGGACGGGTCGCGCGTGATCCGCCGCACGCCGGTGCTGCTGGGCGCGATCTCGCTCGACCTCTTCGCGGTGCTCTTCGGTGGCGCGGTCGCGCTCCTCCCGGCGATCGCCGACGAGCGGCTCCACGTGGACGCCACCGGCCTCGGCTGGCTGCGCGCCGCGGGCGGCATCGGCGCCGCGCTGACCACCGTGTTCCTCGCCGTGCGACCGTTCCGGCGCCACGTCGGGCGCATCCTCCTCGTCGCCGTGGGCGTCTTCGGCCTCGCCACGATCCTGCTCGGCGTGACGACCAGCTTCTGGGTGGCGTTCCTCGCCATGGCCGTGCTGAGCGCGGCCGACGCCATCAGCGTCTACGTGCGGGCCACGCTCGTGCCGCTGATCACCGCCGACGAGTACCGCGGCCGCGTGCTCGCGATCGAGAACGTGTTCATCGGCGCGTCCAACGAGCTCGGGGCGTTCGAGTCCGGCGTCGCGGGGCAGGTGCTCGGGGCGGCGGGCGCGATCGTGCTCGGCGGCGCGGCGACCCTCGCGGTCGTGGTCATCTGGTGGTTCGGCTTCACGGCGCTGCGCGACGTGGACGGCTTCGACGACATCCCGGCGGGCTCCGCCCGACCGGACGGCTGAGAGGGGACGGCGTGGCGCTCTCGCTGTCGCACATCGGGATCTGCGTGTCCGACATGGCCCGCTCCGTGCGGTTCTACGTCGACGGGCTCGGGTTCGAGCCCGTCATGGACTACGAGGTCGGGCCGGAGTTCGGGGTGCTGATGGAGGTGCCGGAGCCGCGCGTGTCGTCGCAGTTCCTGCGGCGCGACGGGGTGTCGGTCGAGCTGCTCCAGTTCGTCGAGCCCGGGCACGAGGGCGACGGCACCCGCCGACCGATGAACCGGCTCGGGCTCACCCACCTCTGCCTGCGCGTCGACGACGTGGACGAGGTGGCCGCTCGGATCCGCGACGCCGGCGGCACCGTGCTGGACGCCACGCGGACCCGCACCGACCTCGGCGGTGGGATGACCACGGACTTCGTCTACTGCACCGACCCGGACGGGATCCGCGTCGAGCTGATGCACCTGCCGTGACCGGGGCCCTTGCCGGGCTGAACTACTTGCACTAGGACTGCAAGCATGAAGGTCACGCTCCTCGGCACCGGTTCCCCGCTCCCCGATCCGCACCGGGCGGGGCCCGCCACGCTGGTCGAGGCGGGCGGTCGCCACCTCCTGTTCGACTGCGGGCGGGGCGTGCTGATGCGGCTGGCCGCCGCCGGGCTGCCCACGCCGGCGCTCCTGCACGCCACCCTGCTCACCCACCTGCACTCCGACCACGTCGCCGACCTGAACGACGTGCTGACGACCCGGTGGATCACGTCGCCCGTGCCGTCGCCGCTGCCGCTCGTCGGCCCGGTGGGCACGCGGGCGCTCGTCGACCGCACCGTGGAGATGCTGCGGGACGACGTCGGCTACCGCGTCGCGCACCACGCCGACCTCGACGGCGAGCCGGGCGCGGACGTGACCGAGGTGACCGACGGGCCGGTCGCGGACGCCGGGCTGGCCGAGGCGGGCATCCAGGTCGTCGCGGCGCCGACCGATCACCGGCCGGTCACGCCGACCGTCGGCTACCGGATCGAGCACGACGGTCGCGTGGTCGTGATCGCCGGCGACACCGTCCCGTGCGAGGGGCTCGACCGGCTCGCCGCCAGCGCCGACGTCTACGTCCAGACGGTGATCCGCGACGACGTGATCCGGCAGATCCCCCTGCAGCGCCTGCAGGACGTGTGCGACTACCACTCGTCGGTGACCGACGCGGCGGCGACCGCGCAGCGGGCCGGCGTGGGCACGCTCGTGCTCACGCACATGGTCCCCGCCCCGCCGCCCGGCGGCGAGCAGGAGTGGATCGACCTCGCGCGCGAGCACTTCGACGGCACCGTCGTCGCCCCCGACGACCTCGGGGTGGTCGAGGCCTGAGACCGCCCCGCCGGGTCCGCGTCGGCCCGTCGGCCGCTCAGTCGCCGAGCAGGTCCGGCGGCACGCCGACCTCGGCCAGCGACACCGCGCGGCCCTCGTCGATCGACCGGTGCGCCGCCACGCCCATGGCGACGGACCACAGCCCGTCGTCGACCCCGACGGCCGGACCGACACCCGAGCGGACGGCGTCGCAGAAGGCGGCGTGCTCCAGGTACGAGGCGCCGTGGTGCGCGCCCTCGTGGCGGACGCGGTCGTCGTCGGCCACCTCCTCGACCGTGACCGGCCAGCCGGGGCCGCGGCTCCCGCGCACCTCCTCGGCCCGCCGGCCACGGGACACCTCCATGAAGCCCGGGAGGTGCACCTCGAGCTTGCCGGCGTCGCCGGTGGCGACCAGCTCCTGCTCCCACCGCGACCCCTCGGCGAACATGCACAGGTCGAGCAGCGCGCGGCGGCCGTCGCTGAAGTCGACGACGACGAACGCGTTGTCGAGCAGGTCGGGGACCGCGGCCGGCGACCAGTCGGTGTCGTAGCGCTCGTCCAGGTGGTTCACGTCCTGGCCGCCCGACGCGAGGACCCGGACCGGCCGGCCGGGCAGCACGAGCCGCATGAGGTCGAAGAAGTGGCAGCACTTCTCGACGAGCGTGCCGCCGGTGTTGCGGTTGAACCGGTTCCAGTCGCCGACCTTCGCCAGGAAGGGGAAGCGGTGCTCCCGGATCGCGAGCATCCGGACGTCGCCGACGTCGCCGGACCCGACCGCCCCGACGAACCCCGCGACCGGCGGCATGTACCGGTACTCCAGGCCCACCCACACGATGCCGGGGTGGTCGGCGGCGGCCCGGCGCACGGCGACCGCGTCCTCGACGGTCGTGCACAGCGGCTTCTCGACCAGCAGGTGCAGGTCCCGCCCCCACAGCGGCTCGAGGACCTCGCGGTGGGTCATGTTCGGCGTGGAGACGACCACCGCGTCCAGGTCGTGCTCGCGGAGCATCTCGCCGACGTCGGTGTGCACGGCCAGCTCGCCGCCCGCGGCCTCGACCGCCGCGTCGAGCGACGCCCGGTGCGGATCCGCCGCGGCGACGGGCACCGCCCCCGGCAGGGCGCGCACGTTCCGGAGGTGCTCGCAGCCCATCATCCCGGTGCCGACGAACCCGTACCGAACGTCCTCCACGCGGTGCACAGCCTGCCCCACCGGCGCCGCTACGGTGCAGGCCGGTCCACCGAGGAGGTCCCCATGGCCGTGCGCCGCTCCCCCAACCTGCTGTGGCGTCTGTTCGCCCTCACCGGCATCGGCACGATGGCGGTGCTGGTGCTCAGCGACGACGTGTGGGAGCGCGTGGAGGACACCGTCGGCGACGTCGTCCCCCGCAGCACGATCCGCAACGTCCTCGCCGGCACGGTGGGCGTCCACGTGCTGGAGGCCCTCCTCGTGCACCGCTCCGCCCGCAAGCACGGCGTCGACCACCCCATGCGGTGGGCGTTCACGACGCTGCTCTACGGCTTCCCGGTGGCCTTCCGCGTGCGCAAGGCCGCGAAGGCGCAGGCGCTCGCCGCCGAGGCCTGAGCCAGCGAGGCCTGACCCAGCCGGTCCGCCAGCCAGCCGGTCCGAGCGTTCCCATGACGATCCGCGCTGCCAGGCAGCACGAACAATCGTCAGAACGGTGCGGGGGCGGCGCTCAGTAGTGCCAGGGGTACCCCGACCAGTCGGGGTCCCGCTTCTCCAGGAACGAGTCGCGCCCCTCGGCCGCCTCGTCGGTCATGTACGCGAGCCGCGTCGCCTCGCCGGCGTACACCTGCTGGCCGACGAGGCCGTCGTCGATCAGGTTGAAGCCGTACTTCAGCATGCGGATCGCCGTCGGCGACTTCCCCATGATCGTGCGGCCCCACTCGAGCGCGACGCGCTCGAGCTCGTCGTGGTCGACGACCGCGTTCACCATGCCCATGCGGTGCGCGTCCTCGGCCGAGTACTCGCTCCCGAGGAAGAAGATCTCCCGGGCGAACTTCTGGCCGACCTGGCGGGCGAGGTACGCGGAGCCGAACCCGCCGTCGAAGCTGGCGACGTCCGCATCGGTCTGCTTGAAGCGCGCGTGCTGGCGGCTGGCCAGCGTGAGGTCGCTCACCACGTGCAGGGAGTGGCCGCCGCCCGCGGCCCAGCCCGGCACGACGCAGATGACGACCTTGGGCATGAACCGGATCAGCCGCTGCACCTCCAGGATGTGGAGGCGCCCCGACCGGCCCGGATCGATCGACTCGGCGGTGAGGCCCCGCTCGCCGGAGCCGTCCTCCACCGTGTACCGGTACCCGTCGCGGCCGCGGATGCGCTGGTCGCCGCCGGAGCAGAACGACCACACGCCGTCCCGGGGCGACGGCCCGTTGCCGGTGAGGAGCACGCACCCCACCTCGGAGGTCTGCCGGGCGTGGTCGAGCGCCCGGGCCAGCTCGTCGACGGTCGACGGCCGGAACGCGTTGCGGACCTCGGGTCGGTCGAACGCGACCCGGACCACGCCCGCGTCCACCGCCCGGTGGTAGGTGAGGTCCTCGAGGTCCTCGAAGCCCGGCACCGGCCGCCACGCGTCGGGGTCGAACAGCTCGGAGACGGGGGCGGGATCGGTCACGGTCGGCGAGTGTACGGCGGGCGGGCTCAGGCCCCGGCCGGCGGCCGGAACACCTCCATGAAGAGGCGGAGGTGCGCCTCGTCGGGGGTGTCCTGCCACGTGCGCACGACGTCGGTGCCGACCGGGTCGCAGGAGGCGCGCAGCGGCACCTCGCCCGGCGCCGCGGCGCGCGACGCCTCGATCCGGTCGACGATCGCGACCGCGGCGCTGGCGGCGGGCACCCGCTGGTCGTCCGTCGCGGGGCGGAGCTCGGCGATCAGCGACGCGAGCGGCCCGTAGCCGTCGACGCCGACCGCCTCGGGGATCGTCGCGGACTCGGCGAGCATGTCCGTGTCCACCGGCCCGGGCAGGATCTCGACCACCCGGACCCCGAGCGGCGCGAGCTCCACGGCGAGGGTCTCCGACAGCGCGGAGACCGCGGCCTTCGACGCGCGGTACACGCCGAAGAACGGCATCGGCACCGAGAGCCCCGCGGACGTGAGGTTGCAGAGCACCGACGGCGCCCCGGCGCGCAGGGCCGGGAGGGCCAGCCGCGTCACCTCGGCCAGCCCGAGCACGTTCGTGCGGAAGACGCGGGCCCACTCGTCGGCCGGGACGGCCTCGACCGGCAGGTTCGCCGTGTCCACGCCGGCGTTGTTCACGAGGAGCTCGAGGCGCTCCGGCACGACCGACGGGTCGGGCTCGTCGACGTCGAGCCGGACGACCGTCGTCCCGGCCGGTGCCGCCACGTCCTCCGGGCGACGCACGCCGGCGAGGACGTCCCAGCCCCGCGCCGCCAGCTCCTCGGCGACCGCCCGCCCGATGCCCCGCCCGGCGCCCGTGACCAGCGCGACCGGCGCGCTCACGGGGCCCCGCCACCCGGCGGCAGGGTCGTCACCACGGCGACGTCGCCGTAGGGGAAGTCCTTGCCGAGGTGCCCGAGGGTGTTCAGGAACTTGGTGATCTTCGTCATGAAGCCGTACTTGGCGCGCACCTTGGTCACGACCTCGTCGTACACCGGGCCGCCGGCCACGATCTCCGCGCTGCCCTCGACGGCCGAGGAGCCGTCCTTCGTCCGCCCGCGGGCGTCGCTCGGTTGGAGCGTGACGCGGGCGGTGTGCGCGAGGCGCTTCGCCTTGCCCGATCGCGACGACGTCCAGAACCCCAGGCGGCCGTCGTCCAGGCGCACGAGCCACGTGGGGCTGGACACCGGCGTGCCGTCCCGGCGGAACGTGGTGAACGAGATGTACTTCTCCCCCGCGAGGCCTGTCTCCGCACCCATCGGCGCACCTCCTCAACCGACCACCGATCGAGCACCGACCGACGGCCGGAGCTCGACGCTGGGAGCCTACGACCGGGACCGGTACCGTGGCGGCGGGCCCGGTCGTGTGGCGCGGCCGGCCCGCTGGGACCTGGCTCTGGAGGGAACGGGGCGATGGACGAGATCAGGATGGTCGCGGGCGGCCGCGGGGTCAGCCGGCGCGAGTTCCTCGCGGCGCTCGGGCTCGGGGCCGGCGCGGCGGTGGTGCTGAGC
>JAEVZA010000061.1 GCA_023392475.1 Actinomycetes bacterium | reverse complement strand
AGCAAACCAAATACGATCACGGCCACACACCCAATCACGTTGAACCACAGGAAAGCGATCTCGGTGAACTGGAAGCAGTAGAGCACAATGGCTTCGGCCAGCAGCGCTGCCAGGAAGACCGCATGCCCTTTGATGTATTTGAAGTAAAAGGCCACCAGGAATATACCCAGTATGGTGCCGTAAAAGATAGAGCCGATGATGTTGACAGCCTGGATGAGGTTATCCAGCAGAGAGGCATACATGGCAAACAAAATGGCCAGACCTCCCCAGGCTGCGGTAAGCAATTTAGAAGCCTTCACATAATGCATGTTGGAGGCTTCCCGCTTCACCGAGCGCCGGTAGATATCGATCACAGAGGTAGAGGCCAGTGCATTCAGCTCGGAGGCTGTCGAGGACATTGCCGCCGAGAAAATGACGGCCAGCAGTAGCCCCACCAAGCCGGCCGGCAGGTATTTGATCACAAAAGAGATAAAGACATAGTCCGTGTCTTTCGTTTCGGCATCCGGGGTTGCTTTCGATATCAGGGATTTTACCTCGGTACGCACACCATGGGAAGCATCTGTAATGCTTTGCACCTGTGCCTGCGCCTCCGCAATGGATGCTTCATCTTCGGTGCGTATGGCCGATACAAGCCCTTTCACTGCCTCCTGTTTCTGCTGGAACAGCTGGGTATGCTGCGCCTCCAGCTTCTCCATTTCCGGCGCAAAGTCTGTGGCGTATACCTTGTTTTTAGCGGCCTCATTAAAGAATAGCGGCGGCTGGTTGAACTGGTAGAACACAAACACCATTACCCCTATAAAGAGGATCATGAACTGCATAGGGATCTTGAGCAGGCCGTTGAAGAGCAGGCCCAGCCGGCTCTCCGCCACTGACCGCCCACCCAGGTAGCGCGCCACCTGGCTCTGATCGGTACCGAAGTAAGAGAGCGACAAAAACAGCCCACCCGTTATACCTGACCAGAAGTTATAGCGGTCATTCCAGTCAAAGGAGAAATCGACCACGTTCATTTTGCCCATTTTGCCGGCTACCGCCACTGCTTCGCCAAACGAGACATCCTCCGGCAGGTACTGCACCACCATGTAGCCTGCTATCAGCATACCGCCCATCATTACGGCCATCTGCTGCTTCTGCGTCACGCTTACCGCCTTGGTACCTCCTGACACGGTATAGATGATCACCAGCACCCCGAGTATCAGGTTGGTCATGGTCAGGTTCCAGCCCAGGATGGTAGAAAGAATAATGGCCGGCGCATAGATGGTGATACCTGCTGCCAGCCCGCGCTGCACCAGAAAGAGTACGGCAGCCAGTGAACGCGTCTTCAGGTCGAAGCGGCTCTCCAGGTACTCATACGCCGTGTATACCTTGAGCCGGTAGAAAATAGGGATTACTGTAATGGAAATAATGACCATGGCAATCGGCAGACCGAAGTAGAACTGCACGAAGCGCATCCCGTCTTCATAGGCCTGCCCCGGCGTGGACAGAAATGTGATGGCACTGGCCTGCGTGGCCATGATGGACAGCCCGATGGTCCACCATTTCATGCTGTTGTCCCCTTTCAGGTAGCCTTCTATGTCTTTGCTGCCCCGGGTCTTCCAGGCGCCATAAATCACAATGAACCCCAGCGTACCCAGCAGTACGATCCAGTCTAGTAACCTCATGCGTAGAATTTGGTGATGAAGTAAAACAGCACGATCAGGAAAGCCAGGTTGCCCAGCACCAACCAGTACATGCCGCTCCAACTGTTAAAGAACGGAGGCTTTTCTGTCTCCACGGGTTTATTGCTTTCTGTTTCTTTCATGTTTTTTTCGTATCACGTATCACGACTTTTTGGACAAAGGACAAAAGAGATTTTGACAAAAGATTGAATGTATGGAGGCCGCATCTTTCCCACAAGTCCATTGTCCTTTGTCAAGTCATCGTTGAAGGCATCGTGCTACGTTTAATTATTTCACAGCACGTTCTGCCCTGCCGGTCTGAGCCCCTTCACTTTTCCCCAGCGAGATCATATTGGTAAAGATACGGTAGGCGCCCGGAACGCCGGCCGGCAGCTGCCGGAACCAGGAGTAGCCAGTGTACACAAAGTGCCCTTTGCCATACCGGGCGATCAGCAACCCGCCATCCCGTGCCGGCTCATTGGGGTCGTTGCTCGACAGGATCGCCTCAAACTCCTTGCCCCACTCGCTCGGGAAGTAAAGTCCCCGCTCCTGTACCCAACCGTCAAAATCTTTTTTGGTGATCTTATTTGGCGAGTTCAGCACCTGATGGCCTGGCTTTAGGAAACGCACCTCGGCATCTTCTACTGTCACGCGCTGGCTCGAGATCTTGAGCGGGTACGGCGCTACTTCCGGTGTTTGCAGGCTATGACCTGTGTTGTACTGCACGATCAGGGTACCGCCGTTCTGCACGTAGTTGAACAAGCGTGGCTGGTAGAAACGCATCCGTTCCACCGTATTATAAGCCCTCACGCCCAGGATGACGGCATCGAAGCGCTGCAGATTCTGCTCGGTGATGTCCTCGTCTTTGAGTAGGGTTACCTGGTAGCCGATCTGCTGCAGGCTGGTCGGGATGTCGTCGCCGGCTCCCATCAGGTAGGCCACCTGCTCGCCCTGGCGCTTCAGGTCAAGGCGCACAGCTTTGGCCACTGCCTCCGGAAAGGTGGTTTGTGTCGGGATATGGTTGTACTGGATAATGTTCAGGCCACGGGTATAGGCCTTGCCGTCCACAGTCGCCACGGCTTTGATTACCGCTTCCTGTTGCCCTTTAGGCGGGTATACCAGGAACCGCACCAGTTGCTCGGCCCCGTTCTGGTTCAGGTCAAAAGGCACCTGCGCCGGCTCCGTACGCCAGCCTTTCGGCACCTGCAGGGA
>JAEVZA010000039.1 GCA_023392475.1 Actinomycetes bacterium | reverse complement strand
CGCGACGGGAGCGGCCGCCCGCCGCCGGACCGCCACGACCGGGACCGCCGGCGCCGCCTCGCGCGGCACGGCTTCGCTCGGCGCGCAGCTCCTGGTGCATCTCGATCTGCTGCTGGCGGAGCTCGCGGTGCATGTCACGCTGCATCTCGCGCGCCCGCTGGCGCAGCTCGCGCTTCATCTCGGCCTTGCGGGCCCGCTCCTCGGCCTTGGTCTGCCGGTGCCCGACCCGGGCGTCCGCCGCCTCCTCCGCGGTCCGCCCCTGCGTCTCCGCGACGACCTGGCGCCACACGTCCCGAGCCTGGCGCACGGCGCTGACCACCTGGCGCCGCGCCTCGTTGGCCGCGTCGGCCGCGTCCTTCACCTGCTGCTTCGTGGTCGCCTGCCGCACGACGAGGTTGAACGCGCTCAGCCCGCTGTCCGCGACCTGGGCGGCGCGCCGGACGTCGCTCACCAGCGCGTCGCGCACGTCGTCGAGCGCCATGTCCTCCGCGGCGTAGCGCCGCATCGACCGGAAGTAGGTGCGCCACAGCCCGACCACCATCATCCCGGCGACCTGCGGCTCGGGGTCCTCCGAGTCCACGCCGGCGCGGTCGGCGAGCGCCTCGGCGGCCACCTGCGTGAGGCGGTCGAGCATCGCCTGGAGCGCGGCGACCAGCGCGGGGTGCGACTCGATCAGCTCGCCGAAGCGGCGCACCCGCGCCATCACGACCGCCGGGTCGTGCTCGGTCGTCCAGTCGAGGTGCAGCTCGTCGATCTGCGACTCGATCACCGCCACGACGGAGTCGACGAGCGACACGTCGTCGTCGCGCTCGTGGAGCGCGTCATCGATCCGCGCCGCGAGGTCGTCCTCCTGGTCGAAGAGGAGCGACTCCTTCGTCGGGAAGTAGTTGAAGACCGTCTTCTCGGACACGTCGCACGCCTCGGCGATCTCAGAGACCTTCACCTCGTCGAACCCGCGCTCCAGGAACATCCCCGTCGCCGTGTCCGAGATGAGCTGCCGGAGCGCCCGCTTCTTGCGCTCGCGGAGGCCCTCGGGCGGGCGGGACGGTGCGGTCATGCCGCGAGTCTACGTGCTGCGACTCCAAATGTCTGGTTGCAGTAGAAGTTCAGTCACTGTATCTTTCGCGTGGCAGCACGATTCGGCCGCTCCTCCGGCCCGTCGCCACCGCTCCCCACCAGAAGGAGGCGCCCCATGCCGTCCACCACCCCCGCCACCGCATCCGCACCACCCGACCTCCGGGATCGACCCACCGGCCGCCGGCCCGACGACCGCCCCGCCGGTGCGGCCGTCACCGCCCGGGGCCTCACCAAGCGCTTCGGCGACGTCCTCGCCGTCGACCGGCTCGACCTCGACGTCGCCCACGGCTCGGTCGTCGCCCTCCTCGGTCCCAACGGCGCCGGCAAGACCACGACCGTGCAGATGATCGCCACGCTCGAGTCGCCGACGGACGGCTCGCTCCGCGTGTGCGGCCACGACGTGCGCTCGTCCGCCGACGAGGTACGCCGCCGCATCTCCCTCACGGGGCAGTTCGCGGCGCTCGAGGACAACCTCTCCGCCCGCCACAACCTGCTGCTCATGGCCCGCCTCCGCGGCCACGACCGCCGCGCCGCGGCACGCGTGGTCGACGGCCTGGTCGAGCGCTTCGAGATCGGCGAGTTCGCCGACCAGCTGGTGAAGGACGTGTCGGGCGGCCAGCGCCGCCGGGTCGACCTCGCCGCCGGGCTCGTGACGCCACCCGAGCTGCTCGTGCTCGACGAGCCCACGACGGGGCTCGATCCCCGCAGCCGCCAGATCGTCTGGTCGACCGTCCGCGAGCTCGTGGCCGAGGGCGTGACGCTCCTCCTCACGACCCAGTACCTCGAGGAGGCCGACGTGCTCGCCGACGAGATCGTCCTCATCGACCACGGCCGCACGGTCGCGGCCGGCACGCCGTCGGAGCTGAAGTCGCGCATCGGCGAGCAGCGGGTCGACATCGTCGCCGTCGACGCGAGCGGCGTCGCCCGCCTCGTGGACGTCCTCGGCGGCGGGTTCGACCTCACCGTCTCGCCCGAGCTGCGCAGCGTCTCCGTGGCGGCGCCCGGCGGCACCGACGACCTCGCCCGCGTGACCGCCGCCCTCGGCGCCGCGGACGTGCCCGTCGACGAGGTGGCGCTGCGGCGCCCGACGCTCGACGACGCCTTCCTCGCCCTCACCGGCGACGCCCCGTCGGGCGCCACCGACGGATCGACCTCCCAAACCACCGACCGCACGGAAGGAGCCGCGGCATGACCACGGTGCTCACCGACCCCTCCGCCGGCGCCGCTGCCGGTGCCACCCCCGCCACGACGGCGGGCCACCTGGACGCGATCCCCGCGCTCCCCGCGCGGCCGCCGACGTTCCGGCGCTTCCTCTCCGAGACCGGGCTGCTCGTCGGCCGCGGCCTCCGCACCCTCCCCCACGTGCCGGAGCGCCTGCTCGACGTCACGCTGCAGCCGATCATGTTCACGCTGCTCTTCCTCTACGTGTTCGGCTCGGCCATCCACGTGCCGGGGATCAGCTACCAGGACTACCTGCTGCCCGGCCTGATCGGACAGAGCCTCGCCTTCGGCGTGATCGGCGCGGGCGTCGCCACGGCCACGGACTTCTCCACCGGCGTCACGTCGAGGTTCCGCTCGCTGCCGATCACCCGACTGTCCGTCGTCTCGGCGCAGGTGCTCGGCCAGGTGCTCGAGCAGGTGCTCGGCCTCACGATCGTCGCCGGGCTCGGCCTCGCCCTCGGCTGGCGACCCGACCTCACGCTCGGCTCGGCGGTCGAGCTCGTCGGCCTGGTGCTGCTCGGGCTGTTCGCGTTCACGTCGTTCGGCGTGCTGCTCGGCATGGTCGTCCGCAGCCCCGACGCGATGCAGGGACTCGGCTTCGTGATCATCTTCCCGCTCGCCTTCCTGGCGGGGACGTTCGTGCCCATCGACGGCATGCCCCTCGTCCCCCGGCTCATCGGCGAGTGGGACCCGATCTCCGCGCTGGTCGCCGCCGTCCGCGAGGTGTGCCAGGGCACGCACTCGACCGGTTCGTGGCAGCTCGAGCACCCGGTCGTGGCCATGGTCGGCTGGTGCGTCCTGCTCCTCGCCGTGTGCGTCCCGATGGCGGTCCGCCGCTTCGGCAAGCAGGGCCGGTGAGCGGAGCCGGCGAGCGGAGCGAGCGGCCGATGACGGAGCCGGTGAGCGGAGCGGGCGGCCGATGACGGAGCCGGTGAGCCGCTGAACCTCCGAACTCGGGGGTGTGCGGTCGCGGAGCGGTCGCCCACCCCCGAGATGGCCGGATCGGGCTCCTCGGGGCGCGCCCCGAGCTCAGGGACGGGCGTGACCGCGGACGCGTGGGCCGCCGCCGGCCGATGAGTTCGCCGGCGCCGCGCCGTCCACCCGGCGTGCGAGCGAGCGGCTCGCCCACCGGCCGGCACCGTGCCGGCCCCGAACGGAGGAGCGAGCCATGCCACTGCGCGACGTCCCGGGAGCACCCTGCTGGATCGACGTGTTCACGTCGGACCCCGAGCGCACCCAGTCCTTCTACGCCGACCTCATGGGGTGGGAGTGCCAGTCCGCCGGCCCCGAGTACGGCGGCTACTTCAACTTCTCGCTCGGCGGCCGCCGGGTGGCGGGCGGCATGCGCAACGACGGCGCCAGCGGCACGCCCGACTCGTGGTCGATCTACCTCGCCACCGACGACGCCGAGGTCACGGCGAAGGCGGTCACGGACCACGGCGGCCAGCTGATCGTGCCGCCGATGCCCGTCGGGACCCTCGGCACGATGGCCGTCGCCACCGATGCGGGCCAGGCCGCGGTCGGCATCTGGCAGCCGGGTGACCACCACGGCTTCGAGGTCCTCGACGAGCCGGGCGCACCGAGCTGGTTCGAGCTGATGACGCGGGACCACGCGGCGTCGCTGGCCTTCTACCGGGACGTGTTCGGCTGGGACCTCCACCCGGTGTCCGACACCGACGAGTTCCGCTACACCACGTTCGGCGAGGGCGACGGCCAGCTCGCCGGGATCATGGACGCGTCGTCCTTCCTGCCCGACGGCGTCCCCGCGCACTGGTCGGTGTACTTCCAGGTCGCCGATGCGGACGCCACCGCCGCCCGCACGACCGAGCTCGGAGGCGCCGTGCAGCACGCCCCGGAGGACACGCCCTACGGCCGGCTCGCGAGCCTGACCGACCCGACCGGCGCAGGGTTCAAGATCCGGCAGGTCTGAGCCGGCACGACCCGGACGCGCACCGGGCGGGCCGCCGCACCCCGAACGGGGTGGGCGACCCGCCCGGAGCGGATCGGGTGAGCCGGGGCGTCAGTCCCGGTGGGCCTTGTCCTTCAGGTCGTCGACCTTGTCCTCGACCCACTCCTTGGCGTCGGTCACCTTGTCCTTGACGGTGCCGGCCGCCTGGTCGGTCTTGCCCTCGCGCTTGAGGTCCTTGTCGTCGGTGAGATCGCCGACGGCCTCCTTGACCTTGCCCTTCGCGTTGTCGGTGGTGCCTGACATGGCTGCCTCGCTTTCCTGGGGTGGATAGGGGGGAGAACGCTGCCGGTCCGCCTCGTACCCGGGCCCTCGGAGGTCCAAACCGCCGGTGCCCGACGGCACAGCGCGCCGCCGACCGGCGCGGCGCGGGTCACCGACGGACCCCCGACCGGCACGCGGGCGCGCGGTTTGGTCGCCCCGGCCACCGGGTACCTGCCGTGCACCACGCACCCCGGAGGTGACCATGCCGGTCGGCACCGCGCTCCCCATCCACGGTCCCACGGTGCCGCCCGCCACCGGCTCCCGGAACCGGGACCTCCCGTGAGCGGTAGTGTCGGCCCCGCCGTGGGTGACGGTCGCGGCGCACCCGGAGGCCGGGGCACGACTGGAGGCACGGTGACCGACGAGGTGACGGGCACGGTCCGCATCGAGATCCCCGCGGATCCGCGGTTCGTCGCGCTGACGCGCGTCGCCGCGGCGAGCCTGGCGGCCGACCTCGACTCGGGCATCGACCAGGTCGAGGACCTGCGCATCGCGGTCAACGAGCTCGTCGGCCTGCTGGTGGACGCCGCCGACGGCGAGGGCACCGTGCACCTGGAGCTGCTCGTCGACGGCCGCACGATCTCGGTCCAGGGCCGGGCCACCGCGGCCGAGACCGGCCCCGAGCCCGACCCCCTCACGCGCCGCATCCTCGAGGCGACGGTCGACGGCTACGACACCGGCGACGGCGGCTTCTCCCTCCGGAAGCGCCTCGACGACGTTGCCTGACGGCGCGCCGACCGGGGGCGCGTCGCCGGAGCCCGACGAGGACCTGTTCCGGCGCTTCGCGGCGACCCGGGACCGGCGCCTGCGGAACGAGCTCGTCGAGCGCCACCTCGGCCTCGCCGACGGCGCCGCGGGCCGCTACCGCGGGCGCGGGCCCGGCGGCGAGGACCTGCACCAGGTCGCGTTCCTCGCGCTCGTGAAGGCCGTGGACCGCTTCGACCCCGAGCGCGAGGTCGCGTTCTCGACGTTCGCCGGGCGCACGATCGACGGCGAGCTGAAGCGCCACTTCCGCGACGCGACCTGGACCGTGCGCGTCCCGCGGTCGGTCAAGGACCTGCACGTCGCCGTGCGCACGGCGTCCGAGGAGCTCGAGCAGCGCCTCGGCCGCTCCCCCACCGTCCGCGCGCTCGCGGAGCACCGGGAGGTGGCTCCGGCCGACCTGGTCGGCGCGCTCGGCGGGGTGGCGGGGCGTCGGCCGGCGAGCCTCGACGCGCCGCCCGACGCCCGGCCCGTCGACCACGTGGCCGAGCTCGGCGAGGGCGGCGACGAGGTCGACCTCGAGGACCGGGACGAGGTCGAGCACCTCCTCGGCCTGCTCGACGAGCGGTCGCGCGAGATCGTGCGGCTGCGCTTCTACGCCGGGCTCACGCAGGACGAGATCGCGGCGCGGGTCGGCATCTCGCAGATGCACGTGTCGCGGCTGCTCCGGCGGAGCTTCGAGACGATGCGGGCCGGTGCGGACGAGGCGCAGGGCGGCTCAGGCGGCGAGCAGCTCTGAGCGCAGCCGGGCGAGGCTGCCGCGGAGCAGGCGGGACACGTACGACTGCGACAGCCCGACCTCCTCGGCGATCTCGGGCTGGCTGAGCTCCTCGACGAAGCGGAGGTGCAGCACGAGCTGCTGGCGCTCGTCCAGGCCGGCGACGGCGTCGCGCAGGACCATGCGGTCGTCGACGTTGCCGAACGACGGGTCGATCGCGCCGAGCATCCGCACGAGCGACGACGAGGCCTCGCCGTCGGGGCCGGGGGCCTCGAGGCCGGTGCCGCTGCGCGCCTGGCCGGCCTCCATGGCCTCGAGGACGTCGTCCTCGGCCACGTCGAGGTCATCCGCGATCTCGGCGACCGTGGGGGCACGGCCGAGGCGCTGCGACAGCTCCTCCGACGAGCGCCGGACCTGGAGGTGCAGCTCCTGGGCACGGCGCGGCGGACGGACGATCCAGCTGCGGTCGCGGAGGTAGCGCTTGAGCTCGCCCTCGATCGTGCGGCTCGCGAAGGTGCGGAACGAGACGCCGAGCCCCGGGTCGAAGCGGTCGACGGCACGGACCATCGCCACGAGGGCGGTCTGGCGGAGGTCGTCGGCGGCGGCCCCGGCGGAGCGGGAGAAGCGGAGGACGTGGTGGTCCGCCACGTGGAGGTGGGCCTCGACCACCCGGTTCCGGAGCCGGCGGTCGCCGGTGCGCTGGTACTCGGTGATCAGCTCGGCGGCGTCGTCGACCGGATCGGCCGCCGCCGTGCCGGCGGCACCGCCGCCGGCCACCCGGGTGACGTCCCGAGCACCCGCGACCCCGGACCGATCCGTGGACCGATCCACCTCGGTCGGCGTCGTGGCGTCCGCTGACGGCTGCACGCTGATCATGTCGGTCGATCCTCCGGGCCGGCGTCGTCGGGGGATCGACCCCCCGATCGGGCCCTAGGTACCCGGTCGCGACCGTGGGCAAACATCGCCACCCACCCGGGCCGGGCGGCGACGCCGCGTGGGGCGATGCACTACCTCATGGCACCACGGGCCGTTACGGTGAACGGATCGACGAGCCGAACGACGCCGCCAGGGGCACGGCGGGCGACGGTCGCCCGGTGCGCACCCTCCGACGGACCCGATGGGTCGTCGTCGTCGTCACGCTCGTGGTCGGCCTCGCGGCGAGCGGCATCGCCTGGCGGCAGGCCAACCGCGACGCCGAGGCGAGGGAGGTGGCCCTCACCCGCAGCGTCACCGAGGCGGCCCGGGCCACGGCGGCCAACGCCATCGCCGGGCTCGGCGGCGCGTCCGCGCTCGTCGACGACTCGGGGCACATCGATCCCGTCGCGTTCTCCGCGTTCCAGCGCGACGTCGACGCCGACTCGTCGCTCGAGGCGCTGGGCTACGTCCCGACCGTCACGGCCGCGGAGCGCCCGGTGTTCGAGGCGGCGATCCGCCGCCCGATCCTGGAGGTCGACGGCACGCTCGTGCACGCCGCCGAGGACCGGCCCTCGTACTGGCCCATCCAGCTGATCAGCCCGCCGGCGGCCCCGAGCGGGCTCGGGGCCCTCATCGGCTTCGACATCGCCGACAACCCGCTCACCGACGAGCCGGCGCACCGGGCCCGCGACGAGAACCGCACGACCGTGACCCAGACCCTCGGTCCGATCCAGGGGACGTCCTTCTTCTTCATCCTCAAGCCGCTCTACCGGCTCGGCGCCCCGATCGACACGGTCGAGCAGCGCCGGGCCGCGCACGTCGGGTTCGTGGCGAGCGCCTACAGCGGCGCGCAGCTGTCACGTGCGATGGGGCGCGAGCTGCCCGAGGACGTGCGGTACGAGGTGCGCGACGGCACGACCGTCGTCGCCGCGACCACACCGAAGCCGACCGGCGGCGACACGCGGACGTTCGACCTCGGCGGCCGCGACCTCGCGGTGCGGGTCCAGGACGTCCGGCCCGTCAGCCACGACCTGTCGTGGTTCCTGCTCGGCATCACGGGGGTGATCGTCGGCGCACTGCTGATCCTGATGCGCCGCAGCGACCGGTTCGAGCGCGAGACCGCGAGGACGACGACGCTCATCGGCCGCACCGCCGAGCTCGCCCAGTTCCTCGCCGGCGCCGCGACCGCGGACCAGGTCGCCTCGGTGATCGGGCTCCACGTGCCGCCCATCTTCGGCGCGCAGGGCGCGTCGTTCGGCGAGGTCGACCGGGACGCCGGCGTGGTCCGCATCCAGCACGGCCCGAACGTCGACCCGGAGCTCGCGAGCCGGTACGGCACGGTCGACCTCGCGGACCACGCCCCCGTGTCCACGACGGTCCGCACCGGGTCGCCGACGCTCGTCCGCGGCGCCACCGACTGGGCCCGCGAGGCCGACCCGGTGCTCGCGAAGGAGTTCCAGGACGCGGGCGTGCGGGCGTCCGCCGTGCTGCCCCTCGAGTCCGACGACGGCGAGGTGGTGGCCACGGTCGGCATCTCGTGGGACCGCCCGCAGCGCTTCGACGGCATCACCGAGGCGACCTTCCGGACCGTCGCCGAGCTCTGCGAGCAGAGCCTCGAGCGCGCGGCGTTCACCGACCGGGTCGCTGCGAGGGCGTCGGACCTCGCGAAGCTGGCCGAGCTGCTGGCCGGCGCGGCGACGATCGACGACGCGGCCCGCACCATCACCGGACACGGCCGGCAGCCCGTCGGGGCCAGCGCGGCGAGCATCGGCGTCATCGACGAGTCGGCCGGCGTGCTGCGGGTGCACCACGGCGACACGGTCGGGCCGGACATGCTGCGCCTGTACTCCAACCCGCCGCTGGACGCGCCGCTCGCCTTCACCGACGCAGCCCGCACCGGCGAGGTCGTCCTCGTCCCCGACTACGAGACCTACGTCGAGCGCTACCCCGACACCGACCCGTCGAACGCGGAGCTGGGCCGCGGCGGCCGCGCCGCGCTCCCCCTCCGGGCCGACGACCGGATCATCGGGTCGATCGTCTTCGCCTGGGCGGCGCCCGTCGACTTCGACGACGCCCTGGTGTTCAGCCTCACGACCGTGGCCGAGATGACCGCGCAGACGCTCCAGCGCGCCCGGCTGACCGAGTCGCAGGCGGCCGACGCCCGCCACAGCCGCGACCTCGCCCGCCTCGCGCAGGGCCTCGCCAGCCGCGCCCACACCGAGGACATCACGGCGTTCCTCACCAAGTCCGTGCTCGACCCGCTCGACGCGACCCACGCCATCGTCGGCGTCGTGGACGGCGAGGTGCTGCGGCGGAGCTTCTCGAGCGGGCTGTCGCGGCTCGGCGGCCCCGACGCCGACGAGGAGCACGCCACCACCCCGCTCGACGACCGCACGCCGCTCACGGACGCCGCCCGCACGGGCATCGGGGTGTTCCTCGGCACCGGTGCCGAGCTCCGCCGCGCGTACCCGGAGCTCGACGAGGCGTGGGACCTCATGGGCTGCCAGGCCATGGCCGCCACCACCGTGCGCGACCGGACCGGGCGCGTGGTCGGTTCCCTCGGCGTGATGTGGGACCGGCCCGTCCGCTTCGACGACGACCTGCGGGACCGGCTCACGACCGTGACCGGGATCGTGGGCCAGTCGATGGAGCGGGCCCGGCTGTCGGACGAGCTGCGCGACAGCGCGGCGCGCAACGAGCTGCTCGCCGACTTCGCCCAGCACCTCGCCCAGGTCCGGACCGTCGACGAGCTGTGCGACGCCGTGCTCGAGCACGCGGGACTCCCGGCCGGCGCGGCGCGCGCCAACATCGCGCTCGTCGACGACGTGCACCGGCGCCTCGACGTCCGGCCGCGGCGCCTGTTCGACTCGCCGGCCGACGTCGGCGAGGACGACCGCGGCGGCGTCACCACGGGTGTCAGCGAGCGGCTCGACGACGCCCTCCCCGCGACCGATGCGACCCGCACCCGGGAACCGGTCCTCCTGGCGTCGCCCGCCGAGATCGCCGAGCGCTACCCCGGCGAGGTCGCCGACGCGGCGGAGCGCTCCGGTCTCGCCGCCACGGCGCACCTCCCGCTGCTCCGCCCCGACGGCTCGACCATGGGGGCGATCGGGTTCGGCTGGAGCGAACCCACCCAGTTCACGCCCACCGTCCGGGCCACGCTGCGGACGCTCGCCGAGCTCTGCAGCCAGACCCTGGAGCGCACCCGCCTCGGCGAGGCCGAGCACCGGCTGGTCGAGAGCCTGCAGCACCGGGTCGTCACGCCCCTGCCCACCGCCGCGGGCATCTCCATCGCCCAGCGCTACCTCCCCGCGGCACGCCAGGTCGGCATGGGCGGCGACTGGTACGAGGGCATCGCGGTCGACGACCACCGGTACGCGCTCGTGGTCGGCGACATCGCCGGCCACGGCATCGCCGCGGTGGCCGACATGATCCAGCTCCGCTCCATCATCGGGTCGCTCCTCCGGAGCGGCACCCCCCTCGGCGAGGTCTTCGCCCGCGTGGCGTCGCTCCTCCAGCAGGGCCGCGCCGGGTTGACGGCCACGTCGTGCGTGGCCGTCGTGGACACCGCCGCCGACGAGGTCCGGTTCGTGAGCGCCGGGCACCTGCCGCCGGTGCTGCGCGGCCCCGACGGGTCGGTCCGCCTCCTGGAGGGCGGCCGCCAGCCGCTCCTGGGGGTCCCCAGCACCGTCGTCGAACCCGGTCGCGCCCCGTTCGCACCCGGGTCGGTCCTCGTGACGTACACCGACGGGATCATCGAGCGCCGCCACGCGGCGCTCGCCGACTCGATCGCCCGGCTCCCGGCCGCCGTCGCCGCGGCCGGCACGCT
>JAEVZA010000478.1 GCA_023392475.1 Actinomycetes bacterium | reverse complement strand
CCGCCTGCTCCGGGGGCGACGACCGCGCCGGCGGCGCCACCGCTCGGTCGACGGGCGTCGGGGCGGGCGCGCCGACGACCACCGCCGCGCCCGCGAACCCCGCGCAGTGGTTGATCGACGAGAACGCCAAGCCGGGCACGCCCGGGTGGCAGGTGCCCGACGCCGCGCCCGCGATGTGGGACAAGATCCGCGGCTACGCGACCGCCACGAGCATCCCGCGCGGCGGCACGGTCGACGTCCGGGTGTCGACCGCCTCGCCCGACTACCGCGTCGAGGCGTACCGGATCGGCTGGTACGGCGGTGCGGGCGCGCGCCTCGTGTGGCAGTCGGACACCCTGCAGGGCGCCGTACAGCCCGCCGCCGTGCTGGACGCGGCGCTCGGCACGTGGACCGCGCCGTGGGACACGAGCCTGCAGGTCACGGCCGACCCCTCGTGGCCACCGGGCATGTACCTGCTCAAGCTGGTGTCCTCGAACGGCGGGCAGACCTACGTGCCGCTCGTGGTGCGCGACGACGACAGCCGGGCCGCCCTGCTCGTGCAGAGCTCGGTCACGACGTGGCAGGCGTACAACGAGTGGGGCGGCAAGAGCCTCTACGACGACGTCCGCACCGGGAACAAGGGCCGGGCCGACGTCGTCACCTTCGACCGGCCGTACTACCGCAAGGGCTCCGGCGAGTTCTTCGGTCGTGAGTTCGAGGTCGTGCAGTTCATCGAGCGCCACGGGATGGACGTCACGTACTGGACCGACATCGACCTGCACGCCCACCCCGAGCAGGTCGCCAACCACCGGGCGCTCGTCTCGCTCGGGCACGACGAGTACTACTCCACGTCGATGCGCCGCGGGCTCGAGTCGGCCCGCGACGGCGGCGTCAACCTGGCGTTCATGGGCGCCAACGCGTGCTTCCGGAAGATCCGGCTCGAGCCGACGTCGTCCGGCGACTTCCGCAAGCAGGTCAACTACCGCTCGGCGTCCACCGACCCGATGGCGAAGGTGGACCCGTTCGAGACGACCGTGAGCTGGCGGCAGTCCCCGGTGAACGACCCGGAGAGCTCGCTGATCGGCAACCTCTACGAGTCCAACCCGGTCGAGGGCGACATGCGCATCGTGAACGAGGGCAACTGGCTCCTCGAGGGGTCGGGGCTGCGCGACGGCGACATCCTGCACGGCCTCATCGGCAACGAGTACGACCGCGTGCAACCGGAGCAGCCGACCCCGGAGCAGATCGAGGTGGTCTGCCACTCGCCGGTGGTGTGCCGCGGCAAGAGGACCTTCGCGGACGTCACCTGGTACACGACGGACAGCGGCGCCGGCGTGTTCGGGATGGGCACGTTCGAGTGGGTCAAGCGCCTCGGCGTGGACACGACCGGGCGCACGCCGTCGGCCGCCGACCCCGAGGCCGCCATCCAGCAGGTGACGCGCAACCTGTTCACGGCGCTCGCGGCCGGGCCCGCCGGCAAGGAGCACCCCGCGCAGCGGAACCTCGAGCAGCTGGGGATCGTGAAGGGCTACGTCAAGGATCCGCCACCGACCTGATTCCCGGCCCGCACACGCCAGCTACTGCACCGCACCACCGTTCTGACTGCTTTTCACGTCGCCCGACGACGTGAAAAGCAGTCAGAACGCGAGGGAGCGTGGGTCAGCGGCGCTCGTCGGGGTCGAAGGCGCCCTTGCCCATCTGGTCGCGGATCGTCACGACCGCCGGGTTCACGAGCGATCGACGTTGCCAGTTGGCGCCGTCCACCACCAGCGTGTGGCCCGAGATGAACCGGCCGTAGGGCGAGGCGAGGAAGGTGGCCGCCCACCCGAGCTCCTGGCGCTGGCCGACGCGCAGCGCGGGCTGCGTGGCGTCCTTGTCGTGGGTGCGGGCGAGGTTGCCCTGGATGTCCTCCGTCATGTCCTCGTGCGGCATCAACCCGGGCACGAGGCAGTTGACCTGGATGCCGTACGGCCCCCACTCCACGGCGAGCGACTCGGTCAGGTTCTTCACGCCCGCCTTCGCCGCCGCGGAGTGCGCGAAGCCGGGCCCGCCCGTCCACGCGTACGTGGCACCGATGTTGACGATCGAGCCGGGGGTGCCCGCCTCGAGGTGGCGGCGGCCGAACTCGCGGCAGCAGAAGTAGGTGCCGTTGAGCGTGATGTCCACGACCGTCCGCCAGGCGTTCGGCGACATGTCCTCGGCGGTGGCGGGGAAGTTCGCCGCCGCGTTGTTCACGAGCACGCCCGGCAGGCCGAACGCGGACACCGCCTCGTCGAAGGCGGCGGCGATGCTGTCGGGCTCGCGGATGTCGCAGCCCACGGTCAGCACGGGCGCGCCGAGCGCCTCGATGGCCTCACGCCCGGCGTCGAGGTGCTCGGGCTTGCGGCTGGCGATGACGATCGACGCCCCGAGCCGCGCGAACTCGGACGCGATCGCCTTGCCGAGGCCCGTACCGGCACCGGTGACGAAGACGCCGACGCCGTCGAACGTGCCGGGGCGCAGGGCGGTCTCGCCCGGCGCGGGCGGGTGGGGCAGTCCGGTCGGGTCGGTCACGTCAGCTCCCCCGGTAGACGGGATCGCGGTCCTCGGCGCGCGACGCCCGCAGCTCGGCCGCGTCCTCGCTCTTGTTGACGAAGGTCTGGTAGATCAGCTCGTCCTCCATCGAGGCGCGCACGGACGGCCGGGCCAGGTGCGAGATGACCCGTCGCGCCATCTTCACCGTCACCGCCGGCGACGCGGCGATCTTCTCGGCCATCTCACGGGCGGTCGCGTCGAGCTCCTCGCGCGGGACCACCCTCGACACGATCCCGTGGGCGAGCGCCTCGTCGGCCGACAGCCGGCGACCGGTCAGGACCATGTCGCTGACGAGGCCGTGGCCGCACATCTCGTAGAGCACGGACACGCCGCCGGTGTCGGGGATCACCCCGTGGCCGACCTCGGGCAGCATGAACCGGGCGTCCTCGCTGGCGATGCGGATGTCGCACAGCAGCGCCCGCTGGAACGACCCGCCGAGCGCCCAGCCGTGGATGGCGACGATCACCGGCGCCTCGAGCTCCCACAGCTGCTGGATGCCCCGGATGCCCCGGGTCATCAGCTCGTGGTGGGTCATGTCGGTCTTGTTGACGCCGATCGAGCCGACGTCACGACCCGAGGACCACGACTTCCCCTCGCCCCGCCAGATGACGGCCCGGATCTCCGTCCGGTCGCGGAGCTCGCCGAGGATCGCGAACAGCTGCGCGTCCATCTCGTCGTCGAACGCGTTGTGCTTGTCGGGGTTGTCGTTGGTGATGGTGGCGATCGGTCCGTCGATCTCCAGCCGCACCCGCTCGTCCTGCATCCGCGCCTCCTCGGTGGACCGGGAGGCTAACCCGCGTTCGAGCCGGCGGTCCCCGCCACCCCGCCCCGGCGGGAACCGCTCACGGGTGCGCGACGAGGGGCCCGGCCGCGAGCGACCGGACCCCTGCGCGTGCCCGGGATGCGGCGTCGCTCAGCCGCCGGTGGTGGGCGGCGCGGTCGTGGAGGAGGGCGCCGATCCACCGTCGGCCGGTGCGCCGGGCGGGGTCGCGCCGTCGCCCGGGCCTCGGCCGCCCGGACCGCCCTTCGGCATGCCGTTGTTCACCATGTCGGTGATGCGGCTCGTCTCGTCCTGCAGGCGCTGGTCGGCCTCGGCCTGCGTGAGCTTCCCGCCGGCCACCTCGGTCGCGAGGTGCGACTTCGCGTCGGCGACCACGGCGTCGATCACCTTCTGCACGTCGACGCCCCGGTCGGAGGCCACCTGGGCCAGCGTCTTGCCGCCCTGCAGCGCGGTGCGGAGATCGTCCTGGCTCAGGCCCAGCGCGGTCGCCGCGGCGTCGAGGCCCATGCCGCCGTGGTGGCCACCACCCGGTCCGCCTCGTCCGACGCCCGCGTCGGAGAGCGCCTTGATCACCGCGTCCTCCTGCGCCTGCGTGATCGTGCCCGCCTTCACCAGCGGATCGAGCGCCTCCTTCATCCGCGCCGACGGATCGGGCCGGGCGGCGTCGCCCTGACCCGAGCCGCTCCCGCCCTGCTGCGCCGGCGCGGTCGTCGTCGTGGCCGCGTCCTGCGCGCCCGAGATCGCCGGCGCCCCGAGGATCGCCCCGGCCGCGGCGCCGCCCAGC
>JAEVZA010000476.1 GCA_023392475.1 Actinomycetes bacterium | reverse complement strand
GGCAAGGGCAGCGAACGTCAGGGCGGTCAGGGCGGCGGGCGCAACGGCGGCGGCCGGAGCGGCGGCGACGGTGGCGACGGCGCCCGCGGCGAGGGCCGGTCCTCGGGATCCGGATCGGGCCGCGGCGGTCAGCAGGGTGGACAGCGCGGCGGCCAGCAGCAGGGCGACCGGTCGCAGCGGAACGACCAGGGCGGGGAGCGTTCGGCACCCGCGAAGGAGCGTGAGGTCATGGAAGCCAGCGAGCAGTGCGAGACGATGCAGACCTTCGTCACCGGTCTGACGGAGGCGTTCGGCCTGCCCGCCACGGTGACGGCGAACCTGGACGAGGACGACGTCCTCAAGGTCGACGTCGACGGCAGCGAGGTCGGCCTGCTCATCGGCCCCAAGCTCGGGACGCTCGACGCGATCCAGGAGATCTGCCGCAACGTGCTGCAGCGCCAGGCCGACGGTCGTGAGCACGGCAAGGTCGTGGTCGACGTCTCGAACGTCCGCGAGCTGCGCCGCACCGCGCTGGCCAAGTTCGTGACCGAGGCGGCGGAGACCGTGAAGGCCGACGGCGAGGACGTGGTGTTCGAGGTGATGTCGAGCGCGGATCGCAAGGTGGTCCACGACACCGTCGCCGAGATCGACGGCGTCGAGTCGGGCTCGGTCGGCGAGGATCCCCGCCGCCGGGTCGTGGTGCGCCCGGCCTGAGCCGGGACGCCGGGCGCCGCCCGGCATCCACCGTGCAGGAGCATCGAGACGACGGGCACCCCGACGGGGTGCCCGTCCCGCGTCCGGGGGACGACGTGTCGGGAACGGGAGCGGGAACAGGGGCGGCCGAGCCCTCGGGGCCGGCGATCGATCCGCGGCTGCGAGCGGTGCTCGAGCGGTCCAAGGACCGTGGGCTCCTCGGTCGCGGTGCGGTGGAGGACCACGTCGCCAACGCCCGGGCGTTCGGCGCAGCGATCGAGTCGGGTGGTCGAGGCTGGCCGGCGCGGCTGCTCGACCTGGGCTCCGGCGGCGGGGTGCCGGGCCTGGTGCTCGCGGTCGAGCGCGAGGGCGAGGTCGTCCTGCTCGACTCGGCGCAGCGCCGCATCGAGGTGCTCAGGGCCGCGGTGGCGGACCTCGACCTCGCCGATCGGGTGGAGGTCGTGCACGGGCGGGCCGAGGACCTCGCCCGAGACCCCGCCCTCCGGCACCGGTTCCCGGTCGTGACGAGCCGGTCGTTCGGGCCGCCCGCGGTCACGGCCGAGTGCGCCGCTGCGTTCCTCGAGGGTCCCGGCGCTCGGCTGCTCGTCAGCGAGCCGCCGACGGCCGAGGACGGGCGCTGGCCCGTCGACGGACTCGCGGTGCTCGGACTCCGACCCTCGACCCGGACGAGCGGCGACAGCGCCACCATCCAGTGCATCGAGGTGGACGGTCCGCTCGACGACCGGTTCCCCCGCCGGCCCGGCGTCCCAGAGCGCCGCCCCCTGTTCTGAGTCGGCGGCTTCCCCGCCGCTCCCCTGCTCCCGCCCGTCACACGCTCTTGCCGACACGGGGTGGCCAAATCGAACCACTCGGTACACCGAAGCTGGCGACGGACTCGGCGACGGAGCTGATGGGCGCAGGCCCGCACCCACCCGCTCACGCTCTTGCGGACCCAGTGGTCGACATCGGACCACTCGGTACGCCGAAGCCGGCAAGGTCCAGTGAGGTTCGACCGGGTTCGCGCGTTCCACGTGGAACGTCCGTGGGTCGCCGGCGGCTCGATTCCCGACGGGCGCCGCAACGTTCCACGTGGAACACGCGACCGCCCCGTCGGTGCTTGACCGGCGTCGCGCCAGCGGGGAGGATGAGGCCTCGCACCGAGGCCCGCCCGCCTGGTGCGCTCCGCCCCATCCCGCAGGGAGCCCGGATGTCTGACGTCCCGTCGGATCCATCGGATCCGGAACGCGTCACCACCACGTTGACGACCGACTCGTCCACCCCGTCCGATCCGGCCCCGCCCGGGCCCTACGAGGCGCCACGCGTCGACCCCACGCCCTTCCCGGGACCCGATCGCGGGCCGTCGCCCGCCGGGTCGACCGGTGGCACGCCCACGATCGATGATGTGGGACCGGCGCCGATCGAGGTGCTCGAGGAGGACGACGCGACCTCGGGTCCGGCGGGTCGACCGCTGCCCCGGGTCATCGCGATCGCCAACCAGAAGGGTGGCGTTGGCAAGACCACGACCACCGTCAACATGGGCGCGGCGCTGGCCGAGCTGGACCACCGCACGCTCGTGATCGACCTCGATCCCCAGGGCAACGCCACCACCGGCCTGGGCATCAACTACCGCACGCTCGACCACACCATGTACGACGTGCTGCTGCACGACGTCGCGCTGGAGGACTGCATCGAGCCGACGGAGGTGCGCAACCTCTTCGTCGCCCCCGCCAGCCTCGACCTCGCCGGCGCCGAGATCGAGCTGGTCCCGACCTTCAGCCGGGAGTCGCGGCTCAAGAAGGCCGTCGCCGAGGTGCTCGACGACTACGACTACATCCTCATCGACTGCCCGCCGTCGCTGGGCCTGCTGACCGTCAACGGGTTGGTCGCCGCCACCGAGGTCATGGTGCCGATCCAGTGCGAGTACTACGCGCTGGAGGGTCTGGCCCAGCTCACCCGCAACGTGGACCTCGTCCGCGACAACCTGAACCCCGAGCTCGAGATCAGCGGGATCGTGCTCGTGATGTACGACGGACGGACCCGGCTGGCCGAACAGGTCGTCAACGAGGTCCGGGGGCACTTCGGCGCCAAGGTGTGTCGGAACATGATCCCCCGCAACGTCCGGCTGTCGGAGGCCCCCTCGTTCGGGCAGCCGATCACCACGTTCGATCCGAGCTCCCGCGGCGCCGTGGCGTACCGGGAGCTGGCCCGGGAGGTCAGCGGTGGCGCGTAAGGGTGGACTCGGGCGCGGGCTCACCGCGCTGATCCCGGCCGGAGCGGCCGAGGACGACGACGCGGCGACGCCGGCCGGGCTGACCGAGTTGCCGATCGAGCTGGTGGAGCCGAACCCGCTCCAGCCCCGCAAGGCCTTCGACGAGGAGACGCTCGAGGGGCTGTCGGACAGCATCAAGGAGCTCGGCGTCCTCCAGCCGATCCTCGTCCGCGAGTCGGAGGGGGGCTATGAGCTCATCGCCGGCGAGCGACGGCTCCGCGCCGCCAAGCGGGCCGGCCTGCGCACGATCCCGGTCGTCATCCGGACGGCCGACGACGTGTCGTCGCTGGAGCAGGCCCTCGTCGAGAACCTGCACCGGCAGGACCTGAACCCGCTCGAGGAGGCCGCGGCCTACCAGCAGCTGATCGAGGACTTCGACTACACGCAGGAGCAGGTGGCCCAGCGAGTCGGTCGGAGCCGCTCGGCGGTGACCAACCTGCTGCGCCTGTTCCAGCTCCCGCCCTCGGTCCAGCGCCTGGTGGGGGAGAACCTCCTCACGGCCGGTCACGCCAAGGCGCTCCTCGGCCACCCTGACCGCGCCTACCAGGAGACGCTCGCCAAGCGGGCGGTGAGCGACTCGCTGAGCGTGCGGGACGTCGAGCAGCTGGTGCGGGAGCGGCTGGAGCTCGAGGCCGAACTGGAGGCGGAGCCGGTGGCCGACGAGGCCCCGACGCCGGCGCCCGCGCCGGCACCCCTGCGTCCGCCGGGGCTGCTCGAGCTGGAGGAGCTGCTGGCCGAGCACCTCGACACCCGCGTGTCGATCTCGATGACCGCGAAGCGCGGCAAGGTCGTGGTCGACTTCGCGAACCTCGAGGACCTCGAGCGCATCTACCGCCAGATCATCAGCTGACCCCCGGCGAGCCGGGACCGGCTCGACCAACGTCCGGTCGCGACGCTCCGGGGGCGCACGTCGGCCCGGGCGGCGCTCGTCGCGGGGTGACGCCCGGGTCGAGGCTCCGAACGGCCGGGTGCACCACCGGTCGACGGTTTGTCCACAGGATGTGGGGAAGTCTGTGGGAAAGCCGAACCTGAGGTGCAGGATGACCAGCCGGTTCGCGGCCGTCGCGCGCCCTCAGGCGTCGGTGGAGGGTGAGGCCTCGTCGGTGGGATCGCTGGCCCAGAGGTCGAGCGCGCGCTGCATCGAGGCGATGATCAGGCCCTGGTTGGCGAGCACGGTGTCCGCGTCGCCCAGTTCGAGCAGCACCGCCGAGCTGCGCGTCTCGCGCAGGATCGGCACCCGCATCCCGACGACCGTGCCGATGCCCCAGCCCGGCGCCGCGGGCAGCTCCTTGACCACGAGCTGCGCGAGGTGCCGGCCGCCGGTCGACGCGAAGCCGGGCACCTCGAAGTAGCTGGCCTCGATCACCTGGTGCGGCGCGACCGTCAACCCGAGGTAGACGTCGGCGTCGAACTCGTTCGCGGCGGCCGCCTGCTCCGACCAGTCGCCGTCGAGCGGGAGGACCGCGACGCCGGCGTCCTGGAGGGAGGCGGCCAGGCCGATCGTGACCGGGTGCAGCCGCTCGGCCGATCCCACCGCGACCCGGAGGGACGGCAACGAGCGGAGCCCGCGCCGGAGACGGTCGCGCTCGCGCACCGCGGTGACCGTCGCCGCGCCGCCGCGGCCCTCGAGCCGACGCAGCGCCTCGACCGTGTCGGGTCCGCAGACCTCGTCGGTGATCAGACCGGCGTTGCGCTGGAACTCGCCGACCGCGCCGAGCGTGGCCGGACCGAAGATGCCGTCGACGCGCCCGGCGTCGAACCCCAGCGCGCCGAGGCGGAGCTGGAGCTCGGCGACGTCGTCGCCCCGCATCATCGGGGAGCGGAGGCAGATCAGGCGGTCGCCGAGGTGGTACTCGGCCTCGACCAGCGCGTTCCAGGTGTGGGGGCCGCACTCACCGTCGACGCGGAGCCCGGTGGCCTGCTGGAACGCGCGGACGGACCGGTCGGTCGACTCCCCGAAGGTCCCACCGGGATCGGTCGACTCGAAGCCGGCCGCGCGCAACCGGCGCTGCAGGTCGGCGACGTCGGCTCCGTTCGATCCGGGCCGCAGTGGCAGTGCCGAGAGGGTGATGGCGTGGCTCCCAGGGTCGGCGCGGGATGGAGGGACCGATCGGATCCGCGCCCGCGCAGCCTACCGGGGGCCACCGGAGCGCACGGTCATCCGGTGCCGCCGGTGCGCCGGGCGACCCTCGCTCAGCGGGAGCGGATCAGAGGTAGGGGCTCAGGTCCTCGAGGAGCTGGGGCTTGCCCTTCGCACCGATGATCCGGTGGTCCTCCTGGCCATCTTTGAAAACGATCATGGTCGGGATGCTCATCACTGAGAACTTCCGGGCCAGGCCCGGGTTGTCGTCCACGTTGACCTTCGCGATCCGGACCTTGCCGTCCTGCTCGCCCGCGATCTCCTCGAGGATGGGTGCGATCATCTTGCAGGGACCGCACCACTCGGCCCAGAAGTCGACGACGACCGGCTCGCTGGCGGCGCCGATCTCCTCGTCGAACGTCGACTCGGTCAGCTGCGTGATGGAGCCCATGGGCTCGTCCTCCTGTGTGACCCACGCCCGGCCGGGTGCCGAGGTGCGTGGCGGTGGTGGGGGTCCCGCCGGCGAGGGCGGGGCGTTCGCTTGCGATGCTCACAACCGGCCCGGAGGGCCGGGCATTCCGGCGGTCAGTGCCCGAGCGACTCCAGGTAGCGCTCGGCGTCGATCGCCGCCATGCAGCCGCTGCCCGCGGCGGTGATGGCCTGCCGGTACCAGTCGTCCTGCACGTCGCCGCAGGCGAAGACGCCCTCGACGGACGTGCGGGACGTGCTGCCCTCGGTGATGAGGTAGCCGTTGTCCTTCAGCGGGAGCTGGCCCCGGAACAGGTCGGTGTTCGGGCGGTGGCCGATGGCCACGAACACGCCGCCCACCGGCAGGTCGTCGACCTCGTCGGTCAGGACGTTGCGGATCCGCAGCGCCTCGACCTGCGTGTCGCCGACGATGTCCTCGACCACCGTGTCCCACAGGAACCGGATCTTGTCGTTCGCGAAGGCCCGGTCCTGCATGATCTTCGAGGCCCGCAGCTCCTTGCGGCGGTGGATCACCGTCACGGAGCGGCCGAAGCGCGTCAGGAACATGGCCTCCTCGAGCGCCGAGTCGCCGCCACCGACGACCGCGATGTCCTGGTCGCGGAAGAAGAACCCGTCGCACGTGGCGCACGTCGACAGGCCGTGACCGAGCAGGCGCTGCTCCGACTCCAGGCCGAGCATCAGCGCGCTCGCGCCGGTCGCGACGATCACGGAGCGGGCGAGGTAGGTGGGCTCGGCGGCGTCGGGATCGCCGACCCAGATGCCGAACGGGCGGTCCGACAGGTCCACGCGGGACACCTTGGCGGTGATGATCTCGGCCCCGAACCGGACGGCCTGCGAGCGGAAGTTCCCCATCAGCTCGGGCCCCATGATCCCGTCGGGGAAGCCCGGGAAGTTCTCGACGTCCGTCGTCAGCATCAGCTGACCGCCCGGCTGGTCGCTCGTCGAGGAGGGCTCGCCCTCGATCATGAGCGGCTCGAGGTTGGCGCGGGCCGTGTAGATCGCGGCGGTCAGACCGGCGGGACCGGATCCGACGATGACGACGTTGCGGAGCTCTGGCATGGTTCCTCGAGACGACGGGACGGGACGTTCAGGTCACAGGCTTGCGCCTGGACCACAGCACAACACCGATCACGAGGAAGAACATCCCGAGCAGGGCGTACACGATCCAGACGTCGCCGGGGATGGCCCAGTCGAGCAGGCGCACGACCCCGATCGTGCCGAGCACGAGGATCGGGACGACCATGACCAGGGCGACGATCGCGTAGACGGCGCCCTTCGCGCCCTGCAGGATCGGTCCGGTGGTGCGGGACCGGACCTTGTCGACGGAGTCGACGATGAGGTCGGCGACCTGGTCGGTCCAGTCC
>JAEVZA010000433.1 GCA_023392475.1 Actinomycetes bacterium | reverse complement strand
GGACTGGAGTGTGGCGTTCGGGTCCGGGTCGGATGCGGCGAGCGCGGCGAGGAGCTCGGCGGGGTCCGACCCGTCGAGCGGCACCACCTCGGACAGGACGATGTGGCCGGTGGTGATCGTGCCGGTCTTGTCCAGGCAGAGCGTGTCGACGCGGGCGAGCAGCTCCACCGAGGCGAGCTCGCGCAGCAGCGCGTTGCGCCGCGACAGCTTCACGACGCCGGCCATGAAGGCGATGCTCGTGAGCAGCACGAGGCCGTCGGGCACCATCGCCACCGCGGCCGCGACCGTGCCGGAGAGGGCGTCCTCCCAGTCGGCGCTGGTGTCGAGCAGCCGCCACAGCAGCACCAGCGCGATCGGCGGCAGGGCGATCATCAGGAAGCGGAGGATCTGGTTGACGCCGGTGCGCAGCTCGGAGTGCACGAGCGTGAAGCGCCGGGCCTGCCCCGCCAGCGACGCGGCGTACGAGTCGCCGCCCACCTTGGTCGCCCGGAACCGGCCCGACCCGGCGGACACGAAGCTGCCGGACAGCACCTCGTCGCCGACCGACTTCCGCACCGGGTCCGACTCGCCGGTCAGGAGCGACTCGTTGAGCTCGAGGCCCTGGCCCTGCACGACCTCGCCGTCCACCACCACCTGGCCGCCCGGCGACAGGACGAGCAGGTCGTCGGCCACGACCTCGTCGAGCGCGACCTCGGACACCTCGCCGTCGCGCACGACCTGCGCGTGCGGCGTGTTGAGGACGGCGAGCCGGTCGAGCGCGGCGCGCGCCCGGAGCTCCTGGATCGTGCCGATCAGCGAGTTGGCGACGATGACCCCGGCGAACAGCATGTCGGGGCTGATCCCCTCGGCCACCACGATCAGCACGAACAGCACGCCGATGATGGCGTTGACCGGCGTCAGGACGTTGGCCCGGAGGATCTGGGCCGTCGTCCGACCGGGGTCCTCGGGGACCCGGTTCACGCGCCCGTCCGCGACCCGCTCGGCGACCTGCGCCGAGGTGAGCCCGTCCGGCGTCAGCTCGTCCGGGGCGTCGGGGCGGGCGACGGACATGGCCGCCGAGGCTACCGGGCCGCCTGCGCCACCTGGCTGACGTGCGCGTCGGCGCGACCTGCCGCGGGCCCCGGCGCGCGGCACACCGTCGAGCCGGCCGGCAGGCGGTCAGCCCGACCGCACCGCGGCGCGGCTCGGCCGGTCGCGGTCGTGGTGCAGGTCGATCCACGCGTCGAGGCGCACCCACCAGTCGAACAGCCAGTCGACGCGCGCCGCGGGATCCGTCGGCACGTCCGCGCGGTCGACGCTCCACCACGACACGAGCACGTCGCGGTCCATCGGCAGGCCGCGCCAGAGGTCGCCCACCGACGACAGCTGCTCGAGGCCGGTGTGGGCGACGAACAGGATGTCGGCGTCGGGCGCGGCGTCGATCGCCGCGAACGTGCCGCCCGGCCGCGGCGGGAGCAGGTGCACGAGCCCGCGGGCGATCTCGGCGTCGCGGTGGTGGCCCGCCGCCTCCAGCTTCTCGATCGCCCGCGCGTGTCGGCGCTCGGTGAAGTTGCCGCCCTCCGGGAACAGGATGAGCGCGCCGTCGCGCTCGAGGCCGCCGGCCAGCGCCGCGATCGACTCGATGACGCCCGCCCCGGGCGGCGGGTCGGGGCTGATGAACCGGTTCGGCAGCCGGTTGAGGACGATGTCGATGCAGGGGTCGTACTGCAGGAGGTCCTTGAGCACGATCCGGGGACGGCGGCCGTACCGGTCGACGAGCAGCTGGACGAGGATGAACGAGTCGCCGGCCCCCGCGTGGCGGCTGAACACGAGCACCGGCCGGGAGCCACGGCCGGAGCCGGCGCGGAACGGGTCCGGCACGGCGAGGTCGGCGGGCACGCCGTCGGCGACGAGGCGCAGGCCGAGCACCTTCTGCGCCGACTTCACGAGGCCGCCGAGGTACCAGCCCTCGAGCTTCACGTGGGCCCGGACGACCCGGTCGCTGCGCAGCTTCCAGCCGAACCCGCTGCCGACCCACAGGGCGGTGAGGGCGAAGATCCCGACCGACTCGCGCACGAGGTACACGAGCAGGAACCAGTAGAGGCGCAGCAGGCGCCAGCGGCCCGAGGTGAACCGGACGGCGAACGCCAGCCCCAGGACGATGATCGGCGTGGTGGCGAGCAGCAGCGCGGTGAGCAGCACGACCGCCGGGACGAGCACGAGCCGCCGGATCGGGCGGGGCGCGAGGGCGCTCACGTGCCGGGCGCCCGGGCCGGGTCGGGGTCCGAGAGGTACTCGGCCGTGGCGTCGTGGGCCTGGTCGATCCGCTCGTCGATGTCGGAGAAGTCGCGGTACCGGAGCTGGCGGAGGTCGTTGAACCGCGGGCCGGTGCCCCCCGTGGGCAGGACGTGGACGCGGACGCCGTCGGGGAGCGCGGCCATGGCGGCGGCGAAGCTGCGTCGCCGGGCGATCTCGAACGCCACCATCGCCACCTCGTGGGGCCGGGTCGGCGGGCGGAGGGGCTGCTCGATGCGACCGACCTGGAGGACGTAGACCTCGTCCGCACCGAGGTCGAGGGCCCGCTGGACGGGGATGGACTCCACGATCCCGCCGTCGAGGTAGTGGCGGTCGCCGATGCGCACGGCGGGGAGCAGGCCGGGGACGGCGCAGGACGCGAGCACGGCGGTCAGGAGGTCGCCGCGGTCGAACCAGTGGGCGTCGGAGGTCTCGATGCACGCCGCGACGCACTGGAAGGGGACGGCGAGCTCGGCGAAGTCGCGCTGGGGCAGGGCCCGCTCGAGGAGCCGCCGGAGGGGCTCGATGGAGTGGATGCTCGTGCGGGTGCGGGCGAGGTGGCGCAGGCGGCCGACGAACGAGCCGCCGAAGATGCCGCTCTCGTCCACCTGGGTCCACATGGCGCGGAGGTGTTCGGTCCCGGCGGGCGTCGGGTCCGCCGCGACGGCGACGCCGTTGACGGCGCCGATCGACGTGCCCACCACCAGGTCGGGGGCGATGCCGGCCTCACCGAGGGCCCGCAGCATGCCGACCTCGGCCGCGCCGAGCTTGCCGCCGCCGCCGAGCACGAAGGCCACACGGTCGCCCACGGGGGGATCGTCCCACACCGCCTCCGGCGCCCGGTGCACCGGCGACGGGTGCCGGGGCGCGGACGGGGTCGCCGGCGTGCGCCGGCGGCCCCGTCGAGCGGTTCAGCTGGGTCGTCCCGACCGCGGTCGCGGCGGGGGGACCGGGTGGATCAGCAGCCCGTGCCGTTCCAGGCCGAACGGCCACCGTTGTTGTAGAACCACAGCGCCACGGCGTCCTGCACCCACCAGGGGGCGTGCATCGCACGGGCGTACCCGGCGTTGCCGGCGCGGGCCGAGACGGTGCGCCAGGTCGAGTCGAGGAACTGGTAGGCGCCGGACGCCGAGCTGCTCCGGTTCTGCGCCTGGTAGTCGCCGCCCGACTCGTGGCGACGCACGCAGACGAGGAACGGGTGGCCCTGGATGGCGACGCGCTCGTTGTTGATCGACGCCTGGATGTCGTTGATGATCCGCTGCTGCTGGAGGGTCACCTCGGCGTCGTCGATGCGACCGTTGCCGTTGAAGTCGGGGACCCACTTCTCCACGGGGATGTTGCAGCCGGTGAGGAGGAAGACGGCGACCAGGGCACCGGCCAGGAGCCCCAACCGGCGGTGCCGGCGGGTGCGACCTGCGGCCGGCGCCTCGGGACTGCTCGTGTCCCCGGGTCGGGGGGCGGTGCTGGTCCGCGACCGGTGCTGGGCGACGCTGTCGTGATCGGGGGTGGCTCCGTGATCGGTGTACATGATGACGATCCTTCGTTCCGGTGTCCGTTCGGCCGCCTCCGTGACGACCCGGCCGGTCATTATTACGAACGTTCGTCAGCTCTGTAACATCGCGTCACAATCTTGTGACACATCGCACAAGCGGGTCGAACGCGAGTTCGGTCCCCGCTGCGGGGGTCGTCCGGCGCCGCGACCGGGCCGGCCGACCTCGTCACAAGGAGTTCACAGGATCAGGCGCACGGAGGTTGCGGCCCGCGAGCGCCCGAGGGTTACTGTCGGTCACCGCGCCGCACGGCGACCCCCAACGCGTCGGCGTCGCCCGTGGGAGGCGGTCGCCGGCCAGACCCGGAAGGTGCTCACCCTGGCTGCCGAACCTCTCCCCTCCGGCCTCCTCGCCGACGGACGCCTCCCGCACGGGAAGATCAACCCGAAGACGTCCATCCCCTTCTTCCTGGTCCACCTGCTGCCGCTGCTCGCGATCTTCACCGGCGTCAGCCGCACGGCGCTGGTCCTGCTGTTCGTCACCTACTGGGGCCGGATGTGGTTCATCACCGCCGGCTACCACCGCTACTTCGCGCACCGCTCCTACCGGACCGGTCGCGCGTTCCAGTTCGTCCTCGCGTTCGGCGGCTGCACCGCGGCGCAGAAGGGCCCGCTCTGGTGGGCGGGCCACCACCGCATCCACCACCGCTACGCCGACACGATCGACGACCCGCACACCCCGCGGAAGGGCTTCTGGTGGAGCCACGTCGGCTGGATCCTCGGCGACGACACGTCGGACCGGCCCGCCAACTCGATGAAGGACTTCGAGAAGTTCCCGGAGATCCGGTTCATCTCGAAGCAGGACTGGATCGCGCCGTGGGCGCTCGGCCTCGCGTGCTTCCTCATCGGCGGCTGGTCGGGCCTCCTCATCGGCTTCTTCCTGTCGACGGTGCTCCTCTGGCACTCCACCTTCCTCATCAACTCGCTCGCCCACGTGCGGGGGCGTCGCCGCTTCGAGACGCGCGACACGAGCCGCAACAACGCGCTGCTCGCGCTCCTGACGCTCGGCGAGGGCTGGCACAACAACCACCACCACCACGCGCACCTCGCACGTCAGGGGCTGAGGTGGTGGGAGATCGACGTCAGCTGGTACGTGCTGGTCGTGCTCGAGAAGCTCCACGTGATCTGGGGCGTGCGCCGGCCGCGGCAGGGCGGCGAGCACGAGCCGGTCGCCGCCGAGGAGCACCCCGACGAGGACCTCGAGCCCACCCCGGTCTGACCGCGCCGCGGCAGGACGATCGGCCCGAGCGAGCGGACCCTCTCCAGAACCCGGCCGCGGGTCGTGCATGACCTCCCCCGGCGAGGGGTAGAACCGATCCATGCTCGCCCCGTCCGACGACCTCTTCGGGACCGACCACGCCGGTCCCGCCCGCCCCGCACTGCTCTTCTCCACCGGCGTGGAGCGGCGGTGCCTCTTCCGCCGCCCCGGCGACGACGGCCCCGCCCGCCGCCGCGGCCAGCACGTGCGCCAGCTCTTCGCCTCCGCCGACGCCGTCTGACGTCGGCGGATCCCGGCCGGTCCCGCCCGCCGGCGGGCCGCCCCGCGCGCGGGCGCCTGCCTAGGGTCGGTGCATGGCCGATCCCGCCGACCCCGCCCGATCCGGCAGCGCCGAGGCGCACCTCGCCGAGCTCGATCGCCTCCGCGCCGCCGCGACCCCCGACCACGAGCGGGTCCGGACCGCGGTCCGCTCCGGCGACGTGGACGCGGCGGAGGCGGCGCTCGACTCGATGCTCGAGCGGTTCCGCAGCCTGCAGGACTACTCGATCAACTGGGTCACGTCGCTGCTGAGCTTCATCGGCCGCGAGCTCGGCGAGGACGCGGTCGAGGCGGCGCTGCGGCAGTTCGGCGACGACCACCTGGCCGCACGCCGCGCGCCGGCACCCGGCGCGACGTCGTGGGCCGACCTCCCGGCGGAGGTGCGGGCCCGCGCCGTCATCCGGCCGATGGTGGCCAACGGCGCGAGCGTGGAGGTCGACGCGGACGACGAGCGCATCGAGCTGCGGTTCCGCTGCGGCAGCGGCGGGCGCCTGGTCGACGAGGGCCGCTACGGCCACCACCCCAACGACCGCTCGCTCGACGAGGTCGGCACCCGGCCCGCCTACCTGGTCCTCGAGGGCGACGGCCCGGTCACGTTCGGGCGACCGGGCCTCCCCGTGTACTGCGCGCACTGCTCGGTCAACAACGAGCTGCAGCCGGCCGAGCGCGACGGCGCGCCGACCACCGTCGAGTGGCCCACCCGGCTCCCCGGCGAGCCCTGCGTGCACCACGTGTACCGGGACGGCCACCGGGGCCGGCCCGACTGACGCCGATGAGTCCCGGCGCCAGGGACCGTCGGGAACGGGACGCCCGCACCGTGCGGGCCGAGGAGGTCACCGTGCCCGGAGGGTTCTCGACGGCGGGGCTGCACCGCCTCCACGACGTGCTCGCCCGCCACGTCGACGACGGATCGGTCCCCGGGCTCGTGCTGGCGGCCCGCCGGGGCGACGAGGTGCACGTCGAGGTCATGGGGTCGATGGCGGTCGGCGGTCGGCCGATGGAGCGGGACGCCCGCTTCCGGATCTCGTCGGTGACCAAGCCGATCACGGCGGTCGCGGCGATGTCGCTCGTCGAGGACTGCGTGCTCCGCCTCGACGACCCGGTCGACGACCTGCTCCCCGAGCTGGCGGCGCCGCGCGTGCTGCGGCGCCTCGACGGCCCGGTGGAGGACACGGTCCCGGCGGTGCGATCGGTCACGCTGCGCGACCTGCTGACCTTCCGGATGGGGACCGGGATGCTGTTCGGCGACCCCGACGAGTACCCCGTGCTCGCCGCGCTGGCCGCCTCGGGGATCCCCACCGGCCCGCCCGCCCCCGACGGCGACCCGCCGCCCGACGAGTGGATCGCCCGGCTCGCGGGCGTCCCGCTGATGCACCAGCCGGGCACCGTGTGGCAGTACCACACGGGCGCGGCGGTCCTCGGCGTGCTGCTGGCCCGCGCCGCGGGCCGGTCGTTCGACCGGGTCGTCGCGGAGCGGGTCACCGACCCGATCGGCATGGCGGACACGGCGTTCCACGTCGCCGCCGACCGGCTGGACCGCTTCACGACCAGCTACGTCACCGATCCCGGGACGGGCTCGCTCCTCCCCTACGACGAGCCCGACGGCCAGTGGAGCCACCCGCCGGCGTTCGCCGACGGCGGCGCCGGCCTGGTGTCGACGGCCGACGACCTCGTCGCCTTCGGCACCGCGCTGCTGCGGGGCGGGTCGCTGCCCGGCGGCGAGCGCGTGCTGTCGCGCCCGACCGTCGAGCTGATGACCACCGACCAGCTGACCGACGAGCAGCGCGCCGGCTCGGGGCTCGTGCTCGACGGCCTGGGGTGGGGGTTCGGCATGTCGGTGGTCCGGGAGCGCACGGCCGTCGGACCGGGCCCCGGGTCGTTCGGCTGGGACGGCGGGCTCGGCACGACGTTCGTGGTCGATCCCGCCGAGGACCTGGTGCTGGTGCTCATGACGCAGGCGGCCTGGGCGTCGCCGAGCCCACCGGCCGTCGCCCGCGACGCCCGCACCGCCACCTACGCCGCCCTCGCCGACTGACCCCTCCCTGGGCGCCCGCACCCGCGACCGCTCGAGCCCGTTCTGTGGTGCAGATCGGTACGGAGA
>JAEVZA010000143.1 GCA_023392475.1 Actinomycetes bacterium | reverse complement strand
CCCGAGGGCGGGGCACCGCGTCGGTGGGCCGTCGGCCCGTTCGGATCAGAGCTTCACGGACAGCAGCTTGCCGTCGGCGAACACCTCCGACGTGAGGAGCAGCCGCCCGCGGTCCCACTCGACGGCGGCCGGCGAGTCGACGCTCACGACCGGCACGTTGCCGCTCCGGGTGACCTTGGAGATCTGCCCGCCGAACAGCTCGGCGACGTAGATCGTCCCGTTCGGGGCGACCGCGAGGTTGGTGGCGCCGAGGAACCCGGTGGCGACCCGGGCGGACCTGCCGGTCCAGGGGTCGATCCGGTACACCGAGCCGCGGGCACCGAGGCTCGGGTCCTCCGGACCGCCGGGCAGCGTCGTCACGTACAGCTGGCCGTGCGGACCGACCTCGACGTCGGTGGGCACCGGCTCGAAGTTGTACGTCAGCCCGACGGTGCAGTCGGGCAGGCCGTTGGCGGCGGCGGCGTCGGCGGTCACGACCGTCGGCTGCGGCTTCAGCACCGACACCAGGTGGATGTGGCCCCACCAGTCGACGAGCAGGATGTCGTTCGCCGCGGCGTCCGCCACGAAGACGCCGAACCGCGTCGTCGCGAGGGCGTACGGGTGGGCGTCGACCACGCCGCCGTAGGTCGCCGGCCCGAGCTCGGGCGGCAGCTGCGCCGCGCAGTCGGCGGAGATGCCCAGGAACCCGTAGGTGTTGACCTGGTCGGGGTTGTTCGCGGCCTCGTACGCCTGCAGGTCGGCGACCACGTGGGTGCCGCCCTTCGGGCCACGCACCTTCAGGTCGAACGAGGTGCCCTGCTGGCCGGAGGTGTACCAGACGGTGCCGTAGGGGCCGGCGGCGACCCCGGCGATCTCGTTGCCCGGCTCGGACACGAGGTCCGTCTTCACGCCCTTCTTGTCGACGGAGGTGACGACGCCCGCGAAGTCCTGGGCGACGAGGACCTTGCCGTCGTTCGTGGCGTCGATCTGCAGCGGCCCGGCGAAGCCGGAGGCCAGCGTGGTCGGCGTGCCGGGCTTGCCCGGCTGCCCGTGCGCCGACGCCGTGCCGACGCCGACGAGCGTGGTGGCCAGCGCGGCGGCCACGGCGGCCAGGCGCATCGACCAGGTCCGAGCGCGAGCGCGTCGCGGTCGGAGGTGGTGTGTGGTTCCCATCCTGTCTCCTCCTCGAGGGTGGCGGTCCTTCCCTGTACCCGGACCGTTCCTGCCCACTCTCGGGCTCCGCGAGTCAGCCCGGGAGGGTGGGAACCGGCGGACCCGCGGGGGTGGCAGCACCACCCCCGCGCCCGCGCGCGGCCGGTGACCGCGCGGCGCGAGGCGCCGGCCGCGCAGTGCGCGGGAGCCGACGGCCTCAGGGCGCGGGGCGCTCGACGGACCGCCAGTCGCGGCCCTCGAGGTAGGGCGTGAAGGCGGTCGCGATGTGGTGCAGGTCCGCGGCCGACTTCGGTCGCTTGATCTCGTAGAGGTGGGGGAACCGGTCCCAGCCCACGACGAGGTCCCACAGCGCGGCCGCGTCGTCGCCGGTGGGCGCGGGCACGACGACGGGCCCGTAGAGGGCGCGACCCGACGGGAGGACGAGGGTCGGCACGCCGAACCCGCCGAGGGCGAGCACGGCCTCGTGCTCGGCGCGGACGTCGTCGGTCGTCGTCGGATCCGCCAGGGCGTCGTCGACGAGCGCGGGGTCGAGGTCGAGCTCGCGCAGCACCTCGCGCGCCGCGTCGGGCGAGTGCGGCTTGCGCCCCTCCCCGTGGAGCCAGCGGCCGGCGGTGGCGTAGTAGCGGTCCACGAGGTCGTTGCCGCCGGCGTCGGGACCGCCGTCCTCGCGGCGGAGGCGCGCCGCCACCCGGAGCATCCCCCAGCCGTAGGACCAGTCGCGCTCCCACGGGTGCTTGCGGCCCTCCTCGCGGTTCACCTCCTCGAGGGAGAAGAAGCGCCACCGGACGTCGACGAGGCCGAGGTCGCGCACGGCGCGGATCCACAGCGAGGTCTGGTACGCCCACGGGCACATCACGTCGAAGTGGAACGCCACCCGGACGGGTCCCGGCGGCGACACGGCGGTCGCGTCTGCGGTCATCGCGCGCAGGGTAGGCGGCCCCCGGGCGTGTCGGTGGGCCCCGGTGCCGCCGATACGCTGAACCACGCCATGATGCAGCCGCCGTCCACCGGGACCCTGCCCGTCGCCGACCCCTACTGGTTCCGTCGGTCGATCTTCTACGAGGTGCTGGTCCGCGGCTTCTACGACGCCACCGGCGACGGCAACGGCGACCTGCGCGGGCTCACCGAGAAGCTCGACTACCTCGAGTGGCTGGGCATCGACTGCCTCTGGCTCCTGCCGTTCTACGCCTCGCCCCTCAAGGACGGCGGCTACGACATCTCGGACTTCCTCACCGTCCACCCCGACTTCGGCTCCACGGAGGACGCGGCGACGCTCATCGAGGAGGCCCACCGCCGCGGCATCCGTGTCGTCGCGGACATGGTGATGAACCACACCTCCGACCAGCACCCGTGGTTCCAGGAGTCCCGCCGCGACGCGACGAACCCGAAGGCCGACTGGTACGTCTGGGCCGACGACGACCAGCGCTGGTCCGAGGCGCGGATCATCTTCACGGACACCGAGACGTCGAACTGGACCTTCGACCCCCAGCGCGGCCAGTACTACTGGCACCGCTTCTTCCACCACCAGCCCGACCTCAACTACGACCACCCCGACGTGCAGGAGGCCATGCTCGACGTGGTCTTCCACTGGCTCGGGATGGGGCTCGACGGGTTCCGGCTCGATGCGGTGCCGTACCTGTTCGAGCGCGACGGGACCAACGGCGAGAACCTGCCCGAGACGCACGACTTCCTGCGCCGGCTCCGCAAGGAGGTCGACGACCGGTTCCCCGGCAAGGTGCTGCTCGCCGAGGCCAACCAGTGGCCGGAGGACGTCGTCGAGTACTTCGGCGCCGGCGACGAGTGCCACATGTGCTTCCACTTCCCGCTGATGCCCCGCATGTTCATGAGCCTGCGCCGCGAGGAGTCCACGCCGGTCGCCGAGATCCTGGCCCGCATGCCCCACATCCCCGACGGCTGCCAGTGGGGCATCTTCCTGCGCAACCACGACGAGCTGACGCTCGAGATGGTGACCGACGAGGAGCGGGACTACATGTACGCGGAGTACGCGCGGGACCCGCGCATGCGCCGCAACGTCGGCATCCGCCGCCGCCTGTTCCCCCTGCTGGACAACGACCGCCGCCAGGCCGAGCTCCTGCACGCGCTGCTGTTCTCGATGCCCGGGACGCCGATCCTCTACTACGGCGACGAGATCGGCATGGGCGACAACATCTACCTCGGCGACCGCGACGGCGTGCGCACGCCGATGCAGTGGAACCCCGACCGCAACGGCGGCTTCTCGTCGGCCGACTTCGCGCAGCTGTACCTGCCCCCGCTGATGGACCCGGTGCACGGCTTCCAGGCCGTGAACGTCGAGGCGGAGCGCCGGGACAGCGCGTCGTTCCTCAACTGGCTGCGCCACATCATCCACGTGCGCCAGCAGCACTCGATCTTCGGGCTGGGCGGCTTCGAGATCCTCGAGGTCTCCACGCCGTCGGTGTTCGCCTACCTCCGGACCCCGCCGGAGGGCGACGGCGGGACCCGTCCGGTGCTCTGCGTGAACAACTTCTCGGGCTCCGCGCAGCCCGCCGAGCTCTTCCTGTCGCACCTCGCCGGGTCGGTCCCGGTCGAGCTCCTGGGTGGCGTCGCGTTCCCCCCGATCGGCGAGCTGCCCTACTTCGTGACGCTGCCGCCGTACGAGTTCCTGTGGTTCGAGCTCACCGAACCGAGCAGCTAGAAACGATCCCCATCGACACCTCGTCCTTCACCGCCGAGCTCGGCTCGCTCCTCCCCGCCTTCCTCGCGGGGCAGCGGTGGTTCGCCGCGGTCGACGACCCCGTGGTCCGCGTGCGCCGGGTGGACACGCTGCTCGACGGCTGGCCGAGCCTGCTGTGGGTGCTCGTCGAGGTCCGCGGCGACCGCGGCCGGGGCGAGTCGTCCTGGTACCAGCTGCCGCTCGGGGCGGCGTCGGAGCACCCGGCGGAGCTGCCCGACCTCGCCCACGTCGGCCGCATGGGGACGCCGCGTGGCGAGGCCCACCTCTTCGACGCGCTCGCGGACGAGGAGCTGGCGCTCGAGTTCTGCTCGATCGTGGCCCCCGAGCTCGAGTTCTCCGCCGTGCGCGCCCAGCCGGGCGAGCAGTCGAACACGTCGTTGGTGCTGGACGAGCGCTACATCGTGAAGGTGTTCCGGAGAGTGCAGCCCGGACCCAACCCCGACGTCGAGGTGACGGAGGCCCTGGGGCGCGTCGGCTTCGGCGGCGTCCCCGTGCCGGTCGCCGTCTGGCGACGCAACCGCACCGACTTCGCGGTCGTGCGCCGCTTCGAGCGCAGCCGCGGCGACGGCGTGGAGCTGGCGACGGCCTCGCTGCGCGAGATGTTCAACCGGCGCCGCCCGCCGCGCGACTGCAAATTGGACTTCGCCCGGGAGGCGAACCGGCTCGGCCAGGACGTCGCTCGCCTGCACGTCGCCCTCGCCGAGGCGTTCGGCGCCGCGCCCGCCGACGGCGCGGCCTGGGCGGACGACATGTCGGCCCAGCTCCACCGGGTCGCCGACGTCCACCTGGACACCGGCCGCATCGAGCACGTGTACCAGCGGCTCCGCGCCGCCGACGACCTCGGCGCCGCGATCCGGATCCACGGCGACCTCCACCTCGGCCAGGTGCTGCGCCTCGCCCGCAGCTGGATGGTGCTCGACTTCGAGGGCGAGCCGGCCCGGCCCGTCGAGGAGCGGCGGCGCCCGAGCTCGCCGCTGCGCGACGTCGCCGGCATGACCCGCTCGTTCCACTACGCGGCCGCCATGGCGCTGCGCGACACGGGCACGCCCGACGACGAGCTGCGGCTCCTCGCCGACGCCTGGGCCGAGCGGGCGATCAACACGTTCCTGTCGGGCTACGCCGACGTGGACGACGTCCACCGGCTCCTGCCCCAGGCCCGCTCCTCGCGGGACGCGCTGCTCAGCGTCTTCGAGATGGACAAGGCCGTGTACGAGGTGGCCTACGAGCTCGCCCACCGCCCCGACCTCGTGGACCTGCCGGTGCGCGCGGTCGAGCGGCTGCTCGAGTTCGACGACGAGCTCCCGGAGTACCCGGCGGATGCCTGACGGGCGCGACCCGGGCGCCCCGCCCGGCGACGTCGACCTGCACCTGTTCAACGAGGGGCGGCACTGGCGGCTCTGGGAGCTGCTCGGCGGGCACCTCGTCCCCGAGGGCGGCGCGACGTTCGCGGTGTGGGCACCCAACGCCCGCCGCGTGCGGGTGCTCGGCGACTGGGCCCACTGGTCGGGGGCGGCGGGGGAGGCCACCGAGCTGGTGCCCCAGGGCGGCAGCGGCATCTGGTGGGGCGTCGAGCCCCGGGCCGTGGACGGCCACACCTACAAGTTCGAGGTCACCGGTGCCGACGGCCGGGTGGCGCAGCGGGCCGACCCCGTCGGCCGCCGGGCCGAGGTGCCGCCCCGCACGGCGTCCGTGCTGACGGTGGAGCCCGGCATGGCCGCGACCTCGCCGTGGCGGGACCCGGGAGCGGCCTGGCGGACCGCGCGCGCCGAGCGCAACGCCGGGAGGATGTCGGTCTACGAGGTCCACCTCGGCTCGTGGCGGCGCCACCCCGACGGCCGCGCCCACACGGCCCGGGAGCTGGCCGAGCCGCTCGCCGACTGGGTCGCCGGGATGGGCTTCACCCACGTCGAGCTCATGCCGGTCGCCACCCACCCGTTCGGCGGGTCGTGGGGCTACCAGGTGTCGGGCTACTACGCCCCCGACGCCCGGCTCGGCTCGCCCGACGACCTCAAGCACCTCATCGACACCTGCCACGACCGGGGCGTCGGCGTCATCCTCGACTGGGTCCCGGCCCACTTCCCCCGGGACGAGTTCGCCCTCGCCCGCTTCGACGGCACCGCGCTCTACGAGCACGCCGACCCGCGCCGGGGCGAGCACCCCGACTGGGGGACGCTCGTGTTCAACCACGGGCGCACGGAGGTGCGGAACTTCCTGATCGCGAACGCCCTGTACTGGCTCGAGGAGTACCGGGCCGACGGGCTGCGGGTCGATGCCGTCGCGTCGATGCTCTACCTCGACTACTCCCGCGAGGCGGGGGAGTGGGTGCCGAACGAGCGGGGCGGTCGCGAGGACCTCGACGCCCTCGGGTTCGTCCGCGAGCTCAACACCGTCGTCGGCTCCGAGCACCCCGGCGCCGTGGTCGTGGCCGAGGAGTCGACCTCGTGGCCGGGCGTCACGGCGCCCGTCGAGTGGGAGGGCCTCGGCTTCACCCGCAAGTGGAACCTGGGCTGGATGCACGACACGCTCGCCTACTTCGCGCACGATCCGGTGCACCGGGCGCACCACCACCACGAGCTGACCTTCCCGATGGTCTACGCCTCGCACGAGCGCTGGGTGCTGCCGCTGAGCCACGACGAGGTCGTCCACGGCAAGGGCTCCCTGATCGGCAAGATGCCCGGCGACGAGTGGCAGCGGTTCGCCAACCTCCGCTGCCTGCTGGCGTGGCAGTGGTGCCACCCCGGCCGCCAGCTCCTGTTCATGGGCGGCGAGCTCGCGCAGGAGCGGGAGTGGTCCCACGACCGCGAGCTCGACTGGTGGCTGCTCGAGCGGCCCGAGCACGAGGGCGTCCGGCGGCTCGTCGCCGAGCTCAACCGGCTGCAGGCGGCGCGACCGGCGCTGTGGGCCGGCGACGACGCCATCGACGGCAACTTCTGGTGGATGGAGGCCGACGACCGCGACCAGTCGGTGTTCAGCTGCAGCCGCCGCGTGCCCGACGGGGGGCCGGCCGACGTGGTGGCCGTCGCCGCCAACCTGACCCCGGTGCCGCGCCACGGCTACCGGCTCGGGGTGCCGCTCACGGGGGCCTGGGACGTGCTGCTCGACACCGACGACCGGGCGTTCGGCGGCAGCGGCCACGAGTTGGTGCCCGACGGTGGACCGGTGCTCGTGGCGGACGAGCGGACGCCGTGGCAGCACCAGCCGTGCTCGGTGCTGCTCACCCTGCCGCCGCTGTCGGTCGTCGTGATCGGCCCGGCCGGCGGCGATCCGGACTGATCCCGGCGAGCGCCGGGCTGCCGGGGTCCGGGCGGGCCGCGCTACCGTTGGACCTCCGATGGCAGCGCGACGGGAAGCCCGAGGCGGGTCCGCCGACCGTGCCGCGACGTCCCCGCCGCGCGTGGTGATGTGGGCCCACCTCCCGCCGGCCGGTGGGGGCCCCACGCGGGTCGCCCGCAACCTCGCCGCCGATCCCGACCTCAACGCCCGGTTCCGGATGGAGTTCCGGGGCACCCACGAGGCGTCGCCCGACCGGGTCGGCCGGATCCACCTGCACAACGTGTGGCGGGCGCTCCGGGACGCCGGCTCGATGTTCCGCCAGGTCCGCGGCGCGTCCGTCGTCGAGGTGTTCAGCTCGGGGCACACCACGATGGTCCTGGTCCGGGCGCTGCTCCTCACGATCGCGGCGCGGCTGGCCGGGGCGAAGGTGCTGCTGTTCCTCGGGAGCGGCCGCCTGTACCCGTCGGAGCCGTCGGAGTTCGTCCCCACCCGCGGGATGCCCCAGATGTACCGGGTGCTCTCGTGGCTGGTCGCCTCCTTCGTCATCATCGACGACCTCGCCCGGCCCGTGCTCGCGCCGATGGTCGGGCGCGCCCGGGTGGAGATGATCCCGCCGCCGCTCGACGAGGATCGGTTCACCGCACCGCCCCGATCGGCCACGACCACGCCGGTGCTCGTCCACGCCGGGCGCATCACGCGGGAGAAGGGCGTCCTCGACCTGCTCGAGGCGTGCCGGCTGCTCGACGAGCGTGGCACCACCTCGTGGGAGCTGCGGCTCGTCGGTCCGCTCGAGCGGTCGACGACGGGCGAGCTCGGCCAGATCGAGCGGACCGCCGAGGACCTGGGCCGGGTGACGTTCGTGGGCTGGGTGGACGACATCTCGCCCGAGCTGGCGAAGGGCGACGTCTTCGTGTCCGCCTCGCACCGCGAGGGCCTGTCCGGTTCGATCGCCGAGGCGGCCATGTCGGGCCTGCCCGTGGTCGCCTCCGACGTGGGCGCCGTGAACACGATCGTGCGTGACGGCCTCGACGGGTTCGTCGTCCCGCCGCACGAGCCGGTCGCCTTCGCGGACGCCCTGCAGCGCGTCGTCGAGGACCCGGCGCTGCGCCTGGAGATGGGCGAGCGTGCCCGTCACCACTCGATCGACCTCTACGGTCGGGAACGGATCGCCGCCCGGTACGCGGCGCTGATCGGGGAGCTGGTGTGAACGGCCGAGGTGGACGACCGGAGCGGACGACGTCGGGCGGGGGGCCGGAGGAGGACCTCGTCACCGTCGCCATCCCCGTGCGCAACGAGGAGGGCACGATCGAGCGCTGCCTGGACTCCGTGCTCGGGCAGACCCACCGGAACCTCCAGGTGATCGTGGTCGACGGCGAGTCGACCGACGGCACCCAGGACCTCGTGAAGCGGATCATGGCCGACGACCCGCGCGTCGAGCTGCTCGTCAACCCGCGGCGCATCGTCCCCAGCTCGCTCAACCTCGCCCTCGACCACGCCCGGGGGACGTGGTGGGTCCGCAACGACGGGCACTCGACCATCCCGCCCGACTACGTGGAGCGGGCGGTCGCGCACCTGCGGTCCGGGCGCTGGGGCGGCGTCGCCGGCCGCAAGGACGCCGTCGCGGCCACCGACGCCGGCCGTGCCGTCGCCGGTGCCCTCGGCTCGCCGTTCGGCGTCGGCAACAGCACGTACCACCACGGCACGACCATGCAGGTCGTGGACCACATCCCGTTCGGGACCTACCCGGTCGCGGTGCTCCGCGAGCTCGGGGGCTGGGACGAGGACATGGTCACGAACCAGGACTACGAGTTCGACTTCCGGGTCCGCCTCAGCGGCCGCGAGCTCCTCTTCGACCCGCAGATGCACATCGACTGGCGGTGCCCGCAGTCGATCGGCGCGTTCTGGCGGCAGTACCGGCGTTACGGGCGGGGCAAGGTGAACACGCTCGTCCGCCACCCGGAGTCGGGCGCGGTGCGCCACTACGTCGCCCCGGCGCTGGTCGCCTCGCTCGTGGTCGGGGCGGCGCTGCTGCCCTTCCGCCGCGGCCGCCGCCTCGGCGCCGTCCCGTTCGTCGCCTACGGCGCCGGGCTCGCCGCCGCCACCGCGACCACCGCCCCGAAGG
>JAEVZA010000289.1 GCA_023392475.1 Actinomycetes bacterium | reverse complement strand
GACCAGGACAGCGCGGAGCCGTTGGGCGACGGCAGGAGCAGGTGCGTGCCCGCCGGGATCCTTCCGAGACCCGACGGCGAGAGCGTCCACCGCTCGCCGGCGAGCTCGGCCCCGATCGCCCGGGCGTGCGCCGCGGCACCGTCGTCGCGCCATCGGTAGGGGTGGACGACGGCGCCGCGGGCCGTCGCGACGTCGACGCAGGTGGTGAACCGGAGCACGTCCACCACCACCACGACCGAGCACACGGGCCCCAGCGCCCGCAGGCCGTGCGCTCCCCAGTCGAACCGGACGCGCGCACCGGGCTGGCGGGCCCAGTCGGGCACCTCCGCCGCGGCGTCGCCCACGGTCCGCTCCTCCGGGTTCAGGCCCCGGGCCACTCGGCGAGCGACCGATCGCAGATCCGCTCGTAGGCGTCCCGGTACCGGGCCGCGGTCGCGGCCACCACGTCGGCGGGCAGCGGCGGCGGGGGCGGCGACTTGTCCCAGCCGAGCCCCTCCAGGAAGTCGCGCACCGGCTGCTTGTCGAACCCCTGCGGCGTGGCGCCGGGCGCCCAGTCGGTCGCGAGCCAGTAGCGCGACGAGTCGGGCGTCAGCACCTCGTCGGCCAGGACCAGCTCGCGTCCGTCCGCACCCGGGAGCAGCCCGAGCTCGAACTTCGTGTCCGCGAGGAGGAAGCCCGCCGCCTCGGCCCGTGCGGTCGCCCGCCGGAAGATGGCCAGGCTCACCTCCCGGGCACGGTCCGCGAGGTCGCCGCCGATCAGCTCCACCGCCCGGTCGAACGTGATGTTCTCGTCGTGGTCGCCGACCGCCGCCTTCGTCGACGGCGTGAAGATCGGCTCGGGCAGGCGGTCGGCCTCGACCAGCCCCGCCGGCGCGACCGTGCCGTGGATGGTCCCCGACGACCGGTACTCCTTCCACGCCGAGCCGGCGACGTAGCCCCGCACGATGCACTCCACCGGCAGCATGTCGGCTCGGCGGCACAGCATGATCCGGCCCGCGAGCTCCGGGCGCCTCGCCACCTCCGGCACGTCGGCGACGTCGGTCGAGATGAGGTGGTTGCCGACGAGGTCCCCGACCTCGGCGAACCAGTGCGCGGACATCGCGGTCAGCACCCGTCCCTTGTCGGGCACGGGTTCGGCCATCACCACGTCGAACGCGGAGAGGCGGTCCGACGCGACCATCAGCAGCCGGCCGTCGCCGGCGTCGTAGAGGTCCCGGACCTTGCCCCGGTGGACGTGGGGCAGGCCGAGGTCGTCGGCGGGCGGCGCGGCGCTCACAGGACCTCGGCCCCGGTGTAGGCGGCGGCCTCCGGGTGGCGGGCGGCGAGCTCCGCCACCGCCTCGACGAACGCCCGGGTCTGCGCCGGTGCGCCGCCCACGAACGTGAGCGGGTCGCCCATCGCCTTCTCCAGCTCCCCCTCGGAGAGCCCGAGGCGGGGATCCGCGGCGAGCCGCGCCACGAGGTCGTTGCCCTCGCTGCCGGTCTCCCGCATGTCGAGCGCCACGGCCACGGCGTGCTCCTTGATCGCCTCGTGGGCCGCCTCGCGCCCCATCCCGGCGCGGACCGCGGCCATGAGCACCTTCGTCGTGCCGAGGAACGGGAGGTACCGGCGCAGCTCGCGATCGATCACCGCGGGGTACGCGCCGAACCCGTCGAGCACGTCGAGCAGGGTCTGGAACGCGCCGTCGGCCGCGAAGCACGCGTCGGGCAGCACCACGCGCCGCACCACGGAGCAGGACACGTCGCCCTCGTTCCACTGCTCACCCGCCATGCCGGCCGCCATCGTGAGGTGGCCGTTGAGGATCACGCGGAACCCGTTGATGCGCTCGCAGCTGCGGGCGTTCATCTTGTGCGGCATCGCGGACGAGCCGACCTGGCCCGGCCGGAACCCCTCGGTGACCAGCTCGTTCCCCGCCATCAGCCGCATCGTGGTCGCGAACGACGACGGCCCGTCCACCAGCTGCACGAGCGCGGCCACGACGTCGAGGTCGAGCGACCGCGGGTACACCTGGCCCACGTTCGTGAGGACGTGCGAGAAGCCGAGGTGCTCGGCCACGGCCTGCTCCAGCCGGGCCATCGCCACCGGGTCGCCGTCGAGCAGGTCGAGCTGGTCCTGCTGGGTGCCCACCGGGCCCTTCAACCCGCGGAGCGGGTACCGCTCGACGAGGTCCTCGAGGCGGGCCAGCGCCTGCAGCAGCTCCTCGCCCGCGTTCGCGAAGCGCTTGCCCAGGGTGGTGGCCTGGGCGGCGACGTTGTGGCTGCGGCCGACCATCGCGGTCAGCTCGTGCTCCGCGGCCCGGTCCGCGAGGCGCACCAGCGCGGCGACGGCCCGGTCCCGGAGGAGCAGCAGCGCCTGCCGCACCTGGAGCTGCTCGACGTTCTCGGTCAGGTCCCGGCTGGTCATGCCCTTGTGGGCGTGCTCCTCGCCGGCCAGCGCCGAGAACTCCTCGATGCGCGCCTTCACGTCGTGGCGGGTCACGCGCTCGCGCTCGCGGATCGAGTCGAGGTCGACCTCGTCCACCACCGCCTCGTAGGCCTCGATGGCCGACTCGGGCACGTCCACGCCGAGGGACCGCTGGCCCCGCATCACGGCGATCCACAGCCGCCGCTCCAGGACGACCTTGTGCTCGGCCGACCACAGCTCGGCCATCTCGGGGCTGGCGTAGCGGCTGGCCAGGACGTTGGGGACGGGGCTCACCCGACCATTCTCCCCCATGCCGGCACGCGCAGGTTCAAGACCAGCCCCGCGCGTGCCGATCCGGAGACCGCGCGGCCCGTGGGCCGGGCCGTGCGGCACCGCCGCCACGACGACCGACGGCACGACGACGAGAGGTGAACCGTGTCCTACTCCTGCGTGAAGCACCCGATGGCCGTGGCCGAGTTCGTGTGCGGGCAGTGCGGCCACGAGTTCTGCCCGGAGTGCGTGGTCTTCCCCTACGGGGTGGACAAGCCGCCGATGTGCATCAGCTGCGCGCTCGAGTTCTCGGGCGTGTCCAAGCGCCCGACGGGGCGCCCGAAGTTCGGCCGCCGCGACATCCGCCGCCGGCTGAAGGAGCAGCGCAAGGCCACGACCGCACCCCGGCCCGAGGCCCCGGACTCGCTGCCCGTCGCCGAGGAGCCGGCGCCCGCACCGCACGCC
>JAEVZA010000304.1 GCA_023392475.1 Actinomycetes bacterium | reverse complement strand
CCCGTCACCGTGCGCGTGGAGCCGACCGACGAGGAGCGGCGCATGGCCACGCACGCCCTCCGGCTCACGGGCGCGGGGGCCGCCCGGGTCAGGTGAGCTCGGGGAGCACCTCCCGCTCCCAGAACTCGAGGAGCACGTCGAGGTCGTCGTTCACCGGGACGATGGCGATGCGCTCGAAGCCCGCGTCCTGGTAGGCGCGCACGGCCCGGACGTACGGCTCGGGATCCGGGCCGCTCGGCACCGGGTCGGCCAGGTCCTCGGGCCGGACGGTGCGGCACGCGGCGTCGAAGTTCACCGGGTCGGGCAGCTCGGACATCACCTTCCAGCCGCCGGCGCCGAAGCGGAACCGCGACCGCGCGAGCTCGGCGCCCTCGTCCACCGACGGGGCCCACGCGAACGGCACCTCGGTCCAGGTCGCCTTCGCCTCGCCGCCCCGCGTGGACCACCCCTCGACGAGGTCGGCCCGGGGCTCGGTGGCCACGACGCCGTCGGCCCCGCAGCGGGCCGCCAGGTCGAGCGAGTCCGGTCCGCTCACCGCGACGGCGAGGCGCGGCGGCTCCTCGGGGAGGTCGAACAGCCGCGCATCCTCGACCGAGAGGTGCCGGCCGCGGATGGTCGTCCAGTCGCCGGTCCAGAGCGTCCGGATGATGTCGACCGCCTCCTCGAGCATCTCGTGCCGCACGTCCACCGACGGGAAGGGCCGGCCGGTCACGTGCTCGTTCAGCCGCTCCCCCGCCCCCACCGCGAGCGTGAAGGGCCGGTCGGACATGGTGGCGACGGTGGCCGCGGCCTGGGCCACGACCGCGGGGTGGTAGCGCATCGTCGGGCACGTCACGCCGGTGGCCAGCTCGAGGCGGGGCGCGGTGGCGGCCACGGCGCCCAGCACCGCCCACGCGAAGGGGCTGTGGTGGTGCTCCGGCAGCCAGGGGTGGAAGTGGTCGGAGATCGCCACGAACTCGAACCCCGACGCCTCGGCGGCGACCGCCTGGCGCACGAGCTCGTCCGGTCCGCGCAGCTCCGTCATCAGCTTCAGGCCGTACACGGTCATGGGAGCCTCCTGCCCGGCGGGCCGGGCGACCCGCCGCGACCGCGGCACCTACCCGGCCGCCGCCGCCCCGGCACCCGGACGACCGGCCGTTCTCCCGATCCCGGGATGGGGTAGGAAGGATCCCCCATGGAGGCACGACCCGCTCCCGACCCGGTGGACGCGCTCACGGCCGACGCCGCCGAGACGCTCCGGCTGGCGCTCGCCGCCGGGGACCTGGGCACCTGGCAGTGGGACCTGGCGAGCGGGCGCACCGCCTGGGACCCCACGATGGAGCGGCTGTTCGGCCTCGAGCCCGGCACGTTCGACGGCACCTACGACGCGTGGGTGGCGCTCCTGCACCCCGACGACGTCGAGCACGTCCTCGCCACCGTCGACGAAGCGGTGACGACCGCGTCGAGCTACGCGATGGACCACCGCGTGGTGTGGCCCGACGGCACGGTCCGTTGGCTGCAGGGCCGGGGCACCGTCACGGTCGACGAGCGCGGCGAGGTGACCGGCACCATCGGCTGCACCGCCGACATCACGGAGCGCAAGCTCGCCGAGCTCGCGAGCGCCGAGCGCGCCGAGCGCGCCACCTGGATGGCCGAGGCGGAGCGCCTCAACCGGGAGCGGCTCGAGTTCCTCGCCGGGTTGACCGACAACCTCGTCTCGGCCACCGACCACCGCGACTACGTCGCGAGGGTGACCGCGGCGGCGGTGCCGCGCCTCGGCGACTGGTGCTCGCTGCACTTCCGGCCCGACCCGAGCCAGCCGCCCGAGGTCACGCTCGCCCACTCGGACCCCGGTCGCGTGGAGTGGGCGCTCTCGCTCGAGCGCCGCTACCCGTTCGACCCCGAGGCCGGGTGGGGCGTGGCCGAGGTCCTGCGCACGGGACGGCCGCAGTGGGTCTTCGACGTGAACGACCAGCTCAAGCAGCAGGCGATCGCGCTGTCGCCGCTCGGGAGCGACGTCGCCCGGTCGATCATCGACGCGCTCGACCTCACCAGCCTGATCATCGTCCCGCTCATCTGCACGCAGGGCGTGATCGGCGCCATGCAGTTCGTGAGCGCCGAGTCCGGCCGCCACTACGACCGCTCGGACCTCGCCCTCGCGCAGGCCGTCGCCGGCCGCGTGGCGGAGGCGGTCGAGAGCCTCTGGCAGGCGGACCAGCAGCGCCACATCGCCGCCACGCTGCAGCGGGCGCTCCTCCCGCCCGGCATCCCGGAGATCGACGGCGTGTCGACCGCGGTGCGGTACTGGCCCTCCGGCGCCGCCGAGGCCGGGGGCGACTTCTACGACATCTTCCCGATGCCCGGTCGCCGCTGGGCGGTGGTGATCGGCGACGTGTGCGGGAAGGGCGCGGACGCCGCGGCGGTGACCGGCATCGCCCGCCACACGATCCGCGCCGCAGCGCTCCACGGCCAGGACCACCGCGCGGTGCTCGAGTGGGTGAACCAGGCGGTGCTCAACTCCGCCCGCGAGCAGTTCTGCACCGCCGTCTACGGGACGCTGGAGGACTCGCCCGACGGATGGACGCTCGCCGTGTCCGTCGGCGGCCACCCCCTCCCGCTCATCGTGCGGGCCGACGGCCGGGCCGAGCCGGTCGGCGCGCACGGCACGCTGCTGGGCGCGTTCCCGGAGGTGACGCTCCGGGCCAGGACCGCGGCCCTGCGGCCGGGCGACACGGTGGTGTTCTTCACCGACGGCGTGACCGACGTCCCGCCGCCGCACACCCTCGGCGACGAGGAGTTCACCGCGCTGGTCGTCGAGGCCGCCGCCGGGGGTGCCGACGCCGAGACCGTGGCCGACCGGATCCACGCCGCGCTCGCCGCGCTCGGGCCACTCGACGACCGCGTCGACGACATCGCGATCGTGGTGCTGCACGTCGACGGCTGAGCGGTCGCCCGCCGCACCCGCGGTCAGTCGACCGGGGGCTCCAGCCGACCCTCGAGCACGTCCTCGGCGACGTCCTGCACTCGGCGACGCTCGGATCGGGCCACGCGCCGCATCGCCTGGAACGCGCTGCGGGCGTCGCCGCCCTGGCGGGCCATCAGCCACCCGATCGCCCTCTCGACGACCACCCGCGACTCGAGCGCCTGCTCCAGCTGGCCGACGAGCTCCTCGTTGCGGTGGCTCTGCAGGGCCGAGTCGATCATGCGCTCGGCCACCTCGTTCACCCGGGACAGGGCGTCGGACTCGATGTCCTCCCAGCGGTGGGACTCCGCGTGGTACACGTCGAGCGAGCCGATCGCGGTCCCGCCCACCCGCACCGGCAGCCCCATGACGGCCCGGACGTCGGTCGGTGCCAGCCGGGGCGTGAGCTCCGGCCACCTGGGGTCCGTCGTCACGTCGTCGGTGATCACGACGCGGTCCTGCAGCAGGGCATCGACGCACGGCCCGCTCGCGTGCTCCTCCTGCGCCACCTCGAGCACCCGGGCGTGGCCGTTCGAGGCGGCGACGTAGCGGAGGTCACCGCCGTCGTCGACCACCATCAGCCCGGCGCCCGTGCACCGGAAGAGCGTCGCCACGTCGTCGACGAGGCGGTCGAGGGACTCGTGCAGGGTGGAGCCCGGTCCGTCCGATCCGAGCCGCCGCAGCGAGGCCGAGAGCGCGTCACGGTCGAGCGACGCCACCGATCCAACTCCCGTCGCGCTGCCCCACGTGCCGAGTCCCCTCGTTCGCTGCCCGGGTACCAGTCTGGAGCACGCGGGGTGCCACGTGCAGCCCTCACGAGGCGCCCGCTCCCCGGTGACGCGGAGCGCTCCGCCTACTCGATGCGGAAGCGGTCGCGCGTCTCGGTGAGGTCCAGCAGCCGGCCCAGCTGCGGGCCGACGCACCGGAGGACGAGGGGGTCCGGTCCCGGTGAGGAGAGCAGCGCTCGCAGCCCCGTGGAGTCGCAGAAGGACAACTCGGCGACGTCGAGCGCGAGCACCGTGGGCCCGTGCTCCGCGGCGCTCGCCAGCGCCGCGGACAGCGCGCCCGCGGTGCTCAGGTCGAGCTCGCCGCTGAGCACCAGCTCGGTCTCGTCGCCGCGGCGGCGTTCGTCGATGGACAGTGCGCCCAACGTGGCTCCCGTTCCAGGATCGACCGGCGACCGGTCGGTCGCCGGGTGGACGGGGTCACGGTCCACGGTGGCACCCGGTGGTCCCACCGGGCGCCGGTCAACCTAGTCGCTGGTCCGGAGCGGCCGGGCGCCCACGGGCACCGGTGCGGCACGGGCGACGGCGGGGATCGGCGGCGCCGCGTCCCGCGCCGCCACGACGGCCCAGACCTCCTGGAGGCCGTCGCCGACGACGACGCCCCAGTCGGCGCTCAAC
>JAEVZA010000245.1 GCA_023392475.1 Actinomycetes bacterium | reverse complement strand
GACCGCGGCCACCAGCGCGGCGGCCCGCCCGCGGCCGGCGCCGCTCCGTGCGGGTGGGCCCGCGCGCCCATCACGGCGGCTGCGCAGCCGGACGTCCGACATGTCTTCCCCCTCGTCGCCCCCGAGTCCCCCTCGGCGTGGCGCGACTCTTGCGCGAACATGACGCCCATGTCGAACGCCGTGCCCGGTGCCGACCCCGACGACGCGTCGTTCCGCTACGACGAGTTCGCGTACTTCGGGGAGAACTGCGACGAGTACGGGCTCGCGACCCCGGCCGACGCGGTGGTCGAGCGGGTCTCGGTCGACCTCGGCGACGGCCGGGAGCTGTCGGGGTTGCGGTGGGGCACCGGGTCGCCGGAGGTCGTGCTCCTCCACGGCGGCGCGCAGAACGCCCACACCTGGGACACGGTCGCCCTGGCCCTGCGCCCCGTCCCCGTCCTGGCGCTGGACCTGCCGGGGCACGGCCGGTCGAGCTGGCGGGACGACCGCCGGTACGACCCGGTCGCCGCCGCGGAGGACGTGGCGGTCGCGGTCGAGCGGCTCGCCCCGTCGGCGCGGCTCGTGGTGGGCATGTCGCTCGGGGGGCTCACGGCAGCGGCCTTCGCGGCAGCCCGGCCCGACCTCGTGCGGCGCCTCGTGCTCGTGGACATCACGCCCGGCGTGACGCAGGACAAGGCCAAGGCGGTGCACGACTTCGTCGCCGGTCCGCAGGAGTTCGCGTCGTTCGGCGAGATCTTCGACCGCACGGTCGAGTTCAACCCGACGCGGACCCCCGAGTCGCTGCGCCGCGGGATCCTCCACAACGCGCACCGCGAGGACGACGGCTCGTGGCGCTGGAACTACGACCGTCGCCCGATGGAGGGCGAGGGCTTCACCGATTCCGTCGCGCTCTGGGACGCCATCGGCACGATCGAGGTGCCGATCCTGCTGGTCCGCGGGTCGCTCAGCCCGGTGGTCGACGACGACGACGTGGCCGAGCTGCGGCGGCGCCGCCCGCAGGCCCGGGTGGCCGTCGTCGACGACGCGGGGCACAGCATCCAGGGCGACCGGCCGGTGGAGCTGACCGCGCTGCTCCGGGACGAGCTGGCCGGCTGACCCCGGCCGGCCGGTTCAGCCGGCGGGCGCCACCTCGACCGGGATCGCGTTGAGCGCGCAGTTGCCGCTCAGCGGGTCCAGCACCGAGCCGTCCGTGAGGACGTTCGTGTTCACGCCCGCGTGCGCGGCGGCGACGGCCATGCGGGCTCCCGGGGCGTCGTGACCCCAGCCGTGGGGCAGGCTCACGACGCCGGGTCGGACGACGTCGGTGACCTCCACCGGCGCGACGAGGGAGCCCACCCGCGACCGCACCTCCGCGTCGGCGCCGTCGGCGAGGCCGAGGCGCGCGGCGTCGTCGGGGTGCACCTGCAGGGTGCAGCGCGGCCGGCCCTTCACGAGCACGTCGACGTTGTGCATCCAGGAGTTGTTGGAGCGGAGGTGGCGCCGACCGACGAGGACCATCGACGTCGACGGCGGCTCGTCCAGCACGGCGGCCAGCCGCACGATGTCGTCGGCGACCGGATCGGGCAGGACCTCGATCCGCCCCGACCCGGTGCGCAGCACCTCCTCCAGCCGCGGCACGAGCGGCCCGAGGTCGACGCCGTGCGGGTTCGCCCGGAGCACCTCCATGGACAGGCCCCCGGGGTTCGCCCCGAAGTGGTCGCCGAACGGGCCGGACCGGACCATCAGGTCGATCATCCGCTCGGGCGCGGGCAGGTGCTCCACGGCGGCGAGCAGGTCGGCGGCGTCGCGGCCGTGCAGCGGTCCGCCCTCGAGGCGGACGGCCTGCTCCGCCAGCTGCCCGGCGATGAGCCCGTACACGAGCTCGGGATCGGCGTCGGCGCCCTGGCCGCTGACCAGGAGCGCGAGCCGGGCGAGGATCTCGTGCTCGGGCACGGCGTCCGACGGCAGGACGGGCGCCGACCAGTTGGCCACGTTCCGGACGGACAGGCCGTAGAACGCGAAGTCGAAGTGCGACTTCTCGAGCGCGGACGGCGACGGCAGGATCACGTCGGCGTGGCGCGTCGTCTCGTTCAGGTAGATGTCGATCGACACCATGAGGTCGAGCTCGTCGAGCGCCCGCTCGATCCGCGCCGAGTCGGGCGTGGAGCGGGCCGGGTTCCCGGCGATCGTCACGAGGGCGCGGATGCCGCCCTCCCCGGCACCCTCGATCTCCTCCGCCAGCACCGCGACCGGCAGCTCGCCGCGCACCTCCGGCCGGCCCGACACGCGGGACGTCCAGCGGCCGGTGCGGAACCCCCGCCCGGTCGGCGCGGCGCCGGGCACGTGGGGGCGGCCGTGGCACGGCGTCGGCCACATGAGGCCCCCGGCGCGGTCGAGGTTGCCGGTCACGAGCGTGAGCACGTCGCCGGCCCACGAGCCGAGCGTGCCGAAGGCGACCGTGTGCGCGCCGATGCGGGTGTAGACCGCTGCGGACGGCGCGCCGGCGAGCTCGTCGGCGATGCGCCGCGTCACGTCCGCGGGGATGCCCGTGTGCTCGGCGACCGCCTCGGCCGTGAACGGCGCGACCGCCGCGGCCAGGCCGTCGAGGCCCTCGACCGCGCCGTCGCACGTCCCGGCGGACACCCCGTGCCGCTCGACCACCTCGTGCAGCAGCGCGAACAGCCAGAGGGCGTCGGTGCCGGGTCGGATGGCGATGTGCTCGTCGGCCACCTCCGCGGTGCGGCTGCGGCGCGGGTCGACGACGACCACGCGGCCGCCGCGCTCGCGGATCGCGTCGAGCCGCCCGGGGAAGTCGGGCGCCGTGCAGAGGCTGCCGTTCGACTCGAGGGGGTCGGCACCGAGCACGAGCAGGAGGTCCGTGCGGTCGAGGTCGGGCACCGGCATCGCACCGGGGTTGCCGTACAGGTAGCCCGACGAGACGTGCCGCGGCATCTGGTCGACGGTCGACGCCGAGTACAGGTTCTTGGTGCCGAGGGCCTGGAGGAGCGGCCTCGTGAACACGGCACCCGAGATGGTGTGGGCGTTCGGGTTGCCGAGGTAGACGGCGACCGCGTCGGCCCCGTGCTGCTCACGGATCGGCAGCAGGCGCCGCTCGATCTCCGCGAACGCCTCCTCCCACGACACCTCGACGTGCACGCCGTCGCGTCGGACCATCGGTCGACGGATGCGGTCCGGGTCCTCGTGCAGCTGGCGGAGGGTCGAGCCCTTCGGACAGATGTAGCCGTGGGAGAACACGTCGTCGCCGTCGCCCCGGATCCGGGCCACCGCGCCGTCGCGCACCTCCACGGCGAGCCCGCACGTCGCCTCGCAGAGCGGGCAGGTGCGGAAGTGGGTCGTCATGGTCGCGTCGGTCGCGTCGGGCTCCGGCTGCGGCGCGCCGTCGCGGGCGGTGGTGGTGGCGCTCATGGGCCCTCCTCCTGGATCCAGGCCTCGACGAGGTCGCGCAGCACCGGCAGCGTCACCGCCCCGGAACCGAGCACGACGTCGTGGAACGCCGAGATGTCGAAGCCGCTGCCGAGCGCGGTCCGGGCCTGCTCGCGCAGGTCCTGGATCTCGAGCTGCCCGACCTTGTACGAGAGCGCCTGCGCCGGCATCGCGAGGTAGCGGTCCACCTCGGGCAGCACCTGGTCGACGGGCACGGGCGTGTGCTCCCGGAAGTACTCCACGGCCTGCTCCCGGGGCCAACCCAGCGCGTGCAGGCCCGTGTCGACGACGAGGCGCGCCGATCGCCACGAGTCGGCCGTGAGCATGCCGAGGCGGTCGAGCGGTCCGGAGTAGAGGCCCATCTCGTCGGCGAGCCGCTCCGCGTAGAGCCCCCACCCCTCGATGTACGAGGTCGCCCCGTCGTGCCGCTGGAACTCCGGCAGCCCGTCGAGCTCCTGGCTGATCGCGATCTGCAGGTGGTGACCGGGGATCGCTTCGTGGAAGGCGATCGACTGCGCCTCGGTGCGCGACGCCTCGGTCGGGTCCGCGGTGTTGATGAAGTACGTGCCCGGACGGGAGCCGTCGACGGCGGGCGGGAAGTAGTAGGCGTACGGCGCGTCGGCGGCGAGGAAGTCGGGGACCGGGCTGACCCGGCACGGCGAGGTCGGCAGGCGCCCGAACCAGTCGGGGATCGCGGCGGTGGCCCGGGCCACGGTCTCCTCGGCGAGCCGCACGATCTCCTCGGCATCCGCGTGCTTGAACGCCGGGTCGTCCCGGAGCCGGCCGAAGATCTCGTCGAGCACGTCCGTGCCCAGCACCTCGGGCGCGATCGCCGCGTACTCGGCCGGGAGGACGACCTCCGTGCGCTCGCGGCCGAGGTCGTGGAGCTCCTGCGCCGAGCGGTCGAGGGTGGTGTGGGCGCGGACGAGGGCGCGGTACAGCTCGTCGCCGTCGGGGAGCCAGCACCAGCCCGCCCGGTCGTCGGGCCGTGCGTCCGCGGCGATCTCGTCGCGCAGCACGTCGCGGTACACCTCGAAGGCCGGCCGGATCGTGGAGCGCACGAGGGCGGCGACCTCCTCGCGCCAGCCGTCGGCGCCGTCCCAGCCCTCCGGCAGACCCGCGGCGACGAACGGGTCCGTGGCCGGGTCGGTCGCGAGGTACTGCGTCAGCGAGTTGATCGAGCGGCCGATCACGGCGGCGGCCGGGGTCCTCCCGGCGGCCAGGCCGGCGCGGAACCGGTCGATGGCCTGGCCGAGGAGGCGCGGCACCTGCGCGTAGCGGGTCAGTGCCGCCTCGGCGTGCGCCGGCTCGGGGTAGGTCAGCTGCGGGGCGACCATGAGCAGCTCGGCGTGCGGTCCGAGCATCTGGTCGCTCGCCAGCTCGACGAGGCGGAGGTCGATCGCCTCGATCGAGGTCGTGAGCTGGTGGCGCAGGAGCGACCGGGTGACGCGGCCGGCGGGGGAGCAGCGGTCCGGGTCGATCGCGTCGACCGCCGCGGCGATGCCGGCCAGCCGGTCGCGGTGGCGCTGGTCGGCGTCCTCGGAGAGGTCCTCGAGGCGGTCGTCGTGCTCGTGCAGCCCCAGCAGGGTGGCCGAGGTGGGGTGCGCCTCGAGCACGGCGTCCCAGTAGGCCGCCGCCCGCTCGGCGACCTCGGCGTCGGCCGCACCCGGCACGGCGGTCGACCCCGCCTCCGTCCTCGACCGTGCGTCCGTCGTGCCGTCCATCCGACCCCCGTCGTCCATCGGCGGAGCCTACCGACGGCGCCCCGGCCGGCGGCCGCTCCGCGCTCGGGGGCTCCGGTAGGGTCGGCGCCGTGGACCCGAGCGTGCCCCGCTCCTGGGCGGCCGACGTCGTGCTCCGCGACGGCCACACGGTCCGCATCCGCCCGATCGAGCCGTCCGACGGTCCGGAGCTCATCCGCTTCCACGAGCGGCAGTCGCCGGAGTCGGTCTACTTCCGGTTCTTCTCGCCCCGCCCGACGCTGTCCGAGCGGGAGGCGGCGCACTTCACGGACGTCGACCACCACGACCGCGTCGCGTTCGTCGCCGTGCTCGGCGACGACATCGTCGGGGTGGCCCGCTACGAGCGGTACACCGGCACCGACACCGCCGAGGTCGCGTTCTTCGTCGACGACCGGCACCACGGCCGCGGGCTCGCCACCGTCATGCTGGAGTACCTCGCCGCGGCCGGCCGCGAGAACGGCATCTCCCGCTTCGCCGCGTCCACGCTCGCGAACAACCGCAAGATGCTCGGCGTGTTCGCGGCGGCGGGCTACGACGTCGCCTCGCACCTGGAGGACGGGGTCGTCGAGGTCGCGTTCGACATCCGCCCGACCGACGAGGTGGCCGCCGCGGTGCAGCGCCGGGAGCGGATCGCCGAGGCGGCGTCGGTGCGCCGCCTCCTCGCTCCCGCCTCCGTGGCCGTGGTGGACGCCGGGGGTGGCTCGGCACGCCCGCCGGCGGAGGCGGACCGGGCGGCGGAGGTCGTGCGCCAGCTCGTCGCCGGCGAGTTCGCCGGTGACCTGCTCGTGGTCGGCGAGGCGCTCGCGCCCGGCGACCCACCGGGCGTCGACGTCCGGGACGCGGTCGACGACCTGCCCGACGGCGTCGACCTCGTGGTGGTCACCGGCGACGCCACGGCGGTGCCCGACGTCGTCGACCGCTGCGGCGCGAAGCACGTGGGCGGGGTGGTCGTCCTCTCCTCCGGCTTCTCCGAGGCCGGTCCGGCCGGCGCGGTGGTCGAGCGGGAGGTCGTGCGCTGCGCACGGGCGCACGGGATGCGGGTGCTGGGGCCGAACAGCCTCGGGATCGTCAACACCGACCCCGAGGTCCGCCTGCGTGCGGTGCCGGTCGCCGCGGTACCGGCCGCCGGCAGCGTGGGCGTGCTGTCCGAGTCGGGCACCCTCGCCGCCGCCATCCTCGACCACGCGGCGCGGATCGGCGTGGGCGTGTCGACCTTCGTGGCCGCGGGCACGCCGGCGGACGTGACCGCCGCGGACCTGCTGTCGTACTGGACCGACGACGAGGCGACCGGTTCGGTGCTGCTCTACCTCGCGAGCCGGCGCCTGCCCTCGCGCTTCGTGCGCGCCGCCCGCGCCGCCTCGCTGGTCAAGCCCGTCGCGGCGCTGCACACCCGCGTCGTCGGCGCCACCGGCTCGCGTCGGAGCGACGCCGACCGGCGCGCCGACGCCGTGTTCCGCCAGACCGGCGTCATGTCGGTGGGCACGCTGGAGCAGCTGCTCGACCTCGGCCGGCTGCTCGCCGACCAACCGGCGCCCCGCGGGCGCGGGATCGCCGTCATCGGCAACTCGGACGGCGCGCTCGCGCTCGCCGCCGACGCGTGCGCGGGTGCCGGCCTCGACCTCGTCCCCCTCCGCAGCGGGAGCTCGGCGGAGCGCGACCTCCCGAACCCCCTGGACCTCGGACCCGAGGCGGACGGCGCGACGTACGCGCGGACGATCGCCGGCGCGGCCGAGGATCCCCTCGTGCACAGCGTCGTGGTGATCGACGCGGCCCCGTCGCTGGAGCCGTCGGCCGGCGTCGCCGCCGCCGTCGTCGCGGCCGCGGCCCGGTGGCCGGAGACGACGTTCGCGGCGACCATGGTGGGCGCCGAGCGCGCCGGGCGGCTGGTGGACGAGGGCACCGGGGCGTCGGTGCCGATCTTCCCGTTCCCCGAGCACGCGGCGTCGGCGATCGGCCGGCTCGCCGGCGTGCGGGAGTGGCGGACGACGACGCGGGTGCACGGCGACGAGCGGCCACAGGGCTGCGA